>NZ_JADYXB010000008.1:0-156160 GCF_015864485.1 Pseudoalteromonas sp. SWN166
CAGTAAGACCTTTACCAGCTTGAAGTTCAGCTAATGCTTTGTTGAAATCGAAAGATTGAGTCATGTGTCACTCCTGTTTTCTTAATAATACTGAAATGACACAGATTTCTAAACACTACCCACCTTACTGCTTATTAGCTTTATGTTAGTAAGTGCACCACAAGCAACAGGCGTCCCTTTACACGAATGGTTTAGCATCTTTTTTATAGTGCCTTTTGCAATTCATTTATTACTTCATTGGGATTGGATTCAACGTAGCTTTAGCCGTTTATTAGCAAACATAACAGCGCGTGAACGGTTTAATATTATATGGGACTACCTACTTTATATAATGATGTTACTGGTATTTGTGAGTGGCTTTTTAGTGTCGGTTGCTCTACTACCTGCGCTTGATATTAGTTTAAACATTCAAGACTTTTGGTCAAAAATACATCACGATTCGGCCACTTTTATTATGCCAATGTTAGGTGTTCATTTAGCGCTTAATTTAGGATGGATATTAAAGCTAACAAAACGCATGTTTGCAAAGGAGGCTAAATAATGAAGCACTTAAAACAACAGTGGAAAACCCGCACCAGCATCGTTTTAATTGTATCTGTTTTAGTGAGCCTTATATTGGTGACTTTGGAGCGAACAGATTGGGCAATGCAAATAAACCTACAAGGTTATAGCCACGGCTCACCTGAAGGAGAAAAGCCAAATATAGCGCCGATATTGATGTATATTTTACCGTTTGTAAAAGAACTCGTTTTAATTGGCGTGCCGATGTTATTAACGCTTGGAATAATAAAGTTATTTGGATTGATAAAAAAGCGATTTAAAAGAGCGGATTAATTTATAGATGATTACTTTAGTTTTATATCCAACTAAAGCAATCATCCGTTATTACCCAGGTTTAGGTTATGCCTTGTAAGCATTCGCATTTTTAATGCTGTCAAAATCGTTAAAGCGCACGTTATGCTGTTGCATCACTTTAAGTATTTTTTCACTTAGCATTTGGCGTAAATAAAACGGCTGATTTGGTACAAAGTGATGAATGGTATGCGTTTTACCAAAATTAAAACAAAACAAGTGAAACGGCATAAATAAACGACTCGTTAGTACATGAGTTTGCTCAAGCATATTATTAACGCCGCCATAGTAATGCATGCTTGAGGTAACAAAATTAAGCGAGCTTGAGCGAATAATATTAGGCACAATAAGCACGACCATTAAAAATTCAAACACGTTCATTGTGCTTAGTACCCAGCTAGGTGAATTTAGCGAAAGTGGTATAAATAAATCCACGATATGAAACACAATAACGCTGTATAAAACAGTAAAATACGCAGTCGCTATCGGAAACCCCGCATTAAAAACACTCGAAAAACTAAAGCCATTAATTTCTTTTCTAAAACGTTTAGTAGAAATAACTAACCCTAATAACCCATCCATAATAACTAGCGCACGCATAAATGGATTTTTAATACCATTGCCCACCAAGCGTTCTTCTAAGTCTTGTTGTGTGCCTGAGGTTTTGTGATGGTGTAAATGCATTTTACGTCGGTACCACGGGCTAATAGTATTTGGCCGCATTAACCATACTGTTAGCATCATAAAATTATGCATAAACGGCTGGTTACTAAAGTATTGTTTATGTATAAGATCGTGTTCTAACTCATGGGAAATAGACGCAGCAATAGCCGCAAGCACTATGCACACCCAAGCAGGTATTATGGCTAAATAATATAAAACCCCAACGCCAATAAGAGCACTCAGCGACAGCAATAAAATGATTAACCCTAAGGTATTTTGATGTGCAAGTAATGGATGCTTTTGACGAAGTAATGCTTCCTCTGCCTTAATTGCTTTAACAATCGCTTGAATGTTCTGTTTGGCACTTAATTGGGTCATATATAATGTCTTAAAAACCTTGTTGCGCAAATAATACCTGAATTAAGCGCAACATCGGAATAAAGCGGGAATAATTATCATAATGTATTGAGCTATTACCAATAGTTCAATTGTTTATTTATTCAATCGCATAACAAATTTAATAGCACTCATAACCCAAAATATTCGCTTTATATATCAGCCAAAAAGACTTAAAAAATTTACCAGTGGAGTCTCCTTGCTACAAACGATTAATTATCAACCAGTTGTTATTACAAACAAAAGAAAATGCTTGCTGCTCCCTCTATTGTTTGTATAATGCGGATACAGAATAAGAGGTATATAAGTATCCTTTTTATTTTAAGTGGTTTTTCTTTATTTTTTATATTTAAAAGATTAAAGAAAAATTATGCCAGCGTGATGAAATTGGTAGACATGGGGGATTCAAAATCCCCTTCCGAAAGGAGTGCCGGTTCGAGTCCGGCCGCTGGTACCACTTTTTGAACCTCAGCTAATTATTGGCTGAGGTTTTTTTATGTCTAAAATTTGGCTAGTAATACCAATCTGCTTATACCAATTCCATTAAGTATGTGATCTTAATTTTACGCCGAAAAAACAATTCAGTTCTAGGCGTAAATTGATGTAAATGGTTGTTCCCTTTGTGAAATTGACAACAAAGAAATGGGTTGTTTTAGCAAGTAAAATAGATTAGCTATTTATTGGAATTGGTATAACTATCAATCCAATAACTCATGACTACAAAGCTAAAAGCGCAGCCTTTTAGGTCATACCTATTTTATTGTTCTAAGTTTAAGCGCTGATGCCAAGCAGCGATACTTTCATCAGGGTACTCTTCAAATTGCTTATCACCTTCGTTAATGGCCGCATTTACCCAATTTGCTTTACTACCAAGCATTAAATGAGTGCGCTCTGGCGGTATGGGTAACTCACTATCAATAGCACCTGCAAACGGATGAACTTGCTCAGGCCAACGTGCATCGTATAGCCACAAGTTTGTACTGCAATGCTTACAAAAATGGCGCTCTGCCGGGCTGGTTTTATCACCTATTTTTGCATGATAAATGGTAATGTGTTCACGCCCCTGCACTTCAAGCGTTTTATACTCTGCGCTTAAATTAATAACAAAACCTCCGCTACCTGCGGTTTTTCTGCATACAGAGCAATAACATAAATTGTAAGGATAAGGGTGCTTTGAGTTGACGGTAAATTCTACTTTGCCACAGTGGCAAGAGCCGTTTAACTTCATAATAAATCCAATTTTGTAGCTGGCTTGAATTAATACATTAACTAGATACGCATAAAAAAACCACAACAATTATACGCTGTGGTTTTTTAATATCTAATTAGTTTAAACTTTAAGAGTCACTCTTTTTGTTTAAACTTAAATATATAAAATTAATCTTTGCTTTCGTTAACTAAAATAACTTTACGATGTGGGAAAGGTATTTCGATGTTGTTTTCATCAAGTGCTTTTTTAATTAATTCTGGCACCGTATAAAGAATATCGAAGTAATGCTCACCTTTACAAAAAGGTCTCACTAAAAAGTCTACTGAGCTGTTGTTAAGCGTTTCCACTTCAACAAAAGGAGCGGGATCTTTTAATATATGCGGATGCGCTTCAAGTACTGCATCAATAACTTTACGTACAGCCGTTGTATCTTCACCGTAAGCAACACCAAAATGCATATCAACACCACGAATTGGATGATGTGAATGGTTAATAATTTGCGCACCCCAAATTTGACTATTTGGGATAATAACCTGTTGGTTATCGAACGTTTGTAAAATAGTAGTAAACATATCTACTTCTGTTACTTTACCAAAACGCCCTGCGGCCTCAATAAAGTCATTTACTTTATAAGGTCTGAAAACAAGTAGCATAACGCCTGCGGCAAGGTTCGACATTGCACCTTGTAACGCCAAGCCTATAGCAAGTCCCGCAGCACCTAGCAAAGCAATAATAGAGGCCGTTTGTACACCAAAGCGATTTAACACAGCAATAATAACGAACGCTAATATGATGTAGCGAGCCATACTGCCTAAAAAGCGAAAAAGCGTATCATCAAGATGAGTGTATTTATGGCATAAGCCAATAATTAAATTGCGTACTTTGCCTGCCAGCCATAAGCCCGCAAGTAAGATTGCAATCGCTAGTAATATGTTGGTTGCCCACGTAATTGCAGCGGGTAAATATTGATTAATATCAATGTTGTTTATTATATCTTCCATTTTTTTTCCTGTTTTAAAAACTTTTAACTGACTTCAATTCATACTAAGCGCAATAGTTTAACAAAAAATTAACTAAAGTACGACTATAGGAGTAATTTAAAACATAAAGAAAGAGCGTTCCCTCAAAACATGTCATCGCTCACGTAAATCTTTCAACACATAATTTTGCTTTAACCCTTGGTCTACAGCTTAAATAATTCAACTTTAACTTGTTCATAAATAAAGCTAATACCCGAAATAAATCTCGGTTAACTCTCTTAATTTTCTAATTACTGCTGGCACTCATCTATAAATTTACCGATAATCTCACCTAAGCGCGCATATATTGGCGAGACAACACAATTGGATGAAATTAAAACAAAGGATTATTATGAAAAAGTACTCAATTTTACTTACAGCGGCAACACTTACTGTACTTGCTGGTTGTTCAACATCTGTTGCAGTAAGAGACTTTGAACAAAACCCTATTCCACAAACATCAACAATTACCAACAGTGAAGCTGACGTAGAAAAAGGCATTCTAAAGGCATGTATTCAGCTTGGTTGGAAGTGTACGCCTATGAGTGAAGGTAAAATAAAAGGTGTACTGGATATTCGCACACACCAATTAACTATCGATATTGCGTATAACAAAACGGCATACTCAATCAACTATAAAGACTCTATTAACTTAAACTACAACGGCAAAAAAATTCACCGCCAATATGTTAATTGGGTATCAAACCTAATACGCCATATAGATGCTGAAATGATTTAGCAGCGCGTTAACCTGCTTTACATATTATAAAAATCACTAAATATGAATAATAAAAGTGGAGAAGTTACCTATAGCTTCTCTATTTTTTAATTGAGATTTAAACAGTAATAATCATGCCAAAATATTAATAAATTTCAACTAGTTACAAGCAAAATAAGCACCAAACCTAACATTCTTAGTAAAAGTACTCTCCCGTATTTTCACTCTTTAATGAATGAGTGATTTTTTACTTATCCCCCTTCGTAAAAACATATTTTATATCTTGCTATAACGCAGTTTCGCTCATATAGTCAGCAAATTATCACACCTTTATTTTGAACATCTTTGTTTATGAAATCTTCTGCTCCTGCTAGTGATTTTGGTACCTTATTAGGTTATGCACCTGGTAATGTTGCTGTGTACTCATCTGATTATGATACGGCTGACGAAAGTATTTATCCTAATCGTAGCGCCTACCGTAGTTACCTTGATGGCATTTACATGGGCTATAAATGGCAATGTGTTGAGTTTGCACGGCGATGGATGTATCTCAACCATAGTTATATTTTTGATGATATTGCTATGGCTTACGATATTTTTGAGCTGCGTTCTGTACGCGATGTAAATAGCCAAAACAGACTGCCACTAAACGCGTTTAAAAATGGTGCTAAACATCATCCGCAAGTAGGTAGTTTACTTATTTGGGAGGAAGGCGGCGAGTTTGAAGAAACAGGCCATGTTGCTGTCGTTGTTGAAGTGCACGAAGATAAAATACGCCTTGCTGAGCAAAATGTAGGACATCAAATATGGCCAAAAGATCAAAGCTGGTGCCGTGAACTAAAAGCAAAAGTAACTAAAGATGGCGACTATTGGATTGAGTGCTCTTACAGCGACGCCACTATTTTAGGCTGGATGACACAAACTGATGAAACAGAATATGCTGAGCCAACGTCTGAGCTAAACACTGATTTATTTATTATAGAAGCCCATAAAGCAGTAGATACAGGCCAAGCAGACAAGTCATGGTTAAATATTGCGAATGACGATGAAGCTGCCTACGTAGAAATGATGCAAGGCCATAAACTTACATCAGTAGCTGCGGATCAACATAATTACTTTGCGATATCTCAAACGGCGCAGCAAAGCATTGAGCATGCAACAAATGAGCTGCATGGCTTATTTATGCATGCAACCGACTATGTACTGCAGCACCCTGAGTTATTAAAAAAGTTTAATTTACCCGATGTTGTGATTAATAAAATTCGCCAATCGTGGGATAACCGCTTAAACCAATTAATTACCAGTCGGCTTGACTTTGCTTTAACAGCAGCCGGTTTAAAAGTTTACGAATACAATTGCGATTCGGCATCGTGTTACATGGAAAGCGGCAAAGTTCAGGGTAAATGGGCAAAACACTTTGGTGTTAAAAAAGGTGTAGATGCAGGCCAAAATTTATTTAAAGATCTCGTAAAAGCATGGCGTAAAAGTGAGGTGAAAGGTCTTGTTCATATTCTGCAAGATGATGAACCAGAAGAGCATTACCACGCATTATTTATGAAAGAAGCCATTGAAGCCGCGGGCTTTGAGTGTAAGTTAGTAATTGGCTTAAGCACACTTCGCTGGAATGAATCAGGCAACATAGTAGATGAAGACGGCGCACAACTGAGTTACGTGTGGAAAACGTGGTCGTGGGAAACCGCACTTGATCAAATTCGTGAAGAATGTGAAGCCGACCAATCATTAGGTGATAACTTTGAACCACAATTCAAAATTGGTGAAACGCCACGCTTAGTCGATGTACTGCTGCGTAAAAACGTCATGGTATTTGAACCGCTGTGGACATTGATCCCAAGTAACAAGGCTATTTTACCAATACTGTGGAGTTTATTCCCTAATCATAAATATTTACTTAATACCGCGTTTGAACTTAACGACGAGTTATTACAAACCGGTTATGTAGTTAAACCAATAGTAGGACGTTGTGGTGCTAATATTCAACTTGTTGATGAACAGCAGCAAGTTATAGAAAAAACAATGGGGCACTTTGCCGAGCAAGACCAAATATACCAACAACTATTTGCACTGCCTAAAGTAGATGACTACTTTGTACAAATATGTAGTTTTACAGCCGCCGGAAAATACTCTGGTGGTGGCGTACGTGTTGATAAAAGCATGATCATAAACGGCCATAGCGATTGTATGGCACTGCGTATTAAATAAATAATACTAAGCCCGCAATTTTGCTGCGGGCTTAAGTTTGTGTAGACCCCCTTTCCTCTTTTAAGTTTTATAGCTATCTCAAGCGAGTTACTCCTGATAGAGTAAATTTATTAAACACCACAAATTAAGGTATTTCATGGCGAATCAATTTAATGTACTCGGCACACGCTTAAAACTATGTTGCGGTAATGGTGGCTACACACGTGAAGGGTTTTGTTATGTACCAGAATCAGATCTTGGTAATCACAGTGTATGTGCAATTATGACTGATGAGTTTTTACAGTTTTCAAAATCACAAGGTAACGATTTAATAAGCCCGAACCCTCTTTACGATTTCGAAGGTTTAAAAGCCGGTGATAAATGGTGCTTGTGTGCAGTAAGATGGCTTCATGCTATTGCAGCGAGCGTAGCGCCACCAGTGGTACTTGAAGCCACAAATAAAAAATCATTAGAAATAGTGCCGCTCGATGTTTTAAAAGCGCACGAATATATAGCCAAAGTTTAAATACACTTAAGCGTTATTAAATTAAAGTCTGCAGATTTTACAAATGTATGCAGGCTTTTCAAAAATTCAATCACCCCTCCAGCCTCTAAAACCTTAAATAAAAACATAACCCCATGTTTTTAAATTACTTTTAAAAACAATCAGCTTACGGCATAACAGTTGCTTCATTAAGTTTAAGTCATGCTCATAACGCAACATATTATATGAGCAACACATTACTTAATGTAGGAGAAATTATGAGTAACAATAACGAATCAAACAAAACAACTAAATTTACCGCGCCAGGTATGAGTGACGAATCAGCTCAAAAAACAATAGCTACGCTAGATAACCGCATGGTTGCATTGATAGATTTACAGCTTACTTTAAAGCATATTCACTGGAACGTAGTGGGACCTAACTTTATTGGCGTACACGAAATGATAGACCCACAAGTAGACATTGTGCGCGAAATGACAGATACAATTGCAGAGCGAATTGCGACTCTTGGTGGAGTGCCCGTTGGTACGCCTAAATCAATTGTAGATCGTCGTACATGGAACGAATACTCAGTAGGTAAAGGGTTAGTAACCGAGCATTTAGCCGCACTTGATAAAGTATACAACGGCGTTAATGGCGATCACCGCAAAGCAATTGAGACTCTTTCTGAATTAGATCCGGTGTCTGAAGATATGATCACCAGCCAACTAGCTGACCTAGAGCAATTTCAGTGGTTTATTAGAGCCCATTTAGAATCATCTACAGGCGAGTTAAAAAGCTAATATATTTAATCTAAGAAAGCCCAGCATTAATATGCTGGGCTTTTTTTTGCGTAAAAATCACTCTATTTATAATAATATATAGATATATATCAGTAAGCTCTAATACAAAATTCATATAAAAACAATAGAAAATTGGTATTACCAAAACAAATAACCAAAATAAAATTGAATGATTTTATACTCCTTACTATTTCGCAAATTTATAAGCCATACCCAACCTTTAATGAACATCTCATTATTTTAACATCACTTAAAAAACAAACTAAATACGTATAAAAGTACGGCATAAAATTTAAAAATAGCACTAAAAAATGTATTTAATAGTACAAATAATATAAAAAAACGCCTTTGGTAAACATACTTCAATAAAATTCACTCAAAATATAAAAAATAAAAATACACCATAAGCCATTAAATTTATTAAATATAAGCAAAATAAAAGAACACTTTGTAATACACCTTGTGAATTTTTGGTAAACAAAGGTTGTAATAAAAGCTGAATTGGACTAATTTCAACCATACCACCTGTATGACACACTACAGGGAAATAGCAGTTAAATTGGTTAACCAAACCAAGTAACAACACACACAATGACGTAAGTCGTACCCAAACGGGAGAGATACATGAAACTCAATCAAATTACTTCAACATTAATTAATAAACATAAAAGAAGTAGCTCTACAACAATCAGTGCAGCAGCCCTTTTATTAATGGCTTCTTCTACTATTGCAGCGCAAGAGGCTCCGGCAGCTTCAGAAACGGCAGCTGCAGATATTGAAGTTATTGAAGTAAAAGGCATGCTAGGTAGTATGAAAGCCGCCGCTATGCTTAAGCGTACTGACGGACGTATTGTAGATGCGATTGTTGCTGAAGACATTGGTAAGTTACCTGATAATAATATTGCAGAAGCACTGCAACGTATTACTGGTGTATCTATTAATACCGATTTTGGTGTGGGTGACAGTGTTTCGATTCGTGGCTTACCTCAAAACCGTGTTGAATTAAACGGTCGCTCTACTATTGGCGACTCTCGTGACGGTATTAGCTTACAAGATTACCCATCAAGTTTCTTAAAAACAGTAGAAGTAGTTAAGTCTCCTACTGCCGATATGATTGAAGGTGCATTAGGCGGAACAGTTAGCTTAAAAACAGTTCGCCCATTAGAGTTAGATAAACTAACTGGCGCAGTTTCATTAGATGGTGAATATGCAGATAAAACAGAAAAAGTAGCACCTATTTTTAGTGGTTCACTTGGTAACAACTGGGACTTTGACGAAATGGGTACCTTTGGTGCTATTGCTATGTTTTCGTATCAAGATCGTGAAATTCGTCAAGATGAAACGTCTAGCCGTGTTAAACCTCAAGACATTGATATTAATGGCCAAGAAGGTAATACACCAAGTGGCAACGCTATCGTACGAGACGAGCACAGTGTTGAACAATATGTAGAACAACGTAAACGTACTGCTGTAAATTTATCACTTCAGTGGGCACCGCAATCTGGTAATGGCATGGTGTATCTAGATTTAAGTGGCACTAAACGCTCTGGTGAGCAAAGTGGTAACTCTATATTAGGTGTTGCGGGTTCGTTATCAACAGATGCAAATACAACTCAAGATGCTAACGGCGTAAATAATTACACGCTAACAAACGAATTTGGTATCCCTAAAACATACAGTGACTTTCGTGAAACTGACTCGTTTTCAAATGCACTTGGTGCAGAGTGGAACCTTACTGACAGTATAAAAATCTCTGGTGAAATTGCAGTAGCATCATCAGAAAGCGTAAGACCTGATTCTGAATTTACACTTCGCCCAATCGAAAAATCAACATTTGAAGCAAGTGGCGGAACTCAGCTAACAAATCATTTATATGATGGTGCATTTTCTCAAGACGGTAATAAATTACCAAGCATCATTCATTCAGATCCAAATGCATTTACTGACCCACAAAACTTAGCACTGCGTACGTTTAAAAGTGAAGATAGAAGAACAGACAATGACGAAACAGCTATTCGTTTTGATGTTGAAATGTTTGAACCTCTCAGCAGCTTAAGCTGGGTGTCTAAAGTAAAAGCAGGTGTACGTGTTACTAACCGCGATTACGAATATGAGCAATACAAAGTAGAAATTAAAGACATTTACAAAAATGCATTTAACGACTCAGATGGTTCATTAGCTACTTTATGGGTTGATGACTACAACGCTGCTTTTTCAAATAGCTTCACAACAGTTAGCCACGACAACTCTTTTGACCAATTAGGTAATTCTGGTCAAAACGACCTACTAACGTTTTTAAGCTACAACGGTTTATCTAACCCAGCAAATACTTATGCTCAACTTCAGCAGTTACTTGCAGGTACTAACCTAGCGTCAACAGGGAGTCTTTCAGATAACCAAGAGTTCCAAGAAAGCGCATACCGTAACGTAGTTGAAGATACAGCAGCTGTGTACATATCAGCGTACTTAGACTTTGATAACATCACTGCGATTGTGGGTGGTCGTTATGTGACTACAGATTTAGAATCAAGCGTATTTCTTAATGGCGAAAAAGTAACTGGCGACAATGACTACAGCGACTTTTTACCAAGCTTAAACGTTACGTATAACTACTCAGACGAAACATTATTCCGCTTTGCTGCTGCAAAAGTTATGCGCCGCGCTGACTTTAGCGAGCTAAGCCCTGCATTTGACGTTAATAACGATATTACGGGTGCAACGCAAGGATCTATTGATTTAGAACCATACCGTGCAACGCAGTACGACTTATCAGTAGAGCATTACTTTGATGAAGGTAACGTACTATCTTTCGCTGTATTTTATAAAGATGTTGAGTCTTTCTTAAGTAACGAAAGCAGCTGTCAGGCTTCTTCAAGCACTTCAACTGGTCAAAACGTAACTCAATGGAACCAAGTATGTCAGCTTGACGTTGCAGGTGTTTCACAAGACAACCTAGTATACTCTGACGCAACTGATTTCCCTGTAGATGCAGATGGCTTTAACCATGTTGCAGGTCTGCGTGATGCAGGACTAACGGGTATCGATACAGTTAAAAATGTAAATGGTGAAAACGGCTCAGTACAAGGTTTTGAAGTGGGTTACCAACAGTTCTTTACAAGCTTACCTGGTGCATTTTCTGGCTTAGGTGTTAATGCAAACTACACGTATGCAGACAGCGAACAACCAAACGGCAACCCATTATTAGATATTTCTAAAAATACATATAACTTACAAGTATTTTGGGAATACGAAGGGTTCTCTACTCGTATCGCTTATAACTACCGTGACAGTTTCTTAGATACTGAAAACGAAAAACGCGTAGAAAATATTAACTCAGATGGCAGTATTTCAGCAGAAGGCACTGTTTACGGTAATAACTACCGTGACGACAGAGGCCAGTTAGATTTCTCTGCAAGCTGGGATATTAACGAAAATATTACGCTAGTAGGTAATGCGACTAACTTAACGGGTGAGCCTTCAATCTACCTATCTGAACTAGGTGGTGCTTGGAAGTACACTGAAGCGGATCGTCGTTACAGCTTTGGTATTCGCGCTAAATTTTAATTTTCCCTGGAAACTAAAGCCTGCTTTATGCAGGCTTTTTTACGTCTATAAAAAAGTGGCTTTATATTATACAACCTTATTAAAAACATGATTATTCTACCGAGTTAAATAACCCTCCATCGCTATAGTAAATAACTAATTCAATACAGTGGGTATTACGTAAAAAACACTCCCACCTAGCTATACTTATTTGAATATTAAATTTACTATCAAAACGTTGTAACTATTAGCAAGGATACTGAAGTGCTGTCGCGTTTATATAATTTTATGCCGGGTTTAGATACATTGCTGCACTACGAGCGACAATGGTTTGCTGATGATGTAAGAGCAGCGCTATCGGTAGCTGCCGTAGCTTTACCTGTTGCCATAGCCTATGCGCAACTAACCGGTGTTAACGCCGCCGTCGGGTTATATTCTTGCATACTGCCAATGATGCTATATGCACTTTTTGGCACTTCAAAACAGTTAATAGTCGGTCCTGATGCTGCTACCTGCGCCGTTATTGCCGCCGTAGTAACACCTCTTGCTGCAGGCGACAGCTTTAAGCATTGGCAACTTGTTGTCACCATGACCGCTATGACCGGCTTTTGGTGCTTTATAGCCAGTAAATTTAAGCTAGGTGTATTAGCCGACTTTTTATCTAAACCTATTTTAATGGGGTTACTAAACGGCGTAGCCATCACTATTATTGTGGGTCAGTTTTCTAAAGTATTTGGCTTTACTTTTGACGAGCGCTACTTACTTGAACGCCTAGGTGGTGTGCCCACATATCTAGCGCAAACACATGTTCCCACCTTACTAATGGCTTTGTTTACACTGGCGGTCTATTTTGCCATGAAACGCATAAGACCCACGTGGCCTGCGTCTATGTTCGCCATAGCTTTTGGTGCGCTTTTGGTATGGATTTTTGATTTAAAACAATTTGATATAAAAACCATTGGCACCGTAACTGGCGGGCTTCCTGTTTTTAATACCCCTGTTTTTGACTTAGGGATTATTCGTGAGCTAGTAGTACCCGCACTTAACTTAGCCATTGTTAGCTTTGTAAGTATGATGCTAACAGCGCGCAGTTTTGCCGCTAAAAACGGCTACGACATAGACGCAGATAAAGAATTTAGAGCGTTAGGTATAGCAAATATAGCATCAGCTCTTTCGCAAGGTTTTGCAGTCAGTGGCGCCGACTCGCGCACCGCTGTTAACGATGCAACAGGAGGTAAAACGCAGTTAGTATCGATAATTGCAGCGGCCATTATTGCTGTCATAGCCGTATTTTTAACAGCCCCACTTGAATTTATTCCAAGCGCAGCGCTAGGTGTTGTCCTTATTATTGCCTCTGTACATTTACTCGATTTAAAAGCCGTTTGGCAATTAAAACGAAAAGATAAACAGGCATTTTATCTCGCCTCAGCCACCTTACTTGCGGTGTTATTTATTGGCGTTATACCAGGGATCACACTTGCTGTATTACTGGGGTTATTTCAATTTATTCGCACTGTTATGCGCCCAACCGACAATATACTCGGCGTAGATATCAACGGCGTAGTAAGAAGTTTAGATGCCACTGATAAAGCAAAAGCAGTGCAAGGCGTATTTATTTATCGCTTTAATTCACCTTTAACTTACTTTAATGCCAGCTATTTTAAACGCAGATTACTAGAACAATACGCAAGACAAAAAGACGATACACAATGCGTAATAATTGACGCAGTGCCCTGCTTTACTCACTTAGATTTGAGTGTAATGGCCATGCTTGCCGATCTCGACGTTATATTTAAAAAGCGCGATATAAGGCTTGAACTTGCAGGCAGAAAACGCCAGCTGCTCTCATGGTTTGATATTGCAGGAATGAAGTCAGGAACAGAAGGTATATACATTCACTCAGACCTATACATCGCCCTAAAAAGAAATAGCGTAAGCCAGCACACCGAGGAAGTTAATTTATTCGTGGCAGATGAAAATAAAGAGGTGCTGACACAACCATAAAATACTAAACAGCAGATCAGCTAACTGATCTGCTGTTTATACCAATTCCAATAAATAGCTGATCTATTTTACTTGCTAAAACAACCCATTTCTTTGTTGTAAATTTCGCAAAGGGAACAACCATTTACATCAATTTACGCCTAGAACTGAATTATTTTTTCGGCGTAAAATTTAGATCACATACTTAATGGAATTGGTATTAGTATTGAGTGCTTTTATACTTTTGGGTAGTTTGAAGGGAAAAACGCTTTTTTAGCGTCTTCATCAAACTCTTTTTTAAATTCGATGTCAGTGCCAATTGCGCGTGCGCGTGCAACCGCTGGGCGGTTATTAATGCTTTCAAACCAGCGCTTAAGATTTGGGTACGGTGCTAAGCCCTCTTCGCCCAGTACAACTCGCGCTTTATCAATCCAGCCCCATGCAGATACATCAGCAATAGTATACGTATCACCCACAATAAAGTCGCGCCCTTCAAGGTGCGTATCAAGCACTTCGTAATGGCGCTGCGCTTCACGTAAATAGCGATTAACCGCGTAATCAAGCCCTTCTGGCGCCATATGTCTAAAGTGTACACATTGCCCTGAATACGGACCCAAGCCAGATGCGATAAACATTAACCACGACAGCATTTCAGCGCGGTCATCGCTCTTGCCTTCTAGCTTTCCATATTTTTCAGAAAGGTACATTAAAATAGCATTCGAATCGAACACACGCGTTTCACCATCAACAATTGCTGGTGCTTTAGCGTTTGGATTAATTGCTTTAAATTCAGGTGTATGTTGCTCACCTTTTAAAGTATCAAGAGGAACAAGTTCAAACGGTAAGCCTGTTTCTTCTAAAAAGAGTGCAACCTTCATTGGGTTAGGAGTATGGTGAAAATAAAATTTAATCATGTAAAGTTCCTCAATAATTGAGCAACGATTAAAACACAACTTGAGCGAGTGTTCAAATTAAGTTTTTAATAAGTAAAATATACAATTAAAACGTGATTTAATTGTGAGTATTTCGTGATACTTCATTCGTAAATATCATTTAAGCTGAATGCAATATCAGCCTTTGCGAGAAGCAACATGCCTTTTAAAGCACTATCCCGTCCATTTTTTATCTCACTTGTTGGGTTAATAATTTTTTGCTTTCAAAGCCAAGCGGCTGAGCAAGTAACTATTTCTAGTACAGCTAATCCCACTACCTTTTTAGAACTTTACACATCGCAAGGTTGCAGTAGCTGCCCACCAGCTGAAAAGTGGATTTCAAAATTTACAGATGATGAAAAACTATGGACTGATTTAATCCCTATTAATTTTCATGTTACTTATTGGGATTATTTAGGATGGAAAGACCCGTTTGCCTCTGCTGTTTTTAGTAAAAGACAACGTACGTATAAGGCACTCGGTAAAAGTAGGATTGTAGCAACCCCAGGATTTATGGTTAACGGTAGCGGGTGGCAAGGTTGGTTTTATAAGCAAGCTATCCCTAAAGCAAGCACACCTCATTTAGGTAATTTACGCGCCACTATAAACAATAACAAAATTAAGATTAACTATAATGCAACTGATATTAAGTCCAGTGCCAATCAAAACTTAATAGCCCATGTTGCCTTGCTAGGATTTGGGATAGAAACACAAATACACAATGGTGAAAACGCGGGTCATAAGTTAAAACACGACTTTGTTGTTATTGGTTACGAGCAAAGTGACATGCAAATCAAGCAACAATTAACATCCGCTAATTTAGCCCTGCCTAGCGCTAATAATGTAATGCCAATTAAGCAAGCCTTAGTATTTTGGGTATCTAAAAAAGGCGACCCGACGCCACTACAAGTTGCTGCTGATTGGCTTTAATACGGATAAAATAAACCGCTGAAGTTTAAAAGTAAGCCACTATAATACCTTTAACTATACAGCTAGTTAGTAGTCCACTCATGGCCATATACGTAAACATAAAGCGTTGCTCAGAATCTGTTTTAAACACGAAAGCGACTAAGTAAAGAGTAGTAATAATAGCTACGCTTAGCATAAGCCCATAAATAAATGAGCCGCAATAATGTGGTAATACAGCTAAAGCGAGTGCGATTAAATTAGTTCCAAAGAATGCTACGGGCTTTTTAATGCCTCGTAAAATGGCAAACAGCGGTATAACAAAAGTAAGACCATATAACCAAATTATATGAGTAGACCATTCGTGACTTAAGGGGGATACAACTTCAAAAGTAGAAAGCTTAAAATTACTCGTAAAGGTCAATACCGTATTAATAATTATACTTACAATAAAAGCCCCTATAAATAGAGCGACTAACACCACAATTGCACCACCTGCGGTAGCTCCTGCTTTCTCTTTTTCTATAATTAGAATAATGACACTTAACAGCCCACTTAATTGTAACCACTGCCAATAATCGCTCGTAAATAGCGGAATAGCAGCTAAAACGATCGTAGTTATAATTAACTTACTTCCATCATTTGAGCGCAATAAATAAAAGGCCATTATGGCAATATAAAATAGAGCCGTTACATCAGGCATATCAACAACTTCCTTGTAAAAATATAATAAAAACCAATAAACGCAGCGATTATACCTATTACTGAGCCCCTATAAAATCCGATAATTGTGTTTACTTTTTAGCTATGCAATATTAATTCACTAATAAGCACAAGGATCGCTAAGCCTACCCGAAGGTTTGGTATAAAAATTAAAAGGATGAATATGATTAAGCCATTTTACGCTAGCTGTTTGTTAGCCTTCTCGCTATTAATACCTAACTTTGTAAAAGCAGAGCCAACAGCTTTGCAGTATCAGCAAATTCTTAACGATAACCTTGCTGAAAACGAGCCAGGGGTATCGGTAATTATTAGCAAAAATGGCAAAGTACTTTTTAAAGGATCGCGCGGGCTTGCTAACCTTGAGCACAACATTGCACTTAACGAGCACAGCGTTTTACGTTTAGGTTCTATTTCAAAGCAATTTACTGCCGCTGCAATTATGATGCTACAAGAGCAAGGTAAGTTATCAACCTCAGATGATATTCATAAATATGTTGCAAGCTTTCCTACTGAGGGCAACCTCGTCACTATCGAAAATTTGTTAACTCATACATCGGGCATTGCCAACTACACAGATGACGACGACCTATTCGATAAAGAAATACAAGTACCCACCAGCGTTGACGATACACTAGCGCGTTTTGCCAAGCACCCAATGGTATTTAAACCCGGCGAAGCGATGGCTTATTCAAATACCGGCTATTCGCTCCTTGGGAAAATAATTGAAGTAGCGAGTGGGCAATCTTATAAAGACTTTATTGAACAAAATATATTTAAAAAACTAGGAATGACTCAAAGCAGCTACGAAGGACAAGAAATTATTGCCCATCGTGCAGCTGGGTATGAGCAAACAGAGCAAGGTTTTATAAACACAAGTTACATTAATATGGACTGGCCATATGCCGCAGGGGCGCTTATATCGACCCCTACCGACTTAAACATTTGGTTTAGTGCGTTATCATCTGGCAAGCTAATTAGTAAACCAAGTTATGAAAAAATGATCAGCCCCTTCAAGCTCAACAACGGCAGCTTTTCATCCTACGGTTATGGATTAATTATTAAGCCCTTGAATGAATACACCGTAATTAAACACACTGGCGGAATAAATGGCTTTTTAGCGCACGCACGCTACATACCAGAGCAAAAGTTATATGTAGCCGTACTGGCTAATTCAAACCACATAAACCCTATTTTTATGAACGAAAAACTCACCGCTAAAGCGCTTGGTATCGTACTGCCCGAGTTTAAAAAAGCCGATATAACAGCGCAACAACTAGCGCCTGTATTAGGTGATTACCGAATTGATAAAAACACTTTACGCAGCCTCATTTTTGAAAATAATACTTTGTACTCACAGCGCACTGGCGGCGATAAAATAAAACTTATTACCATGTCTGACAATAGCTTTTACTATCCTAATTCAAACAATTACTTAGTAATAGAAAAAAACAGCCAAGGGCAATTAGTGATGAAACATTTTAGTGGGTTATCAATAACTCCTACCAAGGCGATTAAAATTTAATTTCAAGATTATCCAAATAGCAATGCCCGAAGTTCACTCAAGTCGTAACCTCGGGCATGACTGGTTTTATCGTGATTCTGAGGTAAATTAAGACCCTATTAATTTGATATTACAAAAAGCTTTACCAGATTCGAAAACGCAGCTTACTCAAAGAAACTAAAAATTTACTGCTGGCTCAATAACCACTCCTTTGGCGCTTGCCCTGTTTTTTTTCTAAATACACGAGCAAGTGCAGAGCCATTTTCGTACCCAACCTGATTAGCCACTAAATCCATATTTTGATTTTTTAAAATAAGCTTTTTAGCGACCGACAAACGCCAATCAGCTAAATAGTCAGCTGGTGTTTGCTCTATAATTCGCTTAAACGTATCGGCAAATTTAGAGCGCGACATACCACACGCCTCAGCCATAACACTAAGCGACCAGTTTTGCTCTGGGGTTTGGTGTATTTTTATTAATACTTTAGCCAACTGAGGATGGGCAAGCCCTGCCATCATCCCGGTTTTAATTGCGCCCTCTTCTAATACCTTGCGCAAAACACTAATTAAAAACACATCGCATAAGCGATCTATAATTAAATCCTTACCGCTGGCGTCTTTAAATGCCTCTTCAAAAATCCAAAAAGCGCTTTGATCTAATAATCCATCACCTTTTAATTCGTAATTTAAACAAAAAGGCAACGCCTGTAATAAAGGGCTATGCCCTCCACTTTGATAGCTAATTTGCGCACACACTAAATCAGCACCATCGTCCTTATCCGAAAACAAACAATGCCCAGTAGAGTGAGGAAAAAATATAACCGAAGGCTTAGACAAAACCACTTCAAAACCACTGTTACTGCGCACTTTTAACGTACCTGAACGCAATAAATGTAAATGCCCAACACCTTGGTCGTTACTAAAATCGCTAGTACCGCACATGTTCCCACTAAAAAACACATTAGCGTTAAGTGAAAAATGACTCAGAACACTCGAAAGCACATCCATAAACGCCTCTTTGGATTATTGGTATGAAAATACAGACTAATAGACGCATATTAACCAAGCAATAACGATAAAGTACAGTTGAGTTTTAAACAAACACACTAATTAAATTACCCTTTGGAGATACACATGAAATTTTCGACACTCACTAAATCAGCTTTTTTTGCAGCATCAGTCCTTGCAAGTTCACTAAGCTTTGCAGCAGATATAGACGCAAATGCCGACGTTAACGACATTGCAATTAGTGGCTACGATACTGTTGCTTACTTTACCCAAAACAAAGCGGTAACAGGCAGTTCTGAATATACCGCAACGCATAAAAATGCCATTTATAAATTTACCTCAGCTAAGCACCGCGACTTATTTAGAGCTAACCCAGAAAAGTACGCACCACAATTTGGTGGCTTTTGTGCGTTTGGTGTATCAATGGAGAAAAAGTTTGACGTAGATCCTGAAGCTTTCAAAATTGTTGAAAATAAACTTTATTTAAATCTTGATAAATCAGTTCAAAAACAATGGCTAAAAGACGTACCTGGCTTTATTACTTCAGCCGATTCAAACTGGTTTGACATAAAAGACAAAACAGCAAAAGAGCTTTAATAAAACCAATTTAAAGTTAATTTTGAGGTTGCTTTGGTTTATAACCGTTCACCCTCAAAATGCCATTTAAATTAATAAAAATTAGGTTTAGGCTCTTAATTTAACTAATATTACTTTGATTTATTAAGCATTGCTTTTAAATCGGCAAATGGGGAATGCGTTGCAGCCTCTACTTTGCGCTCTGTAGTCGACCCGCCATACATAATATGTTCGTGATATTTATTGTGCTCATTATCGTGGCAATAAATACACAATAACTCCCAGTTACTGCCATCCTCAGGGTTATTACTGTGGTTATGATCAACATGGTGCACCGTTAATTCACGTAAATTAGAGTACTCAAACTCACGAGCACAACGCCCACACACCCAAGGGTACAGTCTTAAGGCTTTTATTCGGTAACCTTCCTCTTGCTTAACATAAGCCTGAGGTACATCGTTATTCTTACTCATAATATTCCAGTTAAATTTGTTATTTCGGTGCTCAATACTAAAAAAACTTAATGACTGACAAGTCACCAAAAGAAGTATCTATATGCCGGCCTGTTTGTTCCCACGCGCGTAGTACGACCATAAGTTTTTTATTGTCGGAAGTCCAAGAAATTCCACCACCGTATGCCTCAACTTTTTCGGCGCCCGAATCTTTTAATCCCAGCCCAGGGTCTATGTTTTGAATATGCCCTTTACCTACTTTGTACTCAGCAAATACATGAACATTATGTGGTAACGAAAATGATAAAAGCGAGCCAATACTCGCCCCATACGAATTAGAAATTAGCTTAGTGACCTGTGGTGCAGACGAATTTAAAAAGTCAGCCTGAAACACTATATTATCTTTATCCTCAAGAGATACATGCTTGAAAGACCACGCGCCAACAACACTTAATGCCACGTCAAATTTGCTGCTTAGCTTTGGTCTATTAAGAAAAAAATGCTCAAACAAAGACTCTTTATTATTGAAGGTATAAAAGTTGTGTTGCCCAGATAGCTCAAACTTAGTTGAACGTGTATTTTGCGAGAAAATTTTATCCGTTTGATTGCCGCTTAAATTGCTAGCCGTGCTTTGCAGCCCTTCAAGGGTTTGGTAGTTAAAAGTGATTTTAGAGTTTTTAAATTTTCTGTATGAAAGCAGTACATCTTGTGTTTTTGTTTCAACATTATCTTCAAAAATATCGGCTGAATAGCCAATTTCAATGTCGTTAATATCAAAAAACACACCCACACGTTGGTTGTTTATGGGCGCTAACGAAAACAGTGTTTTTTGATTACCAGCCAAGTCATCGTATATTAACGCATGGCTAGTATTTGGGTTTGAAATAGTGGTTCGTACTGATTTTAGGTCAAAGTCAAAAGCCAATACTACGCCAGATTGTAATGCCGATAAAATGGCAAAGCTCACAATAACCAAGTAATTGCGATTCATTAAAAACACTCAAAAATTAATTTGTATTAGAGTAGCGCTTTTTTTACATTAAATAATCACAAAAAGTTAACAATTAATGAAGACATTAAATAAAGCGCTTTATGTCATTTTTTGGGGTGCTTTCAAGGTCAAACTCACTTACATGATTAATTAGCTCTGGGAAGAACTCTAAAAAAGTAGCCTCTAATTCGTCGTAGTTACGCGTTATATCGTCAGCAGCGCCCGCAAAAGTGTTAGCAAAGCGAATGCGCTTGGCAATGTTATCCAGTGCTAACCCTATTCCCTCAACGGTTTCGTACTCTTTAAACCAATCATTTTTAGTCATGCTTGTTACAACATGTTGCATTCGTTGTGGCATAACAGGTATGCGGTTATTCAAAAGCTGATAACTGGTGTACTTAAAATCACTCAAAGATTGCTTGCTAAATCGTTGCCAATGCACAATTAAAAAATGATCAAACACCACATCTATAGCCACAGCAGCAAAGCGTTTACGCTCGGGTGAAAAATACTGTTTAGCATGTTTAACTGCGCGGTGAGAGTCGGTAAATTTATCGACTAAATAGTGGTTATCGAGCCCGTTTATAACCGTATTTGGTAAGTGTTCTACATGCCTTTTACCACCAAAGTCGCCCAACAAGTTCCCAAAGTGAGAATCGGCTGTAGGCTGTGCTAAATAAAGGTGAGCTAAATAATTCAAAGTGTTCTCGGGCTTAGTATTAATACAGTTAAAATAATAACTTAATTGTAAGCGCTACTTAAAGTTAGATTTTATGCCTAATCAAAAAAATAGCATAAAAAAGGTGAAACTAAGTTTCACCTTTCATATTAATTTTGAAACTAATTAGCTAGCATTACGCTGTAGATACGTTACTTGCGCCTGCATTGTTAAGTATTTCTTCAATAGCGTTTTTATTATCACTATCGTACTTAACACCAACTAATATAGAGCCTTTTTCAATGGCATCTTCATAATACTTAATTTCGTGCTCAGGGATAAACGCACCAACCGCAGCACCTAAAGTACCACCTACTGCAGCGCCTGCGCCACCAGCGGCAAATGCAGCGACTAATGGACCGGCAACTAATAAGCCCGTACCACCTGTTGCTACAGTCCCTACGGCAGTGAAACCGCCAATAATTGCAGCAAGAATACCACCCGAAGCCGCGCCAATAAGGCCGCCTTCGGCAGCTTTAGTACCTTCGTCTACAGCAAAATCTTCCTTTGCGTATGAGTCGTTGGCTACAATACTAATATCAGCTTCATTAATACCTAAAGCTTCTAATCTATAAATTGCGAGTGTTGCTTGTGATGCACTTTCGAATAACCCAGTAATAACGGTACTCATAATAACTCCTTTATTTATTTAAGAAAATACACTTACTACTAAGCAAAACTCAAACCAAAAAAATTATTAAATTAAATCAATAAGATAAAACAAAACCCCTGTACTAGCACTCTTATTATTAGAGTAAAAACTGCTAAATTTTGTAAAAAACTCCTATCTACATAAACAAAATCCCTTGCGAAATAAAGGGAGATTTTTATCACCTTCTTGTTAATGGTTATTACCGTGTTTACCAAAAAAATTAAAAATAATAGTTAAGGGTAGCTCAACTCTAACGTACGACAACGCTCGCGAATGCGTTTAACAATAGCTTCATATATATGCTCAGGCATCTGCGTACGAAAGCCATCTTCGATTACCTTAAGCACTTTACTTTTAAGTACTTGTATCTGCTTTTCAACCATTAATTTAGGTAAGCCTATATTTACACCAAGCTGAACGAAATCTTCTTTAGTATAAAATCCAAATATATTATAAGCATCACTAAAGTCACCTTCGTCACCCTCCTCTATAGCAAGTACCCCAAAAGACATAAAACATGCTCTGTCAAATGTAGAGTAAGGTGCTAAGCTCAGCATATCGTACATGGGTGCAACTAAGTCCATAATGCGATTTCTTTTATGAAGTTTTCTTTGCATAGAAAAGTTTTTTAAATGCAAATCGTTGTTACCGACAATGTGACTGAATACAACTTGTAGAAACAATTTGAGCGTGACGGCTTTACTGTTACCTGCACAACGAGATAACTTCAATAGTACGTTCTCGTAACTCAATGCATCACTATCTTTGTTTTTCGGATGAACTTGACATAGCGACGCCCCATCTTCAATAAAATAACGCTGCTGTTCATCAATAATATCAAAGCGTTTAGTTATATACGCAAGCTCTCCAGACTCAAAAGGAATAAGTCCGCAATCGGCAACATCAAAGCCAACTTTTTTAGCTAATTGCATAATAAAAAACTCGTTTTCTGGTAGATGAGGAGCAACTTCTGGCGCTGGTTTAACAATATATTGTCCTCCAGATCCAGTAGGAATGAGCTGCTTACCTTCTAACTTCATGAGTAGCTTACGCTGCACACCCGATATAGACTGTCCATTAGCATGATCAACAGCGTATTCGTTAAAGTCATCAGGGGAGCCAATAATAGTCACCCCTTGTTGTTCCAGCGTTTTAGAGTCAGGGATAGGAACGCCAACCGGTTGACGGCCTGTTAAAGTAGCTACTTTGCCTGCAACAACGGAAATAGCTCCTATTAACTCGTTACCATTAGCGCACAATAAACCAAATTCATCATTTTTATCTAGCCTTGATTTTTCTACATGATGTTTACGCAGCCAGCCTTCAGATAATAAGTTTGTAAAAAATGGAGGCAAAATATCAAAACTAAATGGTTCACTTTTTAGTGGAAAGTGATGCCCTATTGGATCGCCACTAATTAGGTAGTTTCTATCGTAAATAAAAATATATTCTTCTTTACCCGATAGGCTCTGATCTCTATATTCAATCAGATCTCCTGCCCTAATACTGTTTGCAAAAACTGTCGCCCTACGATTAATTTCCATTACATCTTGCTACCAGTAACTGATAGTCTCCTAATACGCTAAGAATAGATTCAATAGTTGATCGCTTGGCCGACTTTGGACTGTTATATGCTTTATAAAGCGTCGCTTTACTAATAGTGGCAAGCTCACAAAAAGTATCTATAGTGATGCCATTCTCTTTGCAATATTGATGTACGCGCTGCTTTAACTCAGATAAAGGAAAGGTTTCACTATCGCTCGATTGTAAGGACTCTATCCGCTCTATTTCTTTTAAGAGTGTTAAAACCTGTTGTTTCAAATTATATAAGTTGCTCATTATACTCAGCTCTTAAATCATAAGTTCGCTAAAGCGAACTAAAATAACAATAAGTATATTATAATACACTAGAGTAAATAAAAAACCAAAAAAGTACACTGTAGTAAACTTAAATGAGAAAAAGTATGCAAATGTAAAGTCAGCTATTAAAACCTCAATTAAAGTATACAATAGCAAACTTAATCAAAAAAAGTATGCCAAAGCAAACTAACATTAAAAATAAGGCTAAAAATTAAAAACACCAACAGAGCATTATTTTTCATGTGCTTTAAAGGTTAAAACAAAGACGCTTGCCCTCTTCAACCCCCTACCCAGTTACAATTGTGTTTTATTAATTCAGTAAAGAGTCAGTCTAATTTTGTTATCACTACGGCTCATTTTTCGGTGCGCATGAATCGTAAAAAACTGTGCTAAATTTCCTTTTTATATTGCCCTGCTATTAGCAGATATAGGCCACCCATGGATTACGAAAACTACTTTTTAAGTCAATCACAGCAAGCTGCACTGCAACAAGCGATGGTCAATACCAAGCTTTTAAACAGCACTTCAATAAATTCTGACAACATGCCAACACCTGAGCAGCAGGCTTATAGTATTATTGCTGTCGCGCTTTATCGCTTTAATTTACAAAAAATAAAATGGTCATCATTTTTAAAAACAGCAATAAACACAGCTAGCAACGCCTGCCAATGGTTATCCATAGAGCTTGCAAGATGCCAACAAGAATACAAAGCCCAACCTAATGACGCTTTAATCATTGAGCAAAATGCTCTTTTGAACGGTATTTTTAGCGAAGAACTCGCCTACATTGGCGACTTACTAGGTACTGAAGCACAACCTTAATATTATTGCTAAGCATAAGTAAAATAACCTTTTAGTTAATACATGTGCTTATTACCCAAACGTCTATCGGTACGTAACTTGCTGTTATTAATATTCTTACTTAAAGAGTTACACATAAATAACGCTGCCGTTATTTATAAAAAGGAGAACATTATGAGTAATAAACAGTTAATTACGACGATAGGTATAGGGCTCGCCGCTGCATCTGCAGGTATGTTAACAAGGAAAACTTTACAAAAATCGTGGGAAAAGGTTACCAACGAACCAGCCCCAAAAGATAGACCAAGCGAAGAAACAGATCTTAAAGAGGCCGTTACATGGGCGGTAGTTTCGGGCATTGGTGCGGGCGCTGCAAGAATGGCCGTACGTTATGTACTAGACAAACGCCGATCTAAATAAACCGTCCCTATTGATACCTCTTATAAGTATTAAGCGTAATACGGTGAGGCTTTAAAGACGGCTTGCGACAGCTAACTTGAAAAACTCCGTTAGTTGTCGCAAGCAACTTAGCAAAACCCTAGTTAAGGTTATTTAACTATTGAGTTGAAAAAACACATTAATATTAATGTCCAAATTAAGGTTCTGTAATAAAATTTGAAATGTCGGATGGCACGGCTGCGCCGCTTATCCGACCTACGCAAGTTGTAAAAGCCAAAGGCGCCCTGCAACATGCGCTCCTAAATTTTAAACTGATACACTCTATTAAGCATTAACTCCCTTTCAAAGTTGTTGCCTGCCTACAAGCTTGCGTATAATGCCCGTATTCCGGCTGCATTTTTTAGCCGCTAACTTGGATTTTAATAATGAAAAAACTCTCTGCAGTGCAAATAAAGCAGCAAGCACTTGTACTTAATACTGCTGAAAAATTAGAAGAACAAGGCCGCGCTGAGCTCCCAGGCATGCTGCAATGCTGGTTTGATGTTCAATATCACTTATTTCCAAGTACACTACTGCTGTGCTTTCAGTTTGAAAACGAGCAAGCCTTAGCAGCCGCAGAGCCTGATTTATTAAAATGGCAAAAGCGTTTAAGCGGCGCAATGCTTAAAAAAGGCGTTATTTTAAAAGATATGCGTAAACATTTAAAATTTACGCTCAAAGGGCCTGATGATTAATTAGGAAGGTTTAAAACTATATTTTGGCTTACGCTCGTGTTGCCGCAAGCGCATTAAACCATAATGAAAAGCCGTTGCATTGCTGCAACGGCTTTTTACTTTTTATTAAAACTTAAAGTAGAACTCATAAAGATCAATTTAGACTCTGGGATTTTTATTAGCCGATAATGCTAATTGGCCTGTTAAACAATACCAATACTCTGCAAAAGCAAATATCAGTCGATTCAACGTTAATTGGTTGCTCTAAGTTAGCAATAGTAGGATAGTAAATTACATATAAAACAATAGCCTTATATTAGGAATATTATGATCAAAGTATTATTAGCGACCAGCTTAATTGCCTCTTCATTCGCTGCTTTAAGTAATCCTTTAACTGTTGAAGAACAGCGTATCAACAAAGCACAATCAGCAATGCCAAATGTTTTAAATGCATTTACCCCACAAGTATCAAGTTTTGAGCAACAATTTAAAGAATTAAACAACTTTAAAAGTGCAAAAACATTAGTACAAAGCTTTAGCTTTGAACTGTGGGAAAACGCCAAACAACGCATTATAAAAACTAATAATTACGACGACCGTGAGCTTTACTGGGCACGCCTGCTTTCAAGCAAAGTAATACGCACAACATCGCCTAAATTTTCAATTACGCAGGCTCAACTAAATACTTTACTAACCATACTTGAGGAAGGCAGCAGAGGACGTACCGATCTTGCTTTTTCATCAGGCAGCACTAAAAAAATATTACTTACAGGCTTTGACCCTTTTTTACTCGATAAAAACATAAACCAAAGTAACCCCTCTGGTGTTGCAGCGTTATTACTCGACGGCCAAGTTATTAATTACAACGGCATCAACGCAGAAATTAACACCGTTATGGTGCCTGTACGCTACGAAGACTTTGATCAAGGCATAATAGAATCACTACTTGCCCCCTACTACGCACTTAATAATGTAGACATGGTAGTAACCGTAAGTATGGGCAGAACAGAATTTGATTTAGAGCACTTCCCGGGTAAACGTCGCAGTGTAACCGCACCCGATAATGCCAATATTGTATATGGCGGCACGCAAACAAGCCCAGTAATACCAAAACTTAATGGCCGACCACTCCCGGGCAACGAGTTTGTAAAATTTAGCTTGCCTGTAAATTACATGCAAAATGCCAAAGGCCCTTATAAAGTTATCGACAATCACGAAGTCACTACGCTTGAAAAAACCTATAAAGCGGGTTCGTACGGCGAGCTTAAAAATAGTATTGCGGTAAATGGCGGCGGCGGTGGTTACTTGTCTAACGAAATATCGTACCGAAGTATTCGCCTACGCGATGCGCTTAATTCAAGTATACCTACAGGGCATATTCATACCCCACGTATACAACAATTCGAACCTGAAACAGAAGCTAAAATAGTAAAACAAATAAAGGCAATGCTAGAGCAAAGCTTAGCAGCGCTATAGTTTATAAAAACAAATTTAAGCGCATAAAAAAGGGCAATAATATTGCCCTTTATTTTCTCACGCAATTTCCCACGGTTAATAACATGGTAAATGCATTCTTAAACTCTGCTTGCCGTGATCTAGGCATAATAATTAAATTAATTAGCAATAAACGAAAAGCTAGGTACTTGATGTGTAGTCAAAATTTGGCGCCTTTGGCCTTCTAGTGAAAAATGAGAAGCACGCTGAAGCAGCCCACCCTAAACATTGTCGTTCGTACTTTGTGTTTGCCGGCTTTCTTTAACTTTTACCGAGCTGGATACCTGCCCTTCAAATTTCTTTAAAAAGCCATCAACATTCAGACCTGCAAAAAATGATAGTGCATATAGCAACGTCTCTGGGTGCTCAACTGAAGTTGAACCAACAGCAACAAGGCCCGCAGAGATAAGCAGATAGGTGACATAACCCATAAGCCCGGATGCGAAAGGCCGAAATAAATACCAAACTATCCAGACTTCGTCCCACTGTTTTTTTACACTGTAGTTCAGGTAAACCGCACGCAAGCAATAGAGGACACCACCACTAACGGCGACCAATACACACCCGATGATTTGCTTTATAGATACAATCCAAGGAGGGACAGTGTTAGTGACAATCATGCACCAGAACGTTATAGATGCACATAGCAGTAAAAGAAGGTACATACCTACAGCAATAGCACCGAACAAGTCCCTTCCTTTATAGATTTTAGGTTGAACTGGCTGCTTTTGTTCTGTCTCAATCTGCTTTTTCTCAACGACCAGTTGCTTCTGTTGAATTTTACTTTGCATTAAATCGATATTCCTTGTTACCGTCAGTTAGAGCGACATAGCTTTGTAAAATTCCTGCCGTTCCAAGTATAACCATGATGAAGTAATTAAGCTGATGCTTAGAATCTAGGAAGGTACTTCGAATCGCTTGCGTATCTTCATTAGAGGGGTTTGGGTTGCTGCAAGGATGTGTATGCCAATCACCTAAGTAGTGCAGCCCGTTTTTAAAATTTTTCTGTATAGTCCTATTTGCTTCAGACTTATTCCATGAAAAACCGAAACGAGATCTCTTGTCAGCTCGGCTGGGGGAAGATACTGATAAAACCGTCACCACATTTGAACTGATTTCTCCAAACAAAAAACCACCGGCCTCATCTTTGTTACCAGTTTGCTTAAAGTGATGTAACTGATTGATAGAATTTCTCGAAAAACACACTGATAACCCACCTAAGGATAGCGAAGTAAATTCAATCGGTGCAGCCTGACTAGAACACTCTAAGGATTTTAGAGCCATCTCCGATCTCTCCATATTTTTTTACCCAATCCTGATTCCATTGTCCATCTACTGATTGCAGAAGCTTTTGACTCCCTACCCACACATGATAACTACTATCACTAACGCCCTCACAGGCGAGCTCTGTGACAACCTCAACTATCATGCTATGACCGAAGCTAAGTTCTACAGCGCCGTATGGCTGAAATATGCCCCCACAAAAATGTGTTTTCTTAATGGTTCGGCGCTCAAATTTGGCACAACTATTTAATAGACTACCCGTATTATCAAATAAAGAGCCATAGCTAAAGCTACCAGCCTTATTTACATAACAATGAGTAGCTACAGCGTGTGCTTCTGTAAAACAGAAAACAACGCTGCAAGATAGGCTATTGTTATTTATTATTTCTTCTATAGCCTTATCTGATGCCCAATCCGCTGTTGCGCTAATGACCAAATCACACTTTGTTGTCAATACTTCTATAGCTTCATTGTCTAAGAACCAATCAAGATTCCCAGTATGTAATATTTCTACCCATGGATAGTTACTCTGTATATAGCTTTTGCAAGCTTCGGCCTTATTTGTACCTACGTAATTTATACCAAGAAGGTGTCTACCGACATTAGCAGCTTCAAGTGACTCCCCGTCGCACAATACGAACCTACTGAACCCTGCTTTAATGAGCAGGGGAAGCAGACTCGCCCCTACTGAGCCTAGTCCGATAATGCCGATGGTAGTTCCGCTGATTGTTGATAGAAAGGGGTTGGAGTCTCGACCTAGAACCCATGATGGGTCTCTACGTTCTACCTTCATTCCTCTAATACCTGCTTGTGAACACCTAATTTTGAGGTCTCGTAAAGGTATACGATCATCCCTGAAGCCGTTGCCAATTTTTACTGGCGGCAGGTTGTGTTGCCCAGCATTACCTCTTGTGCGGATTCCACTGACGCACCTCATCGCAGTTATAATTGCTCCATTAGTGGTATTTGTCTGTACTAGGAATGCTGGACTTGTGAGGTTAGACCTTAAAATATATGAGATTGAAGTTATT
Organism: Pseudoalteromonas sp. SWN166; assembly: GCF_015864485.1. Classification (NCBI taxonomy): domain Bacteria; kingdom Pseudomonadati; phylum Pseudomonadota; class Gammaproteobacteria; order Alteromonadales; family Pseudoalteromonadaceae; genus Pseudoalteromonas; species Pseudoalteromonas sp. SWN166. The sequence continues at coordinate 29,911 of NZ_JADYXB010000008.1, forward strand.
GCATCATTTTTGACAGTACTCTGTGTTTCCAGTATTTCTAAAATTTCGCCAAGTGTCGTTGGGTATTCCGATGGTTTCCAGGCGTCAGACAGATTAATAAGGAGTGTGGTAGATAAAATTTTCTGGCTCGGCTTCAAGCCAATGTTAGTAAGCCAGCTAATGAGTTCACCTTTGGTATCAGCAAATATAACACCATTGGTACTAGTATAAGCTACATGGATACGTCGAGATGTAAGGTTTTTAACGTTACATAAACTAGTAGCTTTTTTTTCTTTTGCTGGGGCAGTAAAAGAGCGCTCCCAGTAGCTAAGCATCCCAGCACTGAAATCCTCATCTAGTCCTCCTGAAACTGTTTTTTCTACCAGCGAGTAACTGTCGTTAATTAAGTGCTCGACATAGGTAATGACTTGAGGATCAAACATAACATCTTCGCCCCATATACAAAGCCTGCCCTGTTTTTCAACGTGAGGGTGCTTTAACACTTCTAACATGGGAAGAGTAAAGATGTGGGGGACTTTGAAGGGGAAAGAAGGTTTGGCCGCCACAATCAGTTCAATTGCCTTACCGTTTTCAGGGTGTTTGATATCGGTTAGGATACGCCAACTGGCAGTATACGAGCTAGGGGAAATTCCAATGCCCTGCATTTCACCTTCAGTTAACCGCTTAGCTAGATACCTGTCAGAAAGAAACTTACCTAAATCTTTAATCGAAGCTGAGCGATCATCAAGCATACGTTCTTTTTCCGTCCTTCTTAACCGCCTCAGGGTTAGAAACCTTCGAAAAGCCATTTATTTGAGCTTTTGTTGCTTTGCTAGGCTTGCCTTCAGTAAAAGTGATTATCAGTGAATTCGGATTACCGTCAGCATCTTTACCTTGTTCCGCCACGGCTAAAAACTTGCCACCATTGTTGTTCTTGAGGATTTTTTCGTACTCACCTCTTGCCAATTGAGATGGTGGGGTTACTTCACCAAAATCTTGACTGCTGCACAAGATTAATGCATTTTTGTTTGCAAAACTTAAAGCAGTATGAGCAGATTCATTCAGTTTCGGATCGTCGCATTTAGACTCACTGTCATTAGAGAGTGAACGCCAGGAACAGTGATGAGGAGCGAGAAGAACGTCATAGGCAAGTTCTTCAAGCTGAGTAGTAGCCTTAAGTTTGTCGTGAAGCACTTCCCAACACTTAACTTCTGCATCACCACTAATGATAACAGGGTGCGTATAGGGCAAATTGTAGCAGTGCTCTTCGTCGTAAATAGTGTTATCCAAATCAAAGCGGATAATTGCGCTAGAATTATTCTTTGTAAGCTCTTCTTCATTTTCAGCCACATCCTGTTTATCGGCAGGTGCAAGCAAAAATGTATTGAGTGAATTGTCGCCTATACCGGACATATCAGTAAATGATGTGTATAGGTCGGCAACAATCGGTTTAATATCATCAGTTTTTCCATCTTCATCAGACGAAAGGATAATGATGCGGTTTCCTACATCATTAATAGACCCAGTCTCTCGATAGAGTTCAACTCGACGCTTTGCTTCTTTATTGAATATTTTAGCATCAGAGCAAAGGGAGTTATTGCCGTTCGCTCCTTTTACTGACGCACGACGGAATACACGAGGTGATGACCAGATTTCGTTGATAATAATTTTTTTAGATTTATCGCTCCAGTCATCCGGATTACCAGTATGGAACATGGTGTCGAATCCAGTTATGTGATCCGCATCAGGGTGGGTAAGAACAAACACATCCACATAAAGGCGACCTTCTTTGTCAGTGTTCAAACGATCTCTTAGGCGCTCTTCTAAGTAGTCGTAGTCAGAGCCAGATTTTCGATAGCAATCAATCAAGATTTTTTTGTTATTTTTGGTGGTAATTAGAGTCATGTCCCCGTTGCCAACGGGGAAAACTTCCATTGATGGTGCTTCCATAAGTTCGTCCATAAAGTAGATGAATAGAGATTGAATGAATGACGATTTATATCAGATCGTTAGTCAAAATGAAATATAACTCTTAATAGGTACTGATTTTGTTAATGTATTTTATTGAATTACAAGCTTATGAATAAAAGAATCCCCAACGTTTATTTAGTTGTAAAATTAGGAAAGGTATTAGCAGGCGGATAAAATATTGAGCTAATGAACCTGTTTATAAGATTTAAAGCGGAATTGATCCCAGTGGTTGAAGATGAAAACTTTAAAGATGATAAAGATAGCGTTGCTGTAATGCTAGTTTAGCGGAAAATGAATGTGAGGTTAAATTCAAAATTGTGGCCAAATCTTATTGACCACTACACGTACAGAGGGTCAGGTCTTGCTTCTTGCTAAGACCAAACGCCAAACTCACGTTTGACACCCTTCCCCGTCATCACGCCCTGAAAATAAGCAATTGATGAGTAATGTCGCGCACGGATGCGCGATAAGGCGAAACTAGGCCATGGATGGCCTATCTTCGCCGTTTACGTTCACATCAATTGTGGTTTGAAGGATTAAGCGTGATGCTCGGGTGACGCTGAGAGTGTCCAGAGAGGGACCAGCGGCAGCCCCTCTTTGGCTGCCGTCGCCAGCGCGACAAAACCTTGAATAAGGTTTTTTAATGTAGGTCGCGGATTTATCCCGACAATATATGTAAGTTAGCAAATTTGAAAACAACATATTTACACGCAATAATACAGAATTTCAAATAAGCTCTGCAAGTTAAATTCACTGTTTCGCCCTAAAGGACGACCTACAATTTAAATCAACCTCGTAGGATTTCATTTCACTCTACCCAGCTTACGCTACTTGTGTTGTAAGGCGAAAGTTAAGTGCTTTCATCACTTTAAAAATAGTTTCCCAACGTGGTTTGGTTTTACCGTTAACTGCTTTATATAAGCTTTCACGGTTTAATCCCGTTGCTTTAGCAATATCACTCACGCCATGCTTTTTAACTAATAAGCCAAGTGCTTCAATAAAGGTATTTGGATCATCATCAGCTAAACACTCTTCTAAAAATGTATTAATTTCTTGCTGTGTTTCCATATAGTCAAACGGGTTAAAATCTGATGTTTGTAGCGCCATAATAATTACTCTAATTTATTCAACTTGCTGAACAAATGTAGCCTAAAAGCTACAAGCGTACAATGTTATTTATAACTTTTGGGCTGCCGCCCGTGCGTCAGCAAGCTGTACGCCTACAATAAATAGCACATACTATTGGCTTTTGAGCGAGTATGTATATTTGTGATTCGTTGGGTTTCGTTTCACTCTTCCCAACCTACGCCCATATAATTTATGGCTTATCACCACACACAAAAAAGCCGTTGCATTGCTGCAACGGCTTTTTTAATTTTTATAAATTCCCAAACTATAATGGGACTTACTTACCATGGAATTTTTTCAAAAAATTAATCGCGGTATGTCTCAACCGGTGGGCATGAACATACTAAGTTACGGTCGCCGTATACGTCATCAATACGTGTAACGGTTGGCCAAAACTTGTTTTTAGCCACTGCAGGCACTGGGAATGCAGCATAAAAACGGTCGTATGCACGGTCCCATTCGTTACCTAACACGTCGCCTTGTGTATGCGGTGCAAACACTAGCGGGTTGTTTTCTATTGACCATTCGCCAGAAATTACTTTTTCAATTTCGCCTTTAATTGACACCATTGCTTCGATAAAGCGGTCAATCTCACCTTTTGATTCAGACTCAGTTGGCTCAATCATTAATGTGCCAGCTACTGGGAACGACATAGTTGGTGAATGGAAGCCGTAATCTTGCAAACGCTTAGCTACGTCCATTTCAGTAATGCCTGATAGCTCTTTAAGCGGGCGCAGGTCAACAATACATTCGTGAGCAACACGGTTGTTACGACCACGGTATAAAATTGGGAAGTGCTTGCTTAGCTCATGCGTTAAGTAGTTAGCATTAACGATTGCCATTTCAGTGGCTTGTTTTAAGCCCTCGCTCCCCATCATGGTAATGTAAGCCCATGAAATAGGTAAAATAGCGGCTGAGCCGTAAGGCGCTGCCGATACTGCACCGTTACCGATGCTAGTACCTGGCACGTTAATTACGCTGTGGTTTGGCATAAATGGCGCAAGGTGCGATTTAACACCAATTGGGCCAACACCTGGACCACCGCCACCGTGTGGAATACAAAACGTTTTATGCAAGTTTAAGTGCGATACGTCTGAGCCAATAAAGCCTGGGCTTGTTACGCCAACTTGTGCGTTCATGTTTGCGCCGTCCATGTAAACTTGGCCGCCGTGCTCATGAATAATGTCACAAATTTCGCGAATTGTTTCTTCGTATACGCCGTGCGTAGACGGGTATGTGATCATAATGCACGATAAGTTTTCAGACACTTCTTCAGCTTTCGCTTTTAAATCTGCCATGTCTACGTTACCGTTTTTGTCGCAGTTAACCACGACAATTTTCATGCTCGCCATTTGCGCTGATGCAGGGTTAGTACCGTGCGCAGAGCTTGGGATCAAACATACATTACGGTGTGCATCGCCGCGTGACTCGTGGTATTTACGAATCGCGATTAAGCCTGCGTATTCACCTTGCGCACCAGAGTTTGGCTGAAGTGATACAGCATCGTAACCAGTAATGTTTACAAGCCAGTCGTGTAGCTCGCCAATCATTATTTGGTAACCTTCTGCTTGATCTAGCGGGCAGAATGGGTGAAGGTTTGCAAACTCAGGCCATGTAATTGGGATCATCTCAGCAGTCGCGTTTAGTTTCATGGTACATGAGCCTAACGAGATCATTGAGTGATTAAGCGATAAGTCTTTGCTTTCTAGTCGCTTAATGTAGCGAAGCATGTCTGTTTCGCTGTGATAGCTGTTAAAGTTTGGATGCGTTAGTACTTCGTCGTCACGTACTAAACTTGCAGGGATTGACTCGCTGCCATTTGTTTCAACGTCGGCTGCAATAGCGTCAACACTTAGGCCATGGCCTTCGCCTAAAATAATATCGAATAACTCAGCTACATCGGCACGTGTTGTTGTTTCTGATACCGAAATTGAGTACTCGCCGTCGTGGTTTGTTGCAAAGTTAACGCCGTGTGCAATTGCACACGCTGTTACGTCTGCTTTGCTGTCGCTTACTACTGTTAACGTATCAAACCAAGTGCTGTGCTTAAGTGCTATGCCTTTAGCTTTTAGGCCACTTGCTAAAATATCAGCAAAGCGATGTATACGCTGCGCGATAGTTTTTAAGCCTTGTGGGCCGTGGTACACCGCGTAAAACGCTGCCATATTGGCAAGTAATACTTGCGCTGTACAAATGTTTGAGTTGGCTTTGTCGCGGCGAATGTGTTGTTCGCGCGTTTGCATTGCCATACGTAGTGCGTCGTTACCTAAACGGTCTTTAGATACACCAATAATACGCCCTGGTAATGAACGTTTGTATGCGTCACGTGTTGCAAAAAATGCAGCGTGTGGACCGCCGTAACCCATAGGTACGCCAAAACGTTGAGCCGAACCAAGTACTACGTCTGCGCCTAGCTTACCCGGTGCTTTTAATAGTAATAAACTCATTATGTCGGCAGCAACACAGGCAATGGCCTTTTTGCTTTGTACGCCAGCAATTAGGTCAGTTATGTCTACCACTTCGCCTGATGTAGTTGGGTATTGGAACAATGCGCCAAAAATGTCGTGGTTAACGGCATCTTCTGCTTTACCTACAATTATTTCAAAACCAAACTGCTCTGCACGCGTTGTTACTACGTCGATTGTTTGTGTGTGTACGTCGTCGGCGATAAAAAAGGCATTGGCTTTTTTAGCTTTTGATACGCGTTTTGCAAGGCCCATAGCCTCTGCAGCCGCTGTTGATTCGTCAAGTAGTGATGCACTTGCTAAATCAAGACCAGTTAAATCTAGGGTCATAGTTTGGAAGTTTAATAATGATTCTAAACGCCCTTGTGCAATCTCTGGCTGATACGGTGTGTACGCTGTATACCAACCTGGATTTTCTAGTACGTTACGTAAAATTACGTGCGGTACGTTAGTTGGGTGGTAGCCTTGGCCAATGTACGATTTGAAAACTTTATTTTTGCTGGCTACTGATTTTAGGTAGCTTAGTGTTTCAACTTCAGTACGGCTTTCGCCAACTGTTAGCGGTTGTTCTAGACGAATGCTTGCAGGTACAGTTTGGTCAATGAGCTCTTGCACACTCGATACTTCTAAAGCACTTAGCATATCGCTTACTTGTGCTGGGCTTGGCCCAATATGGCGGCGAATAAAATCTTGCTTTTGCTCTAGTTCTTCAAGAGATTTGGCGTTTGACATGAATCCAGATTCCTATGATCCTAAATGCTAATGGGTAACTAGCATTAATTAAAATATTTGACGATTTAACAGTTCACTCAGTATGGGGTTGTGCGCTGTAAAATCATAAAAGCCCCATTTTTATACATTAAACGGGGCTTTTAGTTATCTACAAAAAATTATTATTCTTCGTCGATAGTGTGCGAGTAACCTTCAGCGTCTAATAAGTTGTCTAGCTCAGACTCGTCAGATGCTTTAATACGGAATAACCAACCGTCGCCGTAAGCGTCACTATTTACCGTTTCTGGTGAATCTTCAAGCTCTTCGTTAATAGCAACAATTTCGCCACTGATAGGTGCGTAAATGTCTGATGCTGCTTTAACCGACTCTGCTACTGCACAGTCTTCGCCAGCGTCTACTTCGTCGCCAACTTCTGGTAATTCAACAAATACCATGTCGCCAAGAAGCTCTTGTGCATGCTCAGAAATACCAACAGTAAATGTACCGTCACCTTCACTGCGAACCCACTCGTGTGAAGGTGCGTATTTTAACTCGCTAGGAATGTTGCTCATTTTATTTGTCCTTTGGTTTATATTGGGTGGATACCAATCACAATGATTATTGTGATTGGTATAACCAAATTATTTAAATTATTGATTTACCGTTACGTACAAAGCTAGGCTTTACTACTTTAACGTTTACTAATTTTTTACGCATTTCTACTTGAGCTGTATCGCCTGTTGAACGTGGTACACGTGCAAGGGCTACACTAAAACCAAGTGTTGGTGAAAAAGTACCTGATGTAATAATACCTATCCCACCGTCAACAATTACTTTAGAACCGCTACGCAAAACGCCTTTTTCTTCAAACACTAAGCCAACTAGTTTGTCAGTGCTTTTTTCTGCGCGTTGCTTAACAAGTACGTCACGACCAATAAAGTCGCGATCTTCTGGTTCCCATGCAATGGTCCATGCCATGTTAGCAGCAAGTGGTGATACACTTTCGTCCATATCTAGGCCGTAAAGGTTCATACCTGCTTCTAAACGTAGCGTGTCGCGTGCACCTAAACCAGCTGGCGCTACACCTGCATCTAGCAGTTGTTGCCATAAATCGGCTGCTTGGTCGTTCGGTACTACTATTTCGTAACCGTCTTCGCCAGTATAACCCGTTGTGGCAATAAATAAATCACCTACTTGAACGCCAAAAAACGGCTTCATACCTTCAACGGCTGCTTGTTGCTCAGCATTTAAAAGTGTGGCTGTTTTTGCTTTAGCGTTAGGGCCTTGTACTGCAATCATTGCAAACTCTGGGCGCTCTGTAACTGTTACGTCAAAGTCGCTCGATACGTTAGCTAAATGTGCTAGGTCTTTTTCGCGCGTTGCTGAGTTAACAACCAGGCGGTAAAAAGTTTCGCTAAAGAAATAAATAATTAAGTCGTCTATTACACCGCCTTGCTCGTTAAGCATGCCTGTGTAAAGCGCTTTACCTGGTACGGTTAATTTTGCAACGTCGTTAGCTACTAGCTTACGTAAAAATGCTTGTGCTTGAGGCCCTTCAATATCAACAATAGTCATGTGTGATACATCAAACATGCCTGCGTCGGTGCGAACGGCATTGTGTTCTTCTATTTGTGAGCCGTAGTTGATTGGCATTTCCCAGCCATGAAAATCAACCATTTTTGCGCCCGCTTCTAGGTGCTTAGCATGTAGTACAGTTTTAGAAGTCATAACATTCCTTCACGTTTAAATTAACCCTGTTTAGGGCGTGGCTTAAATTAGTTTTTACTTAACCGTAACTAAAAACAGGTAAACATTGTTATGTTCACCTGTTGTTTGTATTCGTTATGCGGCTTCACTATGCATAAGTGCAAAACCTTGCGCTTGCATGTAGCTTTGCCATTTTTGTAATTCTTGTTGTTTAGCTACTAATACAAAGTGTTGTTCGTCGTTTTTATCAATGGCGGTAATAAATACATCACCACTTTGCGCACCGTAGCATAGTTGCGCGTCAGAAAGGCGCAAACCTGGTGTTAATTTAAAAGCATTTACTAGAGTATCAAACGCGTTGTCGCCACTTAAAATAAAGCTTGCTAGGTCGGTGCGTACTACATAATCAATATCAAAACGTAGCTGTTGCTCGTTTATAAGTGCTTGTAGTTGAAGGCTTGCGTTGTGTGGCAGTACAAATCTAAAGGCGGTTTCGCTAAAGTAATAAACAGCAAAGCTGTAGTCAGAATTATAGTCGCCATCAAGCGTGCCTTTTAAGCCTAAACCGCTGGCGGTAAGCTTCGTTAAATCAAGGCCTAAAATAGTGCTTAAAAATACACTGGTTTCGGTGCCGCTAAAATCCATTACAACGTGATTGTTGTTAGTTTGCAAAGCGTTAGTAACCGCACTACTTGCGTTGCTGTGGCGGGCAAACATTATTGGGTTAAAAGTCATAACAAACACCTGTGTATTTTCGATTACAAAAGTATATTGCCCACGCCTACCAACAACAAATTGTAATTTTTTATCAATTGATAAATAATACTTATATATATAGCCATATAAATTGTAATTTTAAATATGAAAAACATATCAACCGACGGTTTACGTACTTTTGTGATGGTAGTTGAAATAGGTGGCTTTGCTAAAGCAGGCGATTTACTTGGCTTGTCGCAACCTGCTGTCAGTTTGCAAATAAAGCGCTTAGAAGACGTGCTTGGCTATAAACTATTTAAAAAACAAGGACAGCGCCAAGTATTAAACCAGTACGGCGAGCTATTATTGCCTATGGCAAAACAAATGATGCAACACAACGATGCTATTTTGCAGCAGTTCACATCAGAAAACATCGCAGGTAAAGTGCGCTTGGGTATTCCGAGCGAATTTGCAGCGCGTATTTTACCTTCTATTATTGGCGACTTTGTGGCGCTCTACCCTGAGGTGTCGTTAGAAGTTAAGTCGCGTTTAAGTAAACATTTACTTTCGGCTTCTCGCCAAGATCAGTTCGATTTAGTACTTGCGCTAAATGAGCGACTTAACTCTGATAAGTTTCCTATTTTTATGCAAGACGAACTGGTGTGGGTGGGCGACCTGTCACTTGCGCAAAACGACGTGGTTACGCTAGTTACCGCACCAGAGGGGTGTATTTATCGTCGTCGTGCAATTGATGCATTAAAAAATGCAGGCATAAAATACCGAATTGTATATAGCAACGCCGATTTAACCGGCCTTATTGCTGCATTAAAAGAAGGCTTAGGTATTACGGTACTTGCTAAAAGCACAGTACCTAGCGAGCTTAATTATCAAGTTCAAACCAAACATTTACCCACTCTTGGCAATATTGGTATTAGTTTAATTAAAAGTTCGGGTGAATCTGACCATGCAGTAGATAAACTCGCGGAGTTTATAGCGCTACGCTTAGGTTATAGCTAATCAAAACTTTATAACTAGTTTATAAGTTATGAAGCAATACAAAAGTAACGATTTAGTTAACAAAGTTGCATAAGTAGGTATTTTTAGTTCTATTAAACTGAATAATTAAATACTTAATAACATTGATTCGTATTCGTTAACGTGTTCAAATTACGCCAATTAAGATAATTGACATGATTAGGAACACAATGAACCCTAAGTTTTTAGTATCTACCTTGGCAACTGCGGTTGCTTTGTCTTTTAGTGCTACTGCAATAGCAAAAGACACCAGCGATAAAGAACAACGCTTTGAGCAAATTACCGTTATTGGCTCTCAGCAGGCAATTAACGATATTCCTGGTTCGGCTACGTTTATTTCTGATGAAGAACTTCAAAAATTCAAATTTACTGATATTTCTCGCGTTTTAGCGTCTGTTCCGGGCGTTTACGTGCAAGAAGAAGACGGCTACGGCCTTCGCCCTAATATTGGTATGCGCGGCACAGGTACTGGCCGTAACGATAAAATATCAGTAATGGAAGACGGTGTATTAGTTGCACCAGCACCATACTCAGCACCTTCTGCTTACTACTTCCCTACTACGGGTCGTATGGAGTCTATTGAAGTATTAAAAGGCGCGGCATCAGTTAAGTATGGCCCGCGTACTACGGGTGGTGTTTTAAACTTACTTTCGCGCAGCTTACCTACTGAGTCAAATAGCTCAAAAGGTATGGTAGATGCAGCCCTTGGTGGTGATGGTTACTACAAAGGTCACGCTTACTTTGGTAAAGAAAAAAACAACACAGCAGGCTTAATTGAAGTATTTACTTACGGCGCAGACGGCTTTAAAGAACTGCCAGTAGGTAATGACAACACCGGCTTTGAAAAAACAGATTTACTATTAAAGTTTGGTCATACGTTTGGTCAAAACGATGCGCATAATTTAGAGCTAAAAATTAAGTACTCTGACGAAACATCAGACGAAACATACATGGGCTTAACTGACGAAGACTATCAAGAAAGTCCTTACCGTCGTTATGCTGCATCGCAAAACGATGAAATGAACACCCGCCACAACGCATACCAACTTAACTACGCGTACCGTTTTGGTGATGGCTATGAGTTTTTAGCTACGGCTTACTTAAACGATTTTCATCGTAACTGGTATAAAGCCAGTAAAGTAAGCGAAAGCTACCTTGAGCAATACAGTGAATTTGAAGCAAACCCGACAAGCGAAGGTATTGAAGGTATTGGTATTAAAGCTAATAACCGCGATTATCAAGCTAAAGGTATTCAGTCTGAATTACATATTCCTGCAGGCGATCACTATGTAACTGTTGGCGTACGTTACCACGAAGACGAAATGGATCGTTTTCAATGGGAAGACAAATACACACTCAATCAAGACCTAAGCTTAACGCTTACAGAGCAAGGCGTTCCGGGCTCTGACAGCAACCGTGTAGATAGCGCAGAAGCAAGTACCTTGTTTATCCAAGACGAGTGGACAATTGATGCATTAGTAGTAAGTGCAGGTCTTCGTTATGAAGACATTACTATTACGCGTGAAGAGTGGTCTAAATCAGATCCAACGCGCAGCAACGGTTTAACTAAAGATGTGTCGAACGACACTGAAATTTTAGTTCCGTCACTAGGTGCTACTTACACACTTAACGAAAACGTAACGCTACTTGCGGGCATTCAAAAAGGGTATGCACCAGCAGCACCTGGTAATGCTGACCAAGAAGAAGAAGAAAGTGTAAATATTGAGTTTGGCTCTCGCTTTAATATGGATGGCTTTAGCGGTGAAGTAATTGGCTTTTACTCTGACTACAGCAACATGCACGGTAACTGTACTGCAGCGGTTGGCTGTAGCGACGACAACATTGGCGACCAATACAACTACGGTGAAGTAGAAGTAGCGGGCTTTGAATTTAGTGCAGGCCGTACTTTTGCAACTGATACAGCTATGTTCCCAGTTAAATTAACATACACCTACACAGACTCTGAGTTTAAAAACGATTTTGATTCAGAAATTTGGGGCACGGTAGAAAAAGGCGATGCAATGCCTTACGTACCAGAAAACCAAGTAGCGTTATCGTTAGGTGCTGAGTTTTCTGCGTTTGTAGTTAACAGCCAAATACGTTACGTATCTGATGCGCACGCTAACTTAACGCAGTCGGGCTTAAACGCAATTGATAGCCGCGTAGTATGGGATTTAGCTGCTAAATACTTAATCGATGAAAATCAAAAAGTATACCTAAGCGTTGATAACTTGTTTGATAAAACATACGTTGCTAACCGTTCAAACGGTGGCATTCAACCAGGTAAGCCGCGTACTGTACAGATGGGCTACACTTACTCATTCTAAATTGAAAGCTGGTTAAACGGTTCACTAACAGCGTTAATAATTTTTTATGTAAAAGCACTACACATCTAAATTATTGCCTTGTTATTAAACCGTTTACCAAAGCTTACAAAGTTAAAGCGTAAGTTACAGATACAAAAAAGCCGAGATTGAATTTCAATCTCGGCTTTTTAATACATAAAACTTATCGTTTTATATATTAGGTATTAGTTATTTGCGTTACGTTGGCGTAATACTTCAAACAAACAAATACCCGTGGCTACCGATACGTTTAAGCTTGAAACAGTACCCGCCATTGGAATTTTAACGAGCATATCGCAATGCTCACGCGTTAAGCGTCGCATGCCCTCGCCTTCTGCGCCCATAACAATAGCCATTGGGCCCGTTAAGCTTGCATCAAATACGTGGTTATCAGTTTCACCAGCAGTGCCTACAACCCATACGCCTGCATCTTTAATTTCGCGAAGCGTGCGTGCAAGGTTAGTAACTTGAATAAGCGGTACTGTTTCGGCTGCGCCACAAGCTACTTTACGTGCTGTGCCGTTAAGCTTGGCAGAGCGATCTTTAGGTACAATTATAGCGTGAACACCGGCAGCATCTGCACTACGTAGACATGCGCCTAAGTTATGCGGATCGGTAATACCATCAAGTACAAGTAAAAACGGTGTGTCTTCACGAGCGATTATCGCATCAAGATCTTTTTCGTTAAACGTAGGCGCTGCTTTTACGTTAGCAATAATACCTTGATGCTGCTCACCCTTTGATTTGCTATCAAGGGCTTTACGCTGCATAAACTGTACTGAAATACCAAACTTACGTGCTTCATCAATAATCGGAGTTGAGCGTTTGTCGTCACGACCTTTAAGGGCGTAAATTTCTACAAAGCGCTCTGGCTCGCTTTCTAAAATTGCTTCAACAGAGTGAAAGCCAAAAATTAATTCATTACTCACGTATTATCTGCTCCTGGGCTAGTACTTTTACGGGCATTTTTGCCAGCTCTTTTAGGCTTTTTAACTGCCTTCTTTTTCGGCTTTTTCTTTACGGCAGTGTCTGCTGCTTTTTTATCTGCGGGTTTAGTTGCAGACTTATTTGCCGGTTTACCTTTGTCTTTATTCGCTGGCTTTTTTTTACCTTTTGGCTTGTCATCGCTGTGCGACTTTTTACCCGGTACTTTGCCTGCTTTTAATTGCGAACGCACACTTGCTGGCGCATGCTCAGATTTACCTGAACCTTTTTTTGGCGCACGACGACGTGAGTATCTGTCTTGTGCAACATCGCCTTTAAGCGTTAAGTTGATACGGCGATCGTCTAAACTAACCGACGCAACTTTTACTGTTACTTTATCGCCAAGGCGATAAACTTTGTGAGAGTGCTCACCTATTAGGGTGTGTTTTGCAGCATCATGCGCAAAAAACTCGTCGCCTAAATTAGTAACATGAATAAGCCCATCAATTTGTAAATCGTCTAAACGAATAAACAAACCAAAGTTAGTGACCGATGAAATAACACCGTCAAACTCGTCACCTACGTGATCTTGCATAAACTCACATTTAAGCCAATCCGCTACTTCGCGAGTTGCATCATCGGCGCGGCGCTCTGTGGTAGAACACTGCTCACCAAGTTGATCAACTTCGTCGTCGGTATAAGCGTATTCGCCAGACGTTTGCTGACCTTGTGCTTTTATAACTGCTTTAATAGCACGATGTACTACTAAATCTGGGTAACGACGTATAGGCGATGTAAAGTGCGCATAAGCCGATAACGCTAAACCAAAGTGACCTATGTTATCTGGCTGATATACAGCTTGTTTCATTGAACGCAGTAGCATAGTTTGAATAAGTTCAGCTTCTGGGCGGTCACCTAGTCGCGCTAGTACTTGCGTTATTTCTTTTGGTGTTGGCTCGTCGCTTAATGTGCTTTCGATACCTAACTCGCCTAAAAACTTAGTAAAGTTACCTAGTTTTTCACTGTCTGGTTCGTCATGTACACGATAAAGCGCGCTTGCTTCGTGCTTTTCAAGAATTTTAGCCGCCGATACGTTGGCTAAAATCATACATTCTTCAATGAGTTTGTGCGCATCGTTACGAATAACAGGCACTATTGATTCTATTTTACGCTGAGCGTTAAATACAAAACGTGTTTCTAGGGTTTCAAACTCAATGGCACCACGGTCTTGGCGTGCTGCTTTAAGTGCCATATACATTTGCTGTAAGTCAGTTAAATGTGGCACTACGGCTGAGTATTCTTCGCGTAGTTTTTCGTCGTTTTGTAAAATGGCATTTACTTTGGTGTAAGTTAAACGCGCATGCGAGTTCATTATCGCTTCGTAAAACTTATAGCCCGAAAGTTTACCCGCGCTCGATACGGTCATTTCGGCAACCATACATAAGCGATCTACTTTTGGATTAAGCGAACATAATCCGTTAGAAAGCACTTTTGGTAGCATCGGAATTACTTGCTCAGGAAAATACACTGAGTTACCACGCAAAATTGCTTCTTTGTTAAGCGCCGTGTTCATTCCTACGTAATGCGATACATCGGCAATGGCAACCCATAAGCGCCAGCCACCCGATTTTTTAGGTTCACAGTATACGGCGTCATCAAAGTCGCGAGCGTCTTCGCCATCAATAGTTACAAGTGGTAAGTCACGTAAATCTACGCGGCCTTTTTTGTCAGCGTCTTCAACGAACTCACCTAGGTGAGCAACTTGTGCTTCAACTTCTTCAGGCCATACATGTGGAATATCGTGATTGCGCAGTGCGACTTCAATTTCCATACCTGGGGCTAAATGCTCACCAAGTACATCAATAATTTTACCTACCGCGTTCATGTTGCGGCTTGGATTTTGAGTGATTTTAACCTGCACCATTTGGTTATGGCGGGCACCGTTTTCGTTGCCTGGTAAAATCATTATATCTTGCGTTATGCGCGGGTCTTCAGCTACCACAACGGCAACACCATGCTCTACAAAGTAACGGCCAACAATTGGCGCGCGCTCGTTAGTAAGCACTTTTATAATACGTGCATCGCATTTTGAGCCAGAGCCACGTTTAGTGCCTTTAGCTAGTACAATGTCGCCATGTAACACCATATTCATTTGGTGCTTAGCAATGAACCAATCTTTACTCTCGCCTTCAACTTCTAAAAAGCCAAAACCGTCTCTGTGGCCTATTACTTTGCCTTTGGTTAAACCGGCTTCGTCAATTAGGGCATAGCATTTAAATTTATTAAAATACAGCTGTCCGTCACGCTCCATAGCGCGAAGGCGGCGTTTAAATGCTATTTGGCGTTCGTCATCGTTTACTGCTAGTTCTTCACATAATTGCGCGTAGTTAGCAGGTTTTGAACGCTCTTGAAGGTGAGTAAGTATAAACTCACGACTAGGGACTGGGTTTTCGTACTTTTCTTGTTCTCGACTGAGATTTGGATCTTGGTTTGACATTCACTATCTTGTTAGTTGGTTATGTAGGTATTTTAACCCATATAGTTATAATGAGACAGGTAAAAGCGATTAAACTTTTAAGAAAGCACTTTTACCTTGCTGTTTATCTTGCTGTATAGTTTAAAAATCTAGCGCAATGGGGCTTAACGACCCCTTAACTGCAAAGTATTAAGTCATATCGTAGCAATGCTAAAACCCTATCGCGCTATTATAACCTGAGCTCTGGCTAATAAATCTATCTCGAGCAGCTATTTTCAGCGCTAACAGCGTTGAATATACTTGCAATAGGCCAGCTATTGACGCGTAAATTCGCCTTGTTTTCACTGAAAATCTCTGGCTAGAGAAAATAAATTTAAATATCAACATGATTCAATACGTTAGTAAATCTCTTAACCAGAGTTCAGGTTATTTATTTTTTTTGTAGGTTTTTCCAGAGCAGTTTGCTTATATTATCAATAAAGCTTGGGTCTTCTTCTTTCATTGTAAGCAAAATTTGCTTATTCATTTGTGATTTATTTTGAGCGTAAATCCAGCGGTTTTTATTAAACTGCTGGGCAAACTCAAGTGCACCCGCTTGTAGTTCGTCGTTATTTGCAAACACAGCTTCAACCACTTTATTGTCTAGCAACTGCTGTGCACCAACACGCTCTCCTGACATAGCTAAACGATTAAAGAATGTTTGCGAAATAGCTTTATTAATTATAGGAAACATCGACGGTACAAACGGCACCATTACATCCACTTCAGGAAAACAAAAGAAGCCTTTGTCTGACTTCATAAATCTAAAATCGCACGCACATGCAAGCACAGAACCATTACCGTAAGTATGGCCGTTTAACGCTGCAATAATCGGCATAGGAAAAATAACTATGCGCTTAAACAAGTCACTTATTTGAATCATAAAGTCAGAAATTGCAGCAGGTAAAATACTTGGATTAGACATCCACTGAAGGTCGATACCCAATGACCAGTTTTTATCACTCGAAGAGGTTAAAATAACAGACTTAATATTTTGATCTGCTTCAATATGGTCAAGATGTAAATTAAACTCAGCCAAAAATGCTGGGTTGTGGCGGTTTTCAGCGGTATTCATAGTGAGTATTGCAGTACTATTTTTAGTTGTTAGTTCTATTAAATTTGCCATTAAACCCTCTTTTAACGCTTTTTAAGCTAATTTTAAGCGCCGTTCGTTACTTTTATAAGTAACATAGTAATACTTTGCTTATAATTTATAAACCCACTATTTAAAGCCATCCTTTTTGTTTAGCTATACGCGCAGCATCTATGCGGTTAGTGGCGTTTAATTTTGCAATGGCGTCTGATAGATAATTACGTGTGGTGCCTTCGCTTATAAATAACTGCTTGGCTATTTCGCTTGTTTTAAGGCCATCGCTTGCAAGTTTAAGTGCTTTGCGTTCTTTATCGGTAAGTGGATCTGCGTCGTCTAATGCATTAATAGCAAGCTCTGGATCAATTACCTTTTGCCCCTGCATTACTTTTTTAAGGGCATTTATTAGATCTTCACTGGGTGCTTCTTTTAGTATAAACCCTTTAACGCCTGCCGTAAGCGCTCGCCTAATATAACCCGCACGAGAAAATGTGGTCATAATAACCATTTTTATAGCGGGAAACTTAGCAGCTATTTTTTCGCTGAGCTCTATACCATTCATGGTTGGCATTTCTATATCGGTTAAAATTATATCTGGCAGTAAATCACTATCAAGCGCCTCAATTGCATTAAGTGCATCTTGCCCGTTACTTGCTTGCCCAATTATCTCTATATTAAAATCGAGACTTAATAGTGCTGCGATTGCATCACGAACAAGCGCTTGATCTTCCACTAAATAAACTTTAATCATTGTAAATCCTTAGCTGTGATTGGCAATATCACATTTAGCGTAAAAGTATCACCACAGGTAAATTTAGCACTGCCCTTTAATTGCTCTGCTCGCTCTGTAATGCCATTTAAACCATTACCTACTTTTAATGTATTGCATGGCGCGTTATCAATCACTTTAATAAGAAGCTGTTGCGCTGTTTGCTCTATGCTTATTTCGCAATTTTTTGTGCTGCTATGACGTAATAAATTAGTCACAGCCTCTTTAATTATTAACCCAGCGAACCCTTCTACCTTAGCGGGCAGAGTATCTAAATTTACGCTCACTTTTACGTTAAAACCTTGCTCTATTAATCTTTGTTTTAGCTGTGCTATTTGACTGACAAGGTTAAGCTGTTTTAAATCACTTACTGCGTTTCTTACATCGCTAAGCAATTGCCTTGCAAGCTCTGCTACTTGTGCAATTTCGTTATTTGCTTGAGCGTAACGCTCACCTTGGTTTAATTTATTAGCAAGCTCAGCCTTTAAAGCAATAGATGACAATGAATGCCCTAAAATGTCATGTAAATCGCGGGCAATGCGCTCGCGCTCAGCAATAGCAGCTAGTTGCTCTAATTGGTTAGCACTTTCTTGCTCACGCTTTTTATATAAGCTTTCTCTTTTTGCTGCAATACCGTAACTAAATAACGCGGCGCATAAAATCAAAGCAACAGCTAAAAAGTATTGAATCTTCCCTATATCACCAATATATGCGCTTAATAAAACCGTAGATATAATCGCGAGTGCAGCATAAATTCTTTGATGATAGCTATATGCGTAGCCCGCTACATAAGCTGTAAAGCCAAATAAAGTAGGAGTGCCCGAGCTGTAAAAAGTAGCGCAGAAACAAATTAATAGCATGGCTACAAACAACTTGGTCACACCTGTGCTTTTGCAGTTTATTGCTTTTACATACAAAAGAATAAAGGCAATATAAAAAGCTAAAGACATCGTGATTTGGTTAGCCGTAAAACTAGAATAATTAATTATGAGAGGGAGTAAATAAAAGCCGGTAAAAATTAAATGACCGTATTTCCAAAAACCTTTATCACTTTGTTGAGA
Source organism: Pseudoalteromonas sp. SWN166 (assembly GCF_015864485.1). Taxonomy (NCBI): domain Bacteria; kingdom Pseudomonadati; phylum Pseudomonadota; class Gammaproteobacteria; order Alteromonadales; family Pseudoalteromonadaceae; genus Pseudoalteromonas; species Pseudoalteromonas sp. SWN166. Next base: position 48,307 of record NZ_JADYXB010000008.1, read on the forward strand.
GAAGGTGTTGAGCGAACTCATATTAATACCTCTGCCATATTATTTTTATTTATAGCACTATTTTTATTGGTAAATATAAATAACACAAAAATGCAGAGCAGCATAAAGCAATCTGCATAAGTGATCGTGAAACTTAACGTCTCTAGTACTTCATTAATAGCTAAGCTGATTAGAATTAAAGAATTCATAATTATCTCCTGTTGAGTAAGATAACTATGCCTGCGTACAAAAATAATAAGAGTGTGAAGTGTCATTAACTTTAATGACATTTGTCATATTAGGAAAATTTCATCTTGTAAACGTGGCCTCAATGATAAGATATTGAAAAAAGGAGATAACGTTTTAATGCAACCACAACAGCAAAGCCTGATTTACTTACACATAGCTGTATTACTTTTTGGCGGAACCGCTCTATTTGCCAAGCTTATTGGTTTAAATGCTTTAGATATTACCGTTTACAGAACTGCAATTGCAGGAATGGCTATTTTAGCCATGCTGTATTTTCAAAAAAAACAAATTAAGCTAAATAAACCTAAAGACTACTTTATTGCGTTATTTTTAGGTGTTGCGGTGGGTATACACTGGGTAACCTATTTTGCAGGTATGCAAATGGCCGGTATAACAATTGGAATGTTGGCATTTTTTAGCTACCCCGTTATGACGGTATTTTTAGAGCCCTTATTTAATAAAAGTAGGCCAAAAGCAAAAGATATAATAAGTGCGGCCGTGGTTGTTTTAGGTATTTACTTATTAGTCCCAAGTGCAAATTTAGGCGACGATGTGACCCTCGGTGTAATAACAGGTGTTATATCGGCATTGTTTTTTTCAATCAGAAACATTACCCATAAACGCTACTTTAGCCAATATGGTGGCCCGCAAACGATGTTTTATCAAACCTTAGTGGCAAGCATTATGCTGTGCGCATTTATAGAAGTGCCGGTATATGAAGTTAGTAATCACGACCTAATTTTAATTGCTGTAGCGGGTGTTATATTTACAGCTACACCGCACTCGTTATTTGCAGCAAGTTTAAAGCATTTATCGGCGGCAACTGCGGGGTTAATTTCTTGCTTACAACCACTTTATGGCACCATACTGGCTATAGTAATTATTCATGAACGTCCTACTGTTATGACGTTAGTTGGTGGAGCACTTATTGTTAGTGCCGCTTGTTTTGAAACGTGGTCAATCACTAAAAAGGCTCAACAATGAAAGTATTTGCACACCGTGGTGCCAGTGGGGATTTTCCTGAAAACACCAAAAGCGCTATTTTAGAAGCGTTAAAAGTAGGTGTTGATGGTATTGAAGTAGATATTCAAAGTTCCTTCGATGATTACATGTTAATACACGACTCGTGGCTCGATAGAACCACCAGCGGTAAAGGTCGGGTGAGTGATTTTACTGCACATGAACTCTCTAAACTTGATGCTGGAAATGGCGAGAAAATTCCCACTCTTCAGCAGTTATTTGATTGGAATAATAATAAATCTTTATTAAATATTGAGCTTAAACATACTTTTGAGCTGGAAAGGTTTGTGGCTCAACTTGAAAAAAATATTGAGGCTAACAAAATATCGAAAGCAAATATTTTAGTGTCATCGTTTGATCATCATCAACTACAGTGGCTCAAAAACAGACTACCATGGCTTAAAATAGGTGCCCTGACGTCTTCTATTCCAATTAACTATGCAAAGTTTGCAAGTGATTTAAACGCTTTTAGCGTGCATGTAGATAAAACCTTTATAAATAAGGCTTTTGCAGATGATGCAAAAAAAAGAGGTCTAAAGATTTATGCTTATACGGTCGATAGAGAACAAGATATAGCGTTAATGCTTGAGTACGGTATAGACGGAATTTTTACAAATTACCCAGCGCGAACTAAAGCTTACTTGTTATCGTTACAAAAAAGCTAACTTACACCTCCCTAACTAAAATTATAATTACAGGGCTTAAGCATAATGAGTGGTTTTATGAAAATTTATAACTATATAGAGCAAACATTCTTTTTTACGTTAACGCGTAAAATAGTTGGCAACTTAAGCTTTGTATTATTGTTGCAAGCAATTACGTTATTTTGGCTGCATCAGAGCTTAAGCGAACAACAGCAAAGTACAGGGCTATTTTGGCTGCTTACGCTTGTTATTATATCTGGTTTTATTTTTACTCTTTTTTATATGCGCTTTTTAATTGTTCGCCCTGTTACTGCTATGCGCGATACTTTGATACAAATAAACCAACAAGATGCAAATTTAGCAGCAAAACTTCCCCACTTTTCGTATGACGAATTTAAAGATTTAAGTACCCAGTACAATATGTTTACTGCTCATTTAAGTGAATTACTCAGCACAACATATAATAGTGCTCAAGCTAGTGCACACAGTAATACGCAAGTCACTCAATCAATGCAAAACACTGAGCAATCTAGCGAGCAACAAATACAGTTAAGCCACAGTATTATTAATGCCAGTATGCAAATAACCCAAAGCCTACAAAACATAGTAAATAATACAGATAGCGTGCATAACGTTAATAATGAACATCTTAACTTTGTAAAACTCTCTGCATCCGAGCTCGCTGCTTTAGTGGAACAAGTTAAGCTAATTACTAATATGCTGGGTAGCTTTTCAAATACAATTGCGGGATTGAAAGAGAACAGTGAAAATATTCGTAGTATTTTAAAAATGGTTGAAGAGTTTTCTGATCAAACTAATTTGTTAGCCCTTAACGCCGCAATAGAAGCAGCTAGAGCGGGTGAAGCTGGCAGAGGGTTTGCCGTAGTTGCAGATGAAGTACGCACGCTTTCAATAAAGGTCAGTGGCGCAACCAGGCAAATAAGCGACTTCATAAATCAAATGAATGATTTGGTGAACGAAACAAATGAAGAGTCAGAGCAATTAATAACTCACTCTAATAATGCACAAAGCTCAATTAGCGCCACCTCAGATGGTTTTACTAAAATGCTGAGTGAATTTGAGCACAACCAACAGCAGTTACAACAAATAGCCAACGCGGTGCATATGCTCGAGGATACTCAAACCCATACTCACCAATCGGTAGAACAAATTGTAGCGCTAGGTGAGCACGCTAAACAGCAAATAGATACAGCCCTTAGTGATTGCCAACAATCCCAGCAGCTAAGTATACAAACTCAACAACAGTTAAAACGCTTTGTGCACTAAGAAGCGTTTTCGGGCTTAGAGAAATATGGTAAATTACGCAGCTATTAATTTAAGTGTGTAAAGCGTGTGAGCAACCCTACCCCAGACTATGAAAAATTAGCCCTGCAAATAAAAACCTGGGGGCAAGAGCTTGGCTTTAGCGAAGTAGGTATTACTGATATTGACCTATCTAAGCACGAAGCCCAATTACAACGCTGGCTTGATGCGGGCTATCACGGCTCGATGGATTATATGGCTGCGCATGGCATGAAACGTGCTCGCCCTGCTGAATTAGTACCTGGTACACAACGTGTTATATCTGTAAAAATGAACTACCTCCCACCTGATGCAGGCTTTGCAAAAACCTTAAAAAATAAAGAAAAAGCATACATAAGTCGTTATGCACTGGGTCGTGATTACCATAAATTAATGCGTAATCGTTTAAAAAAACTTGGCCAAAAAATAGAGCAAGAAATTGGCGAGTATGGCTTTAGGCCCTTTGTAGATTCAGCCCCGGTACTTGAGCGTCAACTCGCAGAAAAAGCCGGTTTAGGGTGGCGTGGTAAGCATTCGTTATTAATTAATCAAGAAGCAGGATCGTGGTTTTTTTTAGGCGAGCTATTTATTGATTTACCCCTGCCAATAGATACAGAAAACACGTTTGAAGGCTGTGGAAAATGTGTTGCTTGTATTACGCTTTGCCCAACAGGAGCAATTGTAGAGCCTTACGTTGTTGATGCACGTAAATGTATATCGTACTTAACAATAGAGCACCAAGGTCCTATTCCAGAGCAGTACCGAACTTTATTAGGCAACCGCATTTATGGCTGCGATGATTGCCAGTTAGTATGCCCTTGGAATCGTTATGGGCAAATAACTGACGAAAATGATTTTCATCCTCGTACTCAATTAAAAGATAAAGACTTACTTGAGCTATTTGCTTGGGATGAGACTACATTTTTAAAAAATACCGAAGGCAGCCCTATTCGCCGCATTGGTCACGAACGTTGGTTACGTAATATAGCGGTCGGTTTAGGTAATGCAGAATTTAGCCCCGCTATTATTCATGCCCTAGAAGATAAATCTCAAGTATGCAGCGAGCTTGTTTTAGAACATATTGAATGGGCCCTTGCTCAACAAAACGATAAGCAACGATTACAAATTCGTAAAACGGCTAGGTTAATCAGAATTGTAGAAAAAGGCTTACCCAGAGACGCATAATGCGATTGGTGTAAGCCTTTGAAGTAACATTATTTAGTTAAATATATTTAACTTTTCAAAAGTAACGATAGATCTTGCTCTATTTCTGTAAAGGCTGCTTTCACTTGTTTAACAGACTCCTCTCTTGCTACTGATTTTTGGATAGTTTCATCTACTTTTTTATAAATAAACACCTCCTGATCTTCATCTAACCCCATTGTTGGGATACGCTCTTCAAGCTCTTCTTGTAACTGTTTAAAAACTTTTTCGTTGTTTTGACGGTTGTCATTCAACAAGCTAATTAAGCCATGAAACTTACTGTGAACCGTACTTGCTACGGCATTAAGTTTTGCTTGTTGCGATTCAAGCATTTTCTTAGTCATGATGGCGCGTAGCTGCTGCTCGGTAACACTGACAATAAAACATACGTGGTCGCGTATACGCCCGTGTTTATCTGGATCGTGATCAGGCATATTTAAAATAAGTAAGCTAATCAATTCATAGTTAACTAAAATTCGGTGCGAAAATTCATGTAAGCGCCCTTTGTTTTTAAGCATTTCGAATAGTTCCACCACAATAGGTGAACACACGCCGTTTAGTGCAAAGTGGCTAATTTCATCGCTTTCTCTAAACTCTACATTACTTTGTAAATCAAAAGACTGCAGACAATCTATAAGCGCTTTACCTAGTTCTTGAGGGTCATTAATAAAACCTATGTTTTCAACGTAGTTAACTATTTGCCCCATTTCGCTGCTGTTAGCCATGGCATTAAATGCAGTTGATGTTGCATCTTCAACTTGCTTTTCAAGGCTTTGTTTTTCAACGAGTACTTGATTTAAATTTTTAAGCTTTGATTTAAGTTCATCATGGCCAAAGGGTTTTACAATGTAGTCTTCTGCGCCAACTGAGTAGCCTTCCATGCGCTCCTCAACAGTGCCACGAGCAGATACAAACATAACAATTATATGTGCCGTATTTGGGTTTGCTTTAAGTGCCTTACATACTTCATAGCCGTTCATTTGCGGCATACTTACGTCGAGTAATATAACCTGAGGCATATAGCCTTCAACCATGCTTAAACATTCAGGCCCACTCGCCGCTACTTGTAATTCAAAATCAAGCTCCTCTAAAATCTCCTCAATAATTTCAAGGTTAAAGGGTTCGTCATCAACGGCGAGTATTTTAGTTAAGGCCATAATTTATCATCCATTCAAATTCTCAAAAAAGTTACTTGGTATGCTAGTTAGCAATTAATTACTATGCTGTATTAATTGATCTTCAGCCAAATGCTCGTCTAGATTTATTTCTAATGGCACTTGTATAGATATAGTCGCACCACCATTTTCGTTGTTACGTGCAGTGATCTCACCTTGATGTAAAGACACAAACTCTCTACACAATGCAAGGCCTAATCCTGTACCACCGGCGCCGCTATTTGTTTTGCTGCTTTGTACAAACTTAGTAAAAATATGTTCCAGCTCATCTTCTGGTATACCGATCCCATTATCGATAACCTTCATGGTGGCAAGTTTATTATCTGACTCTAAATTTACCTGTATTTTACTTTTGGGTTCACTAAATTTAAGTGCATTACCCAGTACGTTTCGAAGTAACTGATTTATTTGCTCTTCATCACATTGCGCAATTACAGGTAACGGCTGCGCGGTGAATACAATCTCAATTTCTTTTTCCATTGCCGTACCAGACACATCATCAATACTTGTTTTTATAATGTTCGCTAAATTATACGGACGAGGATTAAATGGAAACTTACCTACATCTAACTTAGACAGATCGAGTAAATTATTAAGTAACGAAAGTAAACGCTCACCACTACTCTCTATGCGAGATAGGTATTTAATGAGTTTTTCTTTTGCAAAATCTCCAGTTTCTAGTTTGCTTAAACCAAAACGCGAAAAGCTTAAAATAGAGTGCATAGGCGTGCGAAGTTCATGCGACATGTTTGCTAAAAATTCTGACTTACTGAGATTGGCAGCCTCAGCCACGTTTTTAGCGTGCTCGAGCTGTGAAGTACGTGCTCTAACTTGCTCTTCAAGGACATCTTTTGCTTCAAGTAGTAAATCTTCTTTTTGCTTAAGATGGGTTACATTTTTAAATATGACGGCAAGTGCTATTTCGCCATGGTGATCTATCTCATTAAAAGATCCCACTAGCGGTATATAACCCCCTGCTGTTTTAGATAAACGTAAGTCGCAGCTAAATTGGCGATTGCTGTTTAGTGTCGAAATTTTATCTTTAATACCTAACGTTGAATCATCATCTAAAAAGTTAAATACTGATTTACCCTCGAGCTCGTTAAACGGTAAATTAAATAGTTTTAAACAAGCATCATTAGCTTCTATCACTCTACCGCACTTCTCAAACAACATAATTGCATCGGGCGTATGCTTATAAATAACCTGAAGTAGACTGTCTTTTTCAATTAGAGCATCAACCGTATCTTGTAGCCTTTCTACAAGCTCTGCGTTATGACGTTTTAATAACTCTGTTTGCCACAGTTTATGTATTGATTGTAATAGTGAGCTATCGTTTAGTGGTTTTATGAGTACGTCTTCTACGCCTTGACGAATTGCGTCAATCATTGAAACTTGATCAGGCCGTGAGGTAAATAATAAGCAACGGCAATGTGGTTGCATTATTTTTAAGTTTGAAAAAATTTCTAAGCCTGTGCCGTCGTCTAAAACAAAATCACTTATCAGTATATCTATTTTTTGCTCTTTACTAATTTCTAAAGCTTCTGAGGAGGTTGTTGCTGTATGGGTCTCGATATGAGCACCGATCAAGCTGTTTTTCATTTTTTCGAGGCGCTCAGGAACATGATCGACGAGTAAAATAGTGGGTAATTGCAAAATATGATTAGAGCCTAACTCTAGTAGGCTCTCTAAAAGAGAAGTAATTTCTTTATTAGAAAAAAACGGATAGATCACGGTCGCGTTAGGCGCAATGTGATTTAGCTCACTAAATGCTGTTAGTTGCTCACCGCTTTGTGCTTTTGGAGCAAGTAGCATAAAACGCTCTTGTGCTACTTGGCTAACAAGCGGTTTTATAGAATCAACAGGCACACCATGGGAAACAACAACTAAGTCGTAGTCGCCTATATTGGTATACATGTCTAGCATGCTGAAATGAATTAATTCGACTTCACATCCTATTAATTCTAAAAGCACTTTCACACGCATTGCGATGACACTGCTACTATCAACAATTAATATTTTTCGAATCATCAAGCTACACTTCAAATTAATAAACTTAATATGTTAATAGCGTAGACTATTTTTATTTAATTGGCATAAACCCTTCGTCTTATTTTGTAAAAAAATATTACAACATTATGAAAAATAATTTATTCCAGATGTTTTCCAAAAATAGTAAGGCTATACGCCTTATCATCCATTATGGCAACGCTTGGCAACTCACCCCATATTGCAAAATCAAAATGCTTAAACAATTTAACACTCGGTAAGTTATGACTAAAAATAAAGCCGAGTAATACTTTAATATTTAATTGCTTAGCTTGTGTTTGAGCAAATATCATTAGCTTTTTACCAAGCCCTTTACCTTGCGCTTTACTAGTAATGTAAATGCTCATTTCTACTGTGCCGTCGTAAGCTGGGCGCCCATAAAACGACTTATAACTGACCCAAGCAAGTACTTGGTTATTCTCACAGTATACGTAAATGGGTCTTTTATCAGTGTGGCTATTAAACCAGTCACGCTTTTCGTCAACGGTTACCTCTTCGGTATCTGCAGTGACCATTCGCCCTGCAATGGTTTCGTTATAAATGGCTACAATTTCATTAAGATCATTAATAGTTGCTAAACGCGTTGTCATAGGTCATTAGAAGGTTGATCAATTTGTTCCATATTAGCGTATGATTATCCAATCAAACAATCGTAAAGTTTAGGTAATGTAATGCTAAAAAAAATTATAATAGGATTAACGGCTTTATTTATTAATGCTCCACTCCAAGCTGAAACATCATCAACTATTAACCAAACCTCTGCCCAAGACTGTCAAGATTTTACTAATGTAGATATACGAAAGCTTCGTTCAAAAGAATCTATTAACTTGTGCAAATTCAAAAATAAGCCTTTATTAATAGTAAACACGGCGAGTAATTGTGGCTTTACGCCTCAATTTAAAGGCCTTGAATCGTTATATCAACAATACAAAAACCAAGGTTTAGTCGTATTGGGGTTCCCTTCTGATGACTTTTTTCAAGAAGAAGATAGTGAAAAAGAAACTGCAAAAATATGCTTTGTTAATTATGGTGTAACTTTTCCCATGTTTGCCACAAGCGAAGTTCGTGGAAATGAAGCAAACCCAATTTTTAAATATTTGAACGAGCAAACTAGTTCTCCAAATTGGAACTTTTATAAATACTTAGTGTCTGCTGATCGTAAAACAGTTTTACGGTTTAACAGCAAAGTGGCACCTAATTCAGAGCAAATGATTGCAGCAATTGAAACTGCGCTTTCTGAAAAATAAGTTTATACTGGTACAATTAGTTGAAACTAACTAGAATGACATTTCAATTCGGTTAAAAAAACACCACACTATATTTGGGAGATTTTATGACAGTAGCAAGCGCACGACATATACTTGTAGACAGTGAAGCACAATGCTTAGACTTAAAAACAAAAATTGAGCAAGGCGAAGACTTTGCTGAATTAGCAAAAGCACATTCTAATTGTCCTTCAGGTCAGGATGGCGGTGCTCTTGGTGAGTTTGGCCCTGGTATGATGGTTCCAGAGTTTGATAAAGTTGTGTTTTCTGCGCCAATTAACCAAGTTCAAGGCCCTGTACAAACTCAATTTGGTTATCATTTACTTGAAGTTACTAGCCGTTCAGAATAAATTTAACTGTACTGTAAGTAACATTTGATAAAAGCCGCTTATGCGGCTTTTTTATGGAGTAATTATGCAATTAATTGGTTCTGTACCTTCACCTTACGTACGTCGAATTAGAATTTGGGCGCAAGAAAACGACTGCAAGCTAGAACTTGTAAATTTAGACATATTTTCTGATCTAGACCGCCCTACTATGGCCAGTAAAAACCCAGCCCGAAAAATCCCGATTTTGGTAGATGGCGACTTAACACTTAGTGACTCTAATTCCATATTACGCTATTTACTTGAAAAAACAGGTCAGCCAAAACTGACTTGGCCTCAAGAGCACTTACTTACGACTATAAATGCCTGTAACGATTCGCTAGTAGAAATGGTGTTATGTAAACGCTCAGGGTTTGACACCAAAAGCGACAAATTATTTTTTAACCTGCAAAACGAACGTATTGAGCAAACATTAAGCTTTTTAAATGCCCATTTAAGCGATGAAGAATTTAAAAGCTGTGAATACCTCAACATCAGTTTATACTGCCTGCTTGATTGGATTTGCTTTCGTGAATTAGCTGACTTTAGTCAGTATTCAGAGCTTGTTGCTTTTCATAAGCAATATGGTGAGCGTCAAGCAGCAATAGACACTAATCCTCGTCACTAATTTAAAAGGGTAAACACATGAGCGATATCGAAATTGAATCACAACTAGTTAGCTTCGTAGAAAAAGTACGTGTTAGCGAAGTAATTTGGGCACTTGGTGCAGAAGATAATGGCTTTGTAGTGTGCGATTCTAACCAATTTGACGAAACTGACGTGTTACTGCTGTGGGAAAGTGAAGCAGCAGCTAAAGCACAGTGTAAAGAAGAGTGGAAAGATTACAGCCCAGTAGAAATAAACCTAGATGAATTTTTAGATGCATGGGTTGAAGATTTAAACGAAGATAACGCACTTGTTGGCATCAATTGGAATGACGACCAAGTATGTGCAGAGATTGAACCTACAGGTTTAGCTCGCGCATTAAGTGAATAATACTTTATACGCTTTACTCTAAAAGCGGATAAAACCCGACTAGCATCTACTGCTAGTTGGGTATAAAATAAAACACATCATTATTTTCAAGGTATTACGTTGAAAACCCATCTTGGTCGCCGGCCCTTTTCAGCCATGGAACTGCATACTCTTTATAATGGATATATATACGGTGATTTTAAAGTTGCACGAGAGCAACCAAAACACTGGCATTTTTGGCTTCCGTTAATTGCTTATTACAGTGGTGCTTATAGCGATGAGGTTGGTTACTTAACGCTTGATGATCTGTCTTTTGAAAAAAATGTATTATGTTTTAATTTTCATACCCACGGTAAAATAAAACCTCGTTTAGTCCCTGTACATCAGGCACTTATAAATGCTGGATTTAATGAATATATAGCGTTTATAAAATCAAAAAATCAATACAGATTAATGTTCGACTTACCTGCTAAAACTGGCAGATACAGTGAAAAAGTCCGTATTTGGTTTTCAGGGGAAGGTGAGCGAGCCGGTTATCTGCAAAAATGTGATATACCAAACGTAGATCAACTCGGTATGAAAACAGCAATAAGCAGTCTTCGTCTTAACTTTGAGCAACAAGTTCGTATATACGCCATACAAGCCAACTCTAAAGACGCATTTAATTACTTGATGGGTTTTAACGAGTATCCACACGATGTATTTAACGATACCCACTTATTAAATACCGTTGTCCAACAAATACGTATTATTAACTCACACTTGCATTGGCAACGCTTTATAGCACGCGAAAGCCACTGACAAACTTTGTTACTATTTCCCCTTAAAGTCACCGTTATAATCAATTACTCTATTTAAAAAAACTGTTAGGATATCTAACCCCCTAATTATATGAGCATAAAAAAGCCTATTTAGGGTCGTTTCTAACAACAACAATCTAGGGATCACTATGTTTCTTAAAAGCCTCTTAACAGTGAGCGTTGCTTTGGCAATGGGTGCTGCAAACGCTAACGAATTCGTTATTGAAAAACTCGCAAAACCAAGTTCACAACAGGTGTCGTTAACACTCGACCCCAGCCAAGATACATTTACAGGGATGACAGAGATTTCCCTAGAAGTACTAAAACCAACAAAATACATTGAGTTAAATGGCGTAGCTTACGCTGTTAAAATGGCGCAACTGCTTGGTGAAGAAAACTGTGATTTAAACAACGAAATGCTTAAAACGGGCAAAGTTAAATTTAGTTGTGATGAGCAAATTCAACCGGGTAAATACACACTTAAAGTTGATTTTTCAGCGCCGTATAACCGTCAAAGCGTTGGTTTATACAAAACATTAGACCAAGGCACTCCTTACTTATTTACTCAATTTGAAATGAGTGATGCACGCCGTGCATTTCCTGTTTTTGACGAGCCAAGTTACAAAATTCCATTTCAGTTAACGATTACTGCGCCTACATCACAAAAAGTATATTCAAATACGCCAGAGTTAAAAACAACAGTTAATGGCGATATGACCACACACTTTTTTGATAAAACACCGCCAATCCCTTCATACCTAGTAGCGATGGCTGTTGGCCCGTTTGAAGAATTAGAAATTAAAGGCATGCCAATTCCTGGTCGTGTAATTACCCCTCAAGGTAAAATTCACTTAGCCCAATACGCAAAAGAAAACATTCCAAAAGTACTGGGCGCACTTGAAGCGTATTTTGGTATTCCTTACGTTTACAAAAAATTAGACTCAGTAGCAGTGCCAGAGTTTCCATTCGGCGCAATGGAAAATTCAGGCTTAGTAACCTACAGAGAAGATATTTTATTAGTTGATTTAGCTGCCGCTACACGCAGTAAAAAACAGCGTAATGTATCTATTATTGCCCACGAACTGGCTCACCAATGGTACGGTAACTTAGTAACCATGAAATGGTGGAACGACTTATGGTTAAACGAAGCGTTTGCTAGCTGGATGGCTGCAAAAATCACTAAGCAGCTTAACCCTGAGTTTGAATCGCACTTAGACTTACCACAAAACAACGTAATGGCACTTGATGCACGTTTAAGCACCAAGCCTATTCGTAAGCCAATTAAAACCGAAGCCGACATTATGGACGGTTTAGGTCTTGCTTACAGTAAAGGTAGCTCAGTACTAGCTATGGTCGAAAATTGGATTGGCGAAGACGCTTTCCAAAAAGGTATTCAAAGCTACTTAAAAGAGTTTTCGTATAAAAATGCTGAAGCGGCAGATTTATGGGAAGCACTTGGCAAAGCATCAAACAAAGATGTTGCGAGTGTTTTAAAATCGTTTATTGAACAGTCTTCTTTCCCGCTAGTTAAAGTAGCCCAACAAGGTAGTAAAGTAACAATTTCACAAAGCCGTTTTGTAAATGCAGGCGTTGATGCGCCAGAGCAGTTATGGAATGTACCGGTTGCAATTAAATATGGTGCTGGCGATAAAGTAAAAACAGCAAACGTATTGCTTAATAAACAAAGCCAAACGCTAGACTTAGACTTTGAACCAGAATGGATTTATCCTGACCAAGGTGCACTAGGCTACTACCGCTGGGTAATGGATGATGCACAATTTAGCGCGCTTGTTAAAAAGGCGCCTAGCGTACTGAGTGACCGTGAACGCTTAGCGTTATTATCGGCTACTGATGCACTACTTGATGCAGGTGTTATATCTGCGGCTAAATTAATGCAAACACTTGAAGTGTTCGTAAGCGATAGCCACCCTCGCGTAGCAAATACCGCACTTGGTTACTTAGTATCGCAACAACGTACTTTTAAAGACGATAGCAATAAAGATTTATGGCCTGAATTTATTCGTAATGCGGTAACGCCTGCGGCTAAAAAATATGGACTAGAAGCTAAAGCGGGAGAAGACGGAGCTATTGCACAACTTCGTGCGGCCGTTGTGTCACGCTTAGGTTTTGATGGTGAAGATCAAAACGTAATCAAAAAAGCGAAAGAACAAACACAAGCTTATTTAAATGATCCACAAAAAGTAGACCCTTACTTAGCAGGAACATACTTAACACTTGCCGCTTATCATGGTGATAAAGCACTGCTTGATCAATTCATGACTACGTTTAAAACGACTAAAGATCCACAAGTACGCACTAACATGCTTGCTGCAATGGGCTTTTTTGGTAAGCCTGAGTTACAAAAAGCCGTACTCGCTTATAGCTTAACGGATGAAGTAACGGCCTCTGATATGCGCACTATTTTATCTGGTCAAAGTTACACCGACGAGCGCCAAGCGTTATTTATTGATTGGGTTTACAGTAACTACGATAAAGTAACCGCAAGCTTACCGCCGTTCTTTATTCCTAACTTACCGTACTTTACAACTGCAAGCTGTAATGCAGAAAGCCTAGCTAAAACAAAAGACTTTTTTAACGAAAAAGTAGCTGATGTAGCCGGTTATGCTCGTACATTAAGTAAGCTTGAAGAAAGTACTAATGATTGTATCGCGCTTAAAACACGTGAACTAGAATCGGTTAATAGCTTCTTAAAAAGTAAGTAACCCTTAGGTTTATTAAGCTATAAAAATACAAAAGCCGCTGAATATAAATTCAGCGGCTTTTTACGTTTTGCTTTACTTTATTAGTTACCAATAATCATTGTAAGTTTGGCTATAAAGTCTTTTGCAGCTTGCTCAGAATTTATTTTAAATGCCACACCATAGTGAATAGGTTGGGCGCTTTTAAAAATGCGCGTAGGAAAGCGTGTCATCTCGCTGCTATGAAAGTACCCTTGAGCACGAGTTACGCCATCAATATCACTAAAATCATCACTAAACACTTCAAATGCCGGGCGAATAACTATTTTACCCTTGCCGCTTTCGCTATGGGTATAAAATGCTTCTTTAGAGTTTACTAACATGTACTCTGCAATGTTTTTAATTTTAAAATTACTTCTACATTGTAATTTAATAAGCTGCTCTGTCAGCTCGTCTGCACTATAAGCCACGTGTAATCCCTATTAGTTAAATTTACGCATTAGATTAACGTATACACACAATAAAATCTGAATTTATTTGTCTGCTTTAGTTCTTTATATCACATACAAAAGCGAGCTTTTCATTGTTGTAGCTCATTCTTGTTATATTTGTTTCGCAGTAGGTGCTTAAATCAAGCCATTGCGATACTTCATCACTTCTATCAAGTTTACGCTGATAAACGCGGTTTTTAATAGCATAAGCGATAGTTGCATCATCTTTCAAAATAAAATCTTGAACTTGAACCGGTAATCTTAGTAAGTCTTCAACTTGTTTATTTTGTGGATTAAAACTCGCTAAAATGTGTTGATCGTTTTTAGTGTAACTAAATAAAAATGTTGCTGTTGAGCTATTATAAATAAGCGTACGGCCAATATTACTTGCGACCACTTGCCCTTTAGCAGCTTCTACAGAAGTATATTGTAGGGTATGTGGCTGGCCTAAAATAAACATTACTAAATCATTTTGAACACCCCATGCATGGTACCCAACAGGTTCAATCCAATCAAAAATACGGCTTGGCGCATCTTCACTGTTAAGTGGGTATTGCCACAATTTTTGCTTGCCGTCCGCTTCAACCACAATAGCTGATATCGCATTACCACTTGGCATAACCGTTGGTGAATATTCGCTTACAGGAGAATTACTTATATTGGTAACTTGCTTTGATGTTAAGTCATAATAAGCAATATCGGTTTGGCTTTGCCCATCAGTAATCATTTCATGAGTAAAGTATAAACCTGTACTTGTTAAGTGCGGTTGGTTGTTATAACTGTTTTTATCACTCACTATACTAACTTGTACCCCATAAGGCGTATTTAAATCAGCAAGTAATACTTGGCTTTTTGGCATGCTAGCCTGCGCCATAATTGGGCTAAGCGCTGCTATAGAAAATAATCCAAGTAATGGTTTAAAAAGTTTCATGCTTTCTCTCATTTTAATTTTAAGCACCTCATGATAACGTTATTTGCTGATGGCGTCACTTGAGCTAAATCAGTCAACTCTTAAGATACCCAAACGACTTAAAATAATGTTAAGTTTAGTCTGGTTATAAAATCGGGTCCTAAAAAAGAGAATTAACATGTCAGCTAAAAATCCTATTATTGCAATTACGGGTTCGTCTGGTGCAGGTACAACAACGACAACGAATGCAATTAAACATATTTTCCGTAGCCTTAATATTCAAGCGGCTTTCGTCGAAGGAGATAGCTTTCATCGTTACACTCGCCCCGAAATGGATAAAAAAGTACGAGAAGCACAACAAGAAAGTAAACACATTAGTTACTTTGGCCGAGAAGCCAATGACTTTGGTGCATTAAAAGCATTGTTTGAAAACTATAGTGAAACAGGCCAAGGTAAGTTACGCCGATACTTACACACCTTTGATGAAGCCGTACCTTACAATCAATTACCTGGCACCTTTACCCCTTGGCAAGATCTTGATCACAATACCGATATTTTGTTTTATGAAGGGCTGCATGGTGGCGTAGTTGATCAAGATGTGGACGTGGCAAAGCATGTTGATTTATTAATAGGAATGGTGCCTATTATTAATCTGGAGTGGATACAAAAACTAATACGTGACACCTCAGAGCGCGGACATTCTCGCGAAGCCGTTATGGGCTCTATTGTTCGCAGTATGGATGATTATATAAATCATATTACCCCGCAGTTTTCCCGCACCCATATTAATTTTCAACGCGTGCCGACTGTTGATACATCAAATCCGTTTAGCGCAAAAGACATTCCATCGCTTGATGAAAGCTTTGTTGTTATCCGCTTTAGGGGAATTGAAGATGTTGATTTTCCTTATTATTTGCGCATGATTGAAGGCAGTTTCATGTCACGTATTAATACGCTTGTTGTACCCGGCGGTAAAATGGGTTTAGCTATGGAGCTTGTACTCACTCCACTAATTAAAGATATTATTTTAAAAAAGCGTGCACTTGAAAACTTAGCCCCGCTTGATTTGCCTATTTAATATTAAGTTAGTCGTATTGCTCTTTTTTGTTAAAGCTAACTCACGTACACTGCTGATTTTGCTCAAGGTGAGATCAGCATGCCACAACAATTAAAAATTATTGTCGGTTCTAAAAATCCTGTAAAAATAAATGCAGCTAAGCATATTTTTACCATGTATTTTCCAGATCATATTATTGATTGTGAGGGTGTTAACGCCCCTTCTAATGTTCCTGATCAACCTATTGGTGAAGACGAAACCCGAACTGGCGCTCAAAATCGAGTGAATTACTGTAAAACTCACCATCAGGCTGACTATTATGTAGCCATGGAGGGCGGTGCAGAGCAATTTAGCTATGGGCCTGCAACATTTGCTTATGTTGTTATTGATAACGCCTTAAATCAAGTTGTAGGACGCAGCAGCAATCTTCCCCTCCCCCAAGTTCTCTATAACGCATTACTCAAAGGAGAAGAGCTTGGTGATGTAATGGATAAAGCATTTAATACCATCAACGTTAAGCAAAAAGGGGGCGCTATTGGTCTACTTACAAACAATCATGCCACGCGCGAAAGCACTTACACACAAGCACTTACTTTAGCAATGTCACCTTTTCTACACGCAGAGCTTTACAGCCAAACAAATTAATTTAGGAAGTTTAATGAAATACAATTATGTATTGTTTGATGCAGACGAGACCTTATTTAGGTTTGATATTTTAGCGGGCATGACTCGCATGTTTAAAGCTTATGGTGTCAATTTTAGCCAAGACGATTATATTCATTATCAAAAGACCAATAAGCAACTGTGGGTGGATTATCAAAACGGTTCTATAACTGCTGATTATTTACAAGTAACTCGTTTTAATGAATGGGCTGCAAAACTAAATGTGCCAGCAAAAGAGCTAAACGATGCATTTTTAGATGCTATGGCACAAATTTGCGAGCCATTACCTGGTGCGATTGAGCTTTTAAATAAGCTTAAGCCAAATGCTAAGTTAGGTATTATTACTAATGGATTTGCGCGATTACAAACCGTACGCCTTGAGCACACTGGCTTAAAAGATATGTTTGAATGGTTAGTTATATCTGAACTTGTAGGTATAGCAAAACCGAATAAAGCTATTTTTGAGCACACATTTGAGCTAATGGGTAACCCAGATAAAAGCGAAATACTTATGGTAGGTGATACTGCTGCAAGTGACATACTTGGCGGCAACAATGTAGGTATTGATACTTGCTGGTTACAGCATCCTGGTGAGCAATTAGCCGACGGAATAAAGCCAACTTATACCGTAACTAGTTTAAATCAGTTACAAGCTCTTTTAGAGTTATAATAAAGTATAAAGCTATTAGATTTCACACAAAAAAATGACGCTAATTAGCGTCATTTTTTATAACTGATTTTCGAGCTGCTCTTTTACTGCTTTTAGGCTGGAGCTAACTCAAGACCGGGTGCAGGCATCGTCACAGGCGTTTCAAATGTTGCCCACTCCCATGCTGACTCTGTAGCCATAATTTTACGAAGTAATTTATTATTTAAATCATGACCCGATTTAAATGCAGTTACTTTACCTAAAAGGTTATGGCCTGTCATAAACATATCACCAACACAGTCTAATATCTTGTGCTTAACAAACTCGTCGCTATAACGTAAACCGTTAGGATTTAACACTTTGAACTCATCAAGTACCACAGCACTATCCATGCTACCACCTAGCGCTAAGTTGTTTGCATGCATGTATTCAATATCTTTCATAAATCCAAAAGTACGCGCACGGCTAATTTCTTCAATAAAGCTTTGCGTTGTTATATCCAACCCAATACGTTGGCGACTTTCATTGATAGCTGGGTGGTTAAATGCAATCTCAAAGTCGATATGAAAACCATCATATGGTTCAACTTCAGCCCACTTATCACCTTCTTCAATGCGTACTTTTTCTTTAATACGGATAAAGCGTTTAGCAACGTTTTGCTCTTCAATTCCGCCTTTTTGTAACAGATATATGAATGGTAATGCACTACCATCCATAATCGGCACTTCTGAGCTATCTAATTCTACAATTAGATTATCAATGCCCATTGCAGCAACAGCTGCAATAAGATGCTCAGTAGTCGATAAGCGAACACCATCTTTGTTAATTAAACAGGTACACAACTGCGTATCACCAACGGCTTCAGGTGTTGTTTCAAAATCAACAACCGGATCAAGGTCGACACGACGAAATACAATCCCAGTATTTGCGCTCGCAGGTCGGAGAGTTATTGTGACCTTCTCACCTTTATGAAGTCCAATTCCTATGGCTTTGACTACTTCTGCAATCGTACGCTGTTTAATCATAGGTATGCTCACTTTTAAATCAGTTACAGTTATATGGCGGAGTTTAACATAAATCCTTTTGCCTTTCAATATTCGTACATATTTCAAACAAAAGTATTATTAAATGTTAATCAGCCTGCTTACGTAAAAAAGCGGGGATATCAAAATAATCACCACCTTCTGATTTATCCGCTTTTTTACTATTTTGTGCTGAAGAGCTTGATGCACTGCTTGAACTAGTTGTAGGCGCTTTTTCTTTGCTTTGCGTTTGCGCTTTAGCAGTGTTTTCTTCAGTGTTTGTATCTTGGCTTGCAAAGCTTGGTACGTACATACTGCTCGTTTGGTTTGATGTGCTTGCAACATCAGAACCTGATGCTTTTTTAAAGCCGTTATCAACAATACCAAACTGTGGACGACGATCGCCGCCTAACCCAGTTGCAACAACCGTTACACGTAGCTCATCAGTCATTTCTGGGTCGATTACCGCACCAACAACAACCGTTGCGTTTTCTGACGCAAGTGCTTTAACGTGATTACCAACAATTTCAAATTCTTCAATCGCAATGTCCATACCTGCGGTGATATTAACTAAGATACCTTTAGCACCTGTTAAATCAACGTCTTCTAGTAGTGGGCTTGAGATAGCCGCTTCTGCTGCTTCTTGTGCACGATCAGGGCCTGACGCAGACGCAGTTCCCATCATTGCAGTACCCATTGCAGACATTACAGTTCTAACATCGGCGAAATCCACGTTAATTAAACCAGAACGTGTAATTAGCTCTGCTATACCTTGTACCGCACCAAATAATACGTCATTAGCTTTAGCGAAGGCATCTAGAAGTGTAGTCCCTTTTCCTAAAACTTTAAGCAATTTATTGTTCGGAATTGTAATAAGTGAATCTACAATTTCTGACAATTCGTTAATGCCTTGTTCAGCGGCTGCTGCACGTTTTTTACCTTCAAAATCAAAAGGACGTGTTACAACTGCAACGGTTAAAATACCGAGTTCTTTAGCAATTTTAGCAACTACCGGTGCTGCACCAGTACCTGTACCGCCGCCCATACCGGCTGCAATAAATACCATATCGGCGCCTTCAAGGCTGGCACGAATTGTATCTGCATCTTCTTCAGCCGACTTACGGCCTACTTCAGGGTTTGCGCCCGCACCCAACCCAGAGGTTATTTGCGTGCCTAGCTGAACTGTAATATCGGCAGCAGAGTTACGTAATGCTTGCGCATCCGTATTAGCGGCTATAAAACGCACGCCTTCTATTTGTTGTTTAACCATGTGCTCAACAGCGTTACCGCCACCACCGCCCACGCCGATTACTTTTATTACAGCTTCTTCGCTGTGTTGTTCCATTATATCAAACATGTTTACTCTCCGACTTGAGTCTTAAAACTCGCCTTGGAACCATTTAGTAATGCGGTTCCACCAATTATTGTTATCCTCTGCTTTCGACTTTTGTGCATTCATCGATTGCATGGTACGTCCGTATTGTAACAAACCAACAGCGGTTGCGTACGAAGGATCGTCTACGTAGTCTGTCAAACCAACCATCCCGATTGGTTTGCCTATTCTTACTGGCATTTGGAAGATGTCTTCTGCCACTTCCATCGCGCCAGTCATTTTAGCAGTTCCGCCTGTAATAACGAGACCTGCCGCAATTTGGTCTTCTAAGCCTGAACGACGAATTTCTTCCATCGCAAGCTCAAATAATTCTCTAAAACGAGGCTCTACCACCTCAGATAATGTATGGCGCGACATCAATCTTGCTGGTCGCCCGCCTACACTAGGTACTTCAATCGTGTCTTCACTACTAGCCATTTGACTACTAGCACATGCGTATTGTACTTTGAGTGACTCTGCATGTGATATAGGTGTACGAAATATTTTTGCAATATCACCAGTAACTTGGTTACCAGCCACAGGTATAACGGCAGAGTGACGAAGCGCACCATTAATATAAATGGTGATATCCATAGTACCGCCGCCAATATCAAGTACTGCAACACCAAGCTCTTTTTCATCTGGCGTAAGCACAGAATAACATGATGCCAACGCAGTAAAGATAAGCTGATCAACTTCAAGACCACAGCGCTCTACGCATTTCTCGATATTTTTTGCCATATCGTTTGAGCACGTAATAATGTGTGCTCGCGCTTCCATACGAACACCACTCATGCCCAATGGGTTTTTAATGCCCTCTTGCATGTCGATACTGTATTCTTGCGGCAATGCATGCAGCATTTTACGCTCTGCCGAAATAGGCACAGAACGCGCAATATGAATTACATTTTCAATGTCTTCTTCAGTGACTTCAGTGTTATTAATAGCGACAACACCACTTTCGTTTTGACACTGTATATGCTTGCCAGAAATACCCAAATACACAGAGCTAATACGACAATCAGCCATTAACTCGGCTTCATCTATTGCTCGGCGAATAGACTCAGACACTAAGTTTAAATCGTTAACGCCGCCTTTATCCATACCATGAGATACTTGGCTGCCCACACCAACAATGCTGAGCTTGTTATCTGCGGTGATTTCACCTACCGTGGCAACCACTTTCGAGGTGCCAACGTCTAATCCTATTACTAGGTTTCTTTCTGCTGACTTAGTCATGCCTTACTCTTATTTTGTAATTGTTCTTCTTGCACTGGCTTAAAGCTTACTGCAAGGCCGGTATCATACCGTAAATCGATTGTATCTACTTGTGCATCTGCACGTTGTTCCATTCGTGGGTAAACGTCTATAAAACGTTGTACACGCTTGGCTTTATCTTTACGCCCTAAATTTAAACGTATTCCGTTATCTAGCCATAATTGCCACGAAAAGCGCTCCGACAATGCCAAACTTGTTAATGTTAAACCATTAACTTTTAGCATTTCATCAAATTGCTTAAAAGCAACCCACGCCTCTTCTTCGCTACCTTCTGGGCCATATAACTGCGGTAAGTCATCATCTAACTTATCGCTATTTGCTTGAAATGCTTGGCCACTCTGATTAAGCAATAAGTCGCTATTCCAGTGGGCTACAACTTCATGTTCAACTACATACACCTGTATAATGTCAGGCCATTGTTTACGTACCGAAGCGGTAGCAACCCAAGGTAAGTCTTGAACTAACTGTTGTACGTGCTTAACATCAAGTTTAAAAAAACTACTTAAATCGGCTTTTTTAATTGCTTTTATAATTGCCGTTTCATCTGTGTACTTAGGATGCCCTTGCACTGTAAGGTGCTTAATTTGAGCATCTTTATTTTCAACTAACCAATCCGAAACACCTGTGGTTATTTGTATTAAGCCAATAACCACAACCAGAAAAAAACTCACTCCAAAAATCAGCGACCAATTAAAGTTAAGTTGCTGTTTTAATTGCTGAGCTTTTTCTAAAAGGGGATGCATATTAAAGCGTTTGCTCTAAAATGCGAACAACTAATTGTTCAAAAGTTGCCCCATTCGCTTTTGCCGCCATTGGCACTAACGACTTTTCAGTCATGCCTGGTACTGTATTTACTTCAAGCAGGTAAAAGTTACCTTGTTCATCCTGCATAGCATCAACACGACCCCAACCACTTGCGCCCACTAAATCAAATGCATCTAGCGATATAGCTTGTAAGTACTTAGTATCTTGCTCTGATAAATCTGCCGGGCAATGATACTGCGTTGTATTTGATTGATACTTAGCTTGGTAATCGTAAAAGCCATTTGGCGTAGTCATTTCAATAACAGGTTGTACTTCGTCGCCAAGCACTGTAATTGTAAATTCACGCCCTGTGATCCACTGCTCTACAAGCACTTGGTTATCAAACTTAAATGCATTGGCTAATGCGTCTTCAAGTTCTTGTGCTGTACTTGCTTGCGCCATACCTATGCTTGAGCCTTCATGCGATGGCTTAACCATTACTTTTTTAAACTCATCCATAATAGCTGCAGCGTCAAAGCCTTTTTTAGCATCAACTACGGCATACGGTGCGGTGCTTAATCCCGCTGATTTAAATAAGTGTTTACAACGTACTTTATCCATAGCAAGTGCTGAACCCAGTACATTACTACCCGTGTAAGGCAGGTTCATAAATTCAAGTGCACCTTGTACGGTACCATCCTCGCCACCACGACCATGTAAAGCGATAAAAACACGCTCTACATTTAATTCTTTTAACTCCCACAAAGAACGACTTTGCGGGTCAAATGCAATTGCATCAATGCCACTATTTTGCAGCGCATTTAAAACAGCCTGACCCGATCGTAAAGACACTTCACGTTCTGCTGAGTTACCACCTAGCAGTACCGCTACTTTACCAAATTGTGTATTTACCTGAGTCATACTTCACCTTGTTTAAGTTTTTCTATCGACATACCCGTTGCAGCTAATGTTTTAACTAACTGACCTATATTACCAGCGCCTTGGGTTAATACTAAATCATTATTTTGTAAATTTGCGGCCAGAACACCTGCAAGCTCTGCATTTGTTGCTACGTGTAGCGGCTCTTTACCACGCTGGCGAAGGCTACGACATAGGCTTTTACTGTCTGCGCCAACAATTGGCTCTTCACCAGCGCTATACACATCAAGCAGTAGCAACTGATCTACATCAGCAAGCACTCTTACAAAATCTTCGTATAAGTCGCGTGTGCGAGAAAATCTATGAGGTTGATACACCATAACTAAACGTTTATCAGGCCAACCTTCACGTACTGCTGCAATTGTTGCTGCAACTTCAGAAGGATGATGCCCATAATCATCAACTAACATCACATTGCCACGCTCGTTTTCAAATTCACCATAGTGCTGAAAACGACGACCAATACCTTCAAACTTCTGCAGCGCTTCTAAAATTGCATGGTTCGCAATGTTTTGATCTTTTGCCACCGCAATGGCAGCGGTTGCATTAAGTGCGTTGTGTCTACCTGGCATATTCAACGTGGCAGTTAAACACTCACCTTGTTTGTTAGTTACTGTAAATGTGCATGTATTAGCTGATTGGCTAAAGTCGCTCATGCGGTAATCAGCATCCTTCGATTCGCCATACGTGATAACTGGGCGACCAAAACGCGGGATAAGTTCAGCAGCAACTTCAGAATCAATACATACAACAGCTAAACCATAAAACGGCAAGTTATGAATGAAATCTACATATGTGTCTTTCATCTTTTCAAGACTGCCGCCATAAGTATCCATGTGATCTTCTTCAATATTAGTGATCACCGAGACCATTGGCTGTAAGTGTAAAAACGACGCGTCGCTTTCATCAGCTTCGGCAATTAAAAAATCACTTTTACCTACTTTTGCGTTACTACCTGCGCTATTTAGCAAGCCACCAATAATAAAGGTTGGATCAAGCCCTGCTTGTCCATAAATACTCGCAATTAAGCTTGTTGTCGTTGTTTTACCATGCGTACCCGCAATGGCTATACCGTGGCGAAAACGCATTAACTCAGCCAACATTTCTGCGCGGCGAACAACAGGAACTCTTGCGGCTTTGGCTGCAATAATTTCAGGATTTGTTTCATCAATCGCACTTGAAACAACGACTACATTGGCATCTTTCACGTTATTTTCATGATGGCCTATAAATACTTCTGCACCGGCTTTAATTAAACGATCTGTCATAGCGCTATGGGCAATGTCAGAACCTGTAATACGGTAGCCTTCAAAAGCGAGTACTTCAGCAATACCGCCCATACCTGCTCCACCAATACCAATAAAGTGAATGGTTTCTATTCGGCGCATTGCAGGGCGTGTGTGTTTTTCTTGTACTGACGTTTCTTTCACTTATTTTCTCTTATTTGTTACTTGCTCACAGTGCGTTGCTACGCTTGCTGTGGCATCTAAAATGGCTTGTTTTTTTGCATTTGTAGCCATTTCAGTAATTAATGAAGGTTGGGCTAAATACGGGCTTAATAGTTCAACAATTGATTGTTTATTAAACTGCCCTTGTGGCATTAATAATGCGCCATTAGCCATCACTAAATATTGTGCGTTCGCTGTTTGATGGTCGTCCACAGCATGTGGAAACGGAACAAAAACGGCCATTTTACCTGCCGCTGCAATTTCGCTAACAGTTAACGCACCAGCACGGCAAACAACAATGTCGGCCCAGCTATACGCTGCGTCCATATCATCAATAAATTCAGCTATTTTTGCATTACTGCCTGTAAAAGCATGCATTTTATAAGCGGCTTCTACAGTAGTTAAATGACCCTTACCTGTTTGATGCCATACACTTATTGGAGCTGTATTATTTAGTGCTTTAAATGCTTCTGGTAATGTTTGATTAAGCACTTGTGCACCAAGCGAGCCGCCCACTACTAAAATATTAATAGGGCTTGATACATCGCGTTTGGCTATATTCATAACGCTTTGGCGAACTGGGTTACCTACTAGCTCGGCTTGACCCTGTGCAAAAGCACTTGGAAATGCAGCTAATACTCGTGTAGCCACCTTAGCTAGCAGTTTATTGCTCATACCCGCTACAGCGTTTTGCTCGTGAATAACCAGCGGGATACCTAAACTTTTTGCGGCAATTCCCGTTGGCCCCGTAACATAACCGCCCATTGCAAGTACTACATCAGGACGCTGTTCTTTCAATACCTTACGCGCCTGCAATACTGCATTAATTACCATGAATGGGGCTTTAATAAGACGCTTTAATCCGTTACCACGAACACCTTTAACGTTAATAAAATCAATATCTATATTGTGCTTAGGTACAACGCTCGCTTCCATTCGATCTGGTGTGCCGATCCAGCTAACTTGCCAGCCCTGCTGTTTTAAATAATCGGCTACTGCAATACCGGGAAAAATGTGTCCGCCAGTTCCACCAGCCACTACTACTAATTTTTTACTCATCGCTTACCTCCGCGAGAGGTGGCTTGTTTGGTTGCCATTTTGGTTTCAAAATCTACGCGTAATAAAATACCCGTGGCAATCGTCATAATTAATAAGCTTGAGCCGCCATAAGAAATAAACGGCAGGGTTAAACCCTTCGTCGGTAAAATACCCGCACTCGCACCTACATTCACCATGGTTTGAAATGCAAACCAAATACCAATGGCAAATGAAAAGTAGCCTTCGTATTCCTTGCCGCACTTAAGCGCTTGTTGGCCTATTAATAATGCTCTAAATACCAAGGTACCAAGCACCGTTAAAATACTTACAACGCCTATTAAACCAAGCTCTTCGCCTATTACAGCAAAAATAAAATCGTTATGCGCTTCAGGTAAATACTGTAGCTTTTGTACGCTGTTACCTAAGCCTTGGCCAAACCAACCGCCTTGGCTATACGCCATTAGTGATTGCACCAACTGATAACCCTTACCAAAAGGATCATCCCAAGGGTCTAAAAAGCCTACAACGCGCGCCATACGGTAGGGTTCAACAATAATCAGTAATACAACTAAGCCAACGCCCGTTAAAATAAGTACAAAAAATTGCCATAACTTAGCGCCCGCTAAAAACAGCAAACCAACCGTTGTTACAAACATAACAACCACTGTGCCTAAATCTGGCTGCAGCAGAATAAGCAGTGCATACACTGCAAATACAGCAATTGGCTTTGCAAAGCCTTTAATATTTTCTTGTACTTCTTCGCGTTTTCTTACCAAATAACCCGCAATATAACTAAAAAAGTACAACTTAGCGGCCTCAGCCACCTGAAAACCAACAGGTCCAATAGGTATCCATCGTTTAGCGCCGTTTACTTCACGCCCAATAATCAATACCGCTATTAATAGCACCATACCTAGTATTAATAGATAAGGGTTTGATCGTTTCCACCACTCCATTGGCACACAAACACTTATCCAAAAAAGCACAAAAGCCATTGCCAAAAACATGCTGTGGCGAATGGTAATATGGTACGGGTCATCAAATAACCGCTCTGCGGTAGGCATTGATGCGCTGGTCACCATGATAAAACCAACACCAATGAGCATTATTACGCAGTACAATAGCGGTACATCGTATAACTGCGCCGAAGGCTTAGGTGTTAATGCGTCTCTTATATCGGCAAAAGCAATCATAACGCCCCTGCCATTACACACTGAACAAAGTCATCACCGCGTTGCATATAGTTGTTATACATATCAATACTGGCACATGCGGGTGCTAATAAAACAATATTGCCTGTACTACTAAGTACTTTGGCCAAAGTAACGGCTTCTTCCATATTGTTAGTTAAATAACTCTTATTGGTAATCGCAGCTAAGTCACTTGCATCTTTACCAAAACAAATTAATGCTTTTACATGCTGTTCTATGTAAGGTTTAAGCGCATTTAAATCAGCGCCTTTGGCATCGCCACCAGCAATAACAATCAGATTTTCACCGCCACTAGCTAAACTATCTATTGCAGCAATGGTCGCTCCAACATTAGTTGCCTTTGAATCGTTAAAATACTTTACACCGTTAAGCTCAGCTACAAATTGGCAGCGATGAGCCAACCCATTAAATTGACCTAATGCATTTTTATATTGCTCTTTGCTTACTTCAAACGGACTTAAGAGCGCCATTACTGCAAGCGTATTTAAATAATTGTGCTTACCCACTACCGCAAGCGTATCAACAGGTAAAAAGGCATCGCCTTTAACCATAAAGTGAGTTTCGCCATTATGTTGCGCTAAATGGTAATCACCTTGTTGAGCACCAAAGCTGATTAGGGGGGGGGTACCGCGCTCAACTGGATGTGTTTGCATATCGTCTGCATTGACAACAATAAGCTCTGCACTGTCATAAATACTTAGCTTTGAGTCTATATAAGCTTGGTAACTGTCGTAGCGATCAAGGTGATCTTCAGACACATTTAATACCGTTGCACTCACAGGTTTTAAACTCGTTGTGGTATCTAGCTGAAAACTAGATAACTCAAGTACATACACGTCAAAATCATCACTGAGCAAATCAAGCACCGCTGTGCCAATATTTCCACCCAAAGCAACTTTATAGCCGGCTTGTTTTAATACTTCATAAGCGAGCGTAACCACGGTTGATTTACCATTAGAGCCCGTTACTGCAACAACCGGTTTTGAATTAATACGTGAAAATAACTCAACGTCGCCAATCACTTCAACACCTGCGTTAATTGCATTTGCAACAGCTTTTATTTTTAAGCTAAGCCCAGGGCTTATAATAATCATATCGCTTGAACAAAGCTCTGCGTCATCCAAATTACCAAAGTGGGTATCTAGAGTTGGCGCGTGCTCTTTTAACCAATCAATCCCCGGCGGGGTTACTCGGCTATCAATGACCTTTGGTGTGAGGCCATGAGATAATAGAAAACGCACAATGCCCAGACCGGTTACACCGAGTCCGAGCACTGTTATTTGTTTGTTTTTTATCTCGTTTAAATACTGCATTTATCGAATCTTTAAAGTAGCTAAGCCAGCAAGCACTAGCACAACAGAAATAATCCAAAAGCGCACAATAACGCGAGGCTCTGGCCAACCTTTTAATTCATAATGATGATGAATCGGCGCCATTCTAAAAATGCGTTGTCCGCGTAATTTATACGACCCCACTTGTAATATTACCGATAGTGCTTCCATTACAAATACACCGCCCATAATAATAAGCAGTAACTCTTGGCGTACTAAAACAGCAATAATACCTAATGCGCCACCAAGTGCTAATGAGCCAACATCGCCCATAAATACTTGTGCTGGGTAAGTGTTAAACCATAAAAAGCCAAGCCCTGCGCCCACAATGGCAGTACATACAACCACAAGCTCACTCGCCAGCGGTAAATGTGGAATATGTAAGTAAGCCGAAAAGTTAATATTACCTGTTAAGTAAGCAATAATTGCCAGTGCTGAAGCCACTAAAATAATTGGCACAATCGCCAAGCCATCTAAACCATCGGTCAGGTTTACCGCGTTTGATGTACCTACTATGGCAAAATACGTAAGCACGATATAAAACAAACCTAATTGCGGTAACACGTCTTTAAAAAATGGAACAACAAGTGATGTTTCAGATGCTTGTGCACTGGTAAAATACAAAGCAGTAGCTACAACTAATGCAATGACTGACTGCCAAAAGTACTTCCACTTAGCAATTAAGCCTTTTGGATCTTTACGAATAACTTTACGGTAATCATCAACAAAGCCAACAATACCTAAAGAGCCAATTACAAACAGTGTTGCCCATACGTATTTATTTGATAAATCGGCCCAAAGTAGCGTGCTGGTAAAAATGGCCGCTAAAATAAGTAAGCCGCCCATAGTCGGCGTACCCGACTTAGACAAATGCGATTGCGGACCATCGTCTCGAACTGTTTGGCCTATTTGCATACGTTGCAAACCACGAATTAACTTAGGTCCTAAATAAAGAGACATAATTAGCGCAGTTAAAATACCTAAAATGGCACGTAGCGTTAAATACGAAAAAACATGAAAACCACTAAAATACTGTGTTAAATACTCTGCCAGCCAAACTAACATTATGATACTCCATTGATGGCTTGTTGCTGGCCATTAACTAAATCGGTTACTAATAATTCCATGCGAGAACTGCGCGATCCTTTCACTACTATTGTTGTTTTAGTATTCACTTTATTAATACTTTCTTGAATTTTTTGCTGCATCTGTTCGCGGCTCGAAAAGTGGCGATTAGGTAGTTCAAACACATCACTTGCGTATTTACTTAACACACCTAATGTAAATAACTCATCAATCCCTTGCTCAAGTGCATACTCGCCAACTTCTTGATGGTACGTACGTGCATCTTCACCTAGCTCACCCATGTCTCCCAGCGCTAAAATGCGGTGACCTTGCATATCACTTAACAAGTCAATCGCAGCCTTTACCGACTTAACATTGGCATTATAGGTATCATCAACCACGGTGAGTAAATCAGACACTTCAATTAAATTAACGCGCCCTTTTACATCACCCATTGTGGCAAGTGCGTTGGCTATTTCTTCAAGAGTTACATCAAATTCACTAGTAAGCGCTGCTGCAATAAGCGCATTGCTAATATTGTGTTTACCAGGCAACGACAAAGTAACAGGTACTTGCTTGTTTTGAGTGCAAAGCGTAAAGCTTGCACGCGCATTGGCATCAAGCGTGATGTTCTCTGCCCAAATATCGAGTTTTTCGGTTGTTGAAAAGCGTTTAACTTTGCGCCCTTCAAGCTTATCTAGCCAATACTGGCTAAATTCACTATCGCAGTTAACAATGGCAACACCGTCATCTTTAAGGCCGTCAAAAATCTCACCTTTAGCTTTTGCGACGCCCATTAAACTACCAAAACCTTCTAAGTGGGCTGCTGCAACATTACATACAACGGCTACATCTGGTTTTGTCATTGCAGTGGTGTAAGCAATTTCACCTAAGTGATTTGCACCTAGCTCAATCACCGCAAAGCGATGTTGAGGCTCTAAGCGCAATAACGTAAGCGGTACGCCAATATCGTTATTAAAATTACCTTTAGTAGCTAATACATCACCGTGAACCGACAAAATTGCTGCACACATTTCTTTTACGGTGGTTTTGCCTACACTCCCTGTAATTGCAATTGTTTTAGGCGCCACTTGCGCCATAACAGCAGTACCAATTACACCTAGCGCAATACGTGTATCGCTTACTATAAATTGTGGAATATCGACATCAACTTTGTGCTGAACAATAACGCCAATAGCGCCTTTTTGTTTAGCCTCAGCTATAAATTTATGCCCATCAAAATTTGGCCCTTTCAGTGCTAAAAACACTTCGCCATCGCACACTGTGCGAGTATCAGTATTTATATTAAGCACGTGTTGATTATCACCTTGATAATCGGTTGTTAGCACATTAGCTAACCAATCAAAATCCATTGGGATCATTGTATTATCCCTCTTACTGCTTTTTTTAGTTGTTCTTGTACATAACGGCGATCGCAAAAGTCGATGCGCTTATCGCCTATAATTTGATAATCTTCGTGGCCTTTGCCTGCAATCAAAATAACATCATCAGCAGTCGCGTTTTCTATAGCAAAACGAATTGCAGTTGCTCTATCAACCTCTAAATGGGCATTTTGAGGATGGGTTAAACCCGCTGCCACATCTGCAATAATGTCATCAGGATTTTCTGAGCGAGGATTATCACTGGTAATAATCACTTTATTAGCATTTTGCTCTGCAGCTTGCGCCATTAATACGCGCTTGCCTTTATCTCTGTCACCACCGCAACCAAATACACAACTTACACCACCTGGCACATGCAGCTGCAATGCTTGTAACGCAAGGGCAAGTGCATCGGGCGTATGGGCGTAATCAACAACACACGTTGGCATGCCTGCTTGACTAAATGCTTGCATTCGCCCTGCTACTGGCTGTAATTGCGCACAACCTGCAACTAATTGCTCAAGCGGATAACCAAGCCCTAGTAATGTAGCGAGCGCTGCCGTTAAGTTATATAAGTTGAATTCGCCAAACAGAGGCGATTTAATTGAAATATCACCCCAACTTGTCGACAACTGCGCCGAAATACCTTCACTGGAATATTTCACATCAGAAAAGTGAACATATTGACTGTTTTTAGGGGCTAAGTTTTTACGCCCATAACAAATTAGGTTATTAAAATCATACTTTTCGAGCCATTGCTCAGCTTGAGAATCATCTTGATTAAGCACTACAACTTGCGGTTCAAAATCACGGAAAAGCATTAGTTTCGCATCACCGTAACTTGCCATATCACCATGGTAATCTAAGTGATCGCGCGAAAGATTAGTAAACACAGCCGCTTTAAACGCGCATTTAGCAACACGCTGTTGTACTAACCCATGAGATGACACTTCCATGGCTACCAGCTTTTTATGCTGCGAATTTAAATCGCTCAAAATATGTTGTAAATCAACCGCAGAAGGCGTGGTATTAATCAGTGGAATTAAATTATCAGGGTGGCCGTAACCTAAAGTGCCAATAATAGCCGAATCAGTACTGCAAAATTGCGCCAAGTGAGCAATCATTGCTGTGGTGGTCGATTTACCATTTGTACCTGTCACACCAATTAAATCAAGAGTCTGACTTGGTTGGTTATAAAAGCGACTTGCTAATTCTGGAAGCTTTTTATCAAGCTCCGAGACTAAATAAAGCGGTTCAAAACTTGTTTCAAATTCACATAATCTGTCAGTAATAATAGCTGTTGCGCCATTTTCAATTGCTTTATTAATAAATTGTCCGCCATCAAGTGCATGGCCTTTAATAGCAACAAATACATCGCCTGGCGTCACTTCACGACTATCAAGGCGTAAATGTTTTACCAACTGCGAGGGCGCATCTATTTCGATGTATTTTAAGATATCCTTTAAATCACGCATCGTTGTCCTTACCTTTTACGTACGCAACCTCTTCCTTGTCAGGCGCTACGTTTAATATTCTTAATGCGTTAGAGATGATTTCTGCAAATGCAGGGCCAGCGGTGGCACCTCCATAGTACACATCACCACCTGGTTCATTAATCATAACTACCACGGCTAAACGAGGATTACTTGCCGGTGCTACACCTGCAAAATAACCTACATATTCATCACCATAACCACCTGCTACGGCTTTTTTAGATGTACCTGTTTTACCAGCTGCACGATACCCATCAACTTTTATGTTGCGAGCAGTACCGTCTTTTTCAAATACACTTTCCATCATGTGCACTACGGCTTCTACGTCTTTTTGTTTAAAAATACGTTCGCCTTCAGGTATATTATCTTGCTTTAAAATAGTCAGAGGTCGGTTAACTCCACCAGCGCCTAACATGGTATAAAAGCGCGCCATTTGCGCAGTACTTACCGAAATTGCATAACCAAATGATAAAGTGGCAATTTCAAAGTCAGACCAACGGCGGTTTGGATAAAACAAGCCGCTGCTTTCACCTACCATCCCTGTGCCAGTGTCACTGCCAAAGCCTACTTTTTGGTATAACCCAACAAGGTAATCTTTAGGCACTAATTGAGTAACTTTCGCAACCCCCATATTTGAGGAATACTTTAGTATTTCACGCAATGTTAGTACGCCGTGATTACGAGTATCTCTAACTAAACTACCACCTAAACGCATCCAGCCTGGGTAAGTATCAATTGTGTCATCTGCCTTAATGGCGCCGTAGTCTAGCCCAGCCAAAATGGCTAGAGGCTTAACAGTTGAGCCAGGTTCAAACAAATCGGTAATTGCACGATTACGACGTTTATGAGGGGCTGCATCGCTTAAATTATTTGGATTAAATGAAGGACTGTTTACCATTGCCAGTACTTCACCGGTTTTAACATCAACCACCATAGCCGATCCCGATGTGGCTTTATAAGTCAGTACAGCTGATTTAACTGCTTTGTAAGCAATGGCTTGAATACGTTGGTCAATGCTTAGTTCTATGCTTTCAGGTTCTACACGCTCGCGCTCATCAAGTACTTCTACTTCACGCCCTTGTGCATCTTTACGAATAGTACGGCGGCCTTCTTCACCCGTTAACGCATTTTCGTATAGCTTTTCAATGCCTTCAATGCCTTTACCATCAATATTGGTAAAACCAATAACATGTGCGGTAACTTCACCTGCAGGGTAGTAGCGTTTAGATTCATCTAGTAAATGGATGCCAGGCAAACGCAAATCGCCAATATAATTTGCTACAGCAGGGGTAACTTGTCGCTTTAAATACACAAAACGACGTGAAGGATCGTTTAAAAGTCGAGAGTTAATCTTTTTAGGATCAATACGCAGCACATCGGCAAGCTCGCGCCAGCGTAAATCGTTTTTATAATAAAGAGCAGTACGCTTATCAAGTTCAGCCGTGTTTTCAGTTAAAGATAAGTGATCTTCGCCGCTTTTACGTGCTTGTTTGATTACTTTAGAGACAAGCGACTTATGCAATGCTTTCGGGTCTGCATATACACTCACAACCGGTACACTTACCGCTAGTTCTTTACCATTACGGTCAAAAATCATTCCGCGCTGCACATGAAGCTTTTCAACACGCACTGTACGTTTATCACTTTCTGAACGTGCTTTATCAGGTTCTATTACTTGCAAATAAGCGGCCCGAGATACGAGTGTAACAAACACCATAAACACAACAGTGCACACGAGCATAAAGCGCCATGTGATTAAATTTGTGACTGGTTTTTTGCCTCTATTTCTCATTGTACTATTATTACCTGCTCATCTTGACTCGTAGGTCGTTTCATTTTTAATTGTGATATAGCTACTTCTTCAATGCGTGCATGTTGCGAATAAAATTCTTCTTCAACAAGTAAGTAGCGCCACTCTAAATCGAGCTCATCTCGTTCTTGTAATAACTGATCTTGCTTTATAAGTTGTCCACGAGCTAAGTGAGTTGTTTGCACAACTGCTAAGCTAGAAGCGAATATCACAACCAACAAGGCCGAGGTTAGCTTGTTAGCTCCTAGGCCTTTTAATATTTCAAAGAATAAATTAGGTTGCCGATAGCTCGCTTTTTTACTCATCCCAACCTCTGTGCAATCCTAAGTACAGAACTACGAGAACGTGGATTACGCTCTACTTCTACAGCACTTGGCTTAATAGCCTTACCCACTGCTTTTAACGTCAGATTTTTATTTATTTGTGCATCAGTTAAAGGCAGACCTCTGGGTAACACTTCTCCCCGACTCTGTTTTCTAATAAACTGTTTTACAATACGATCCTCTAGTGAGTGAAACGAAATCACCACTAAACGACCACCAGGTTTTAACACTTTAACTGCTGACTGCAACGCTGTTTGAATCTCTTCAAGCTCGCTATTAATGTAAATACGAATAGCCTGAAAAGTACGTGTTGCAGGGTGCTTAAACTTATCTTTTACAGGCACGGCTTCATCAACAAGGTCAGCAAGTTGCTTTGTAGTTGTAATTGGCGTGTGCTCTCGAACTTCAAGCACTTTGTGCGCAATGCGTTTACCAAACTTTTCTTCACCCAGCTTTTTAATTACGTGAGTAATGTCATCTAACTCGGCTTCTGCTAACCACTGTGCAGCACTGCGACCTGTTGTTGGGTCCATACGCATATCGAGTGGCCCATCTTTCATGAAACTAAAACCACGCGCAGCATCATCAAGTTGTGGCGACGAGACACCAATGTCTAATAAAATGCCGTCCACTTTACCAATCAGATCGTTTTGCTCTGCTACTTCGTATAAATTTGAAAAACGAGTATGTGCAATTGCAAAACGTGGATCATCTGCAAATTTCTCGGCTGATTGTATCGCTTGTGGATCTTGGTCAATTGCTTGCAAACGACCCTCATCACCAAGGCGTGCTAAAATTTGTCCAGAGTGGCCGCCACGTCCAAAAGTTCCATCCATGTATATACCGTCTGGCTTAATTGCAAGGGCATCGATGGTTTCGTCCATTAATACGGATACGTGTTCAAATTGCGCTGTCATTAGCTATTATTTGCCTTTTTTTGTGCCGTTAAAGTGTGAAGTTATCTAAATCTTGGTTAGGTTCAAAATCGCCAAGCCTTTCAAGCTCAGTATCTTGTTGCATTTGCTCATGCCAACGCGCCTCATCCCAAATTTCAAATTTATTCATCAAACCAACTAGCATGATTTTTTTGCCAAGTGATGCATGAGCCCGTAATGATGGCGCAAGCAAAATTCGACCGTTTTTATCAAGTTGATATTCAGTAGCATTCCCGAGCAACATACGCTGCATTCGACGGGCTCGTGGGTTCATATTGGAGATTTTAGCTAAACGGCTTTCTATTTCGAGCCACTCAGCCAGCGGATACAACCATAAACACGGCTCATTTAATGCGACGGTACAAATAACCGTTCCCTGATCTTCAGACAATAGAGATTCTCGGTACTTGGTCGGTACCGCAAAACGCCCTTTATCATCCAAACTCAGTGAACTCGCACCACGAAACATAAAAAACCTACTTTAAAATTATTTTATTCAACTTTTGTTTATTTTTATCCAGTGTGATCCACTAAAAACCACTTTTTACCACAGTACTCCAGTTTAGGGTTTGACAAGCCATTTTGTCAAGTAAGCTGACCAGCTTTAGTGAGCCCCAAAGCTAGAAAAAATAAGGGCTCAGGTGAAGCGTTTGAATTATGTGGGAAAAAATGGGATTGTGATGAATAAAATATCTATTCTATTTTTTATAACTTTTTGTTTACACGCTTTGATTACTGAATAGCCAATGAATATTTACAATTTTTTAAGCGTTTTTATCTTCTTTGTAAAATTTACCTAACGATGTAGTAATAGTTACTGTTTGATTTAAATTGCCAACTATCAAAAAATAAAGAAGTAAAATAAAAACCAAAAAATTCAGTAGCTTAAATTAAATAACAAGCTTGGTTTAATCATTGCATCATCTAAATGACTATTTAAATTTTTTAACTTATTAAGGATTGATTATGGCTACTGCAACAAATACGAAATCAAATACAACTTCAGATGTTAAGCCTGACGTTAAACTAACAAATACTGAATCACCTCTTACGGAGAAAGCAACATCAGCGGCGCACGACGCTGTAGATGCACTTTCTAGCAAAGCAGCAACAGCTGAAAGTAGTGTTCGTAAAGGCGCTTCGAGTTCAGCAGAAGCACTAAGCGAGAAACAACTTATTGCACGCGAAAAGTTAAGTGAATGTACAGCTAAAACCCGTGCATTTGCTTCTGAAAATCCACTAGCAACTGCAGGTATTGCTTTTGCTGCGGGTATGCTAATTACTTCATTGTTCCGTCGTAAGTAATTAGTGATGAATAACCCACAAACAACCGCAACCAAGGATGGTAATGCACAAGACCAAGCTACTGAGCAGCAGCGCCAAAAGGACGATTGGCAAGATCATATTGCAAAGCTTTTAGAGTACTCTAAGCAGCTCAAGGATGATTACCAAACTCAAGGAAAGATCACCCATCAGCTAGCTAAAGCTGAATGGCGGTTATCGCTTAGATCGCTTGCATTGATCACTATATTTTTAGGCTGTTTTGCCAGTGGTTTGGTTTTGTTGTGGGCAGGAGTATTAGGCGCTGTTGGATACGGTGTATTCGATCTTTTTGGATCAGTATGGCTTAGTATTGCGACAGCTACTCTGCTGCAAGTTGCTTGTTTAGCCTGGCTTTGGAAAAACACAGTTTACCTAAGCAATAAAATTGGCTTTAGTAAAACGCTTAAAAGCTTAAAACAACTGTTTAACTTATAAGGAAATTACTATGTTAGTTAATTACTTAATTAAAGCACCTAATGAAAACGTTGATGCTCTTAGTAAGCAAATGGACACGCGCAGCGAATTGAAACGCCAACATCATGCGGCGTTTCAATATAGACTTAAGCGTTTTGCCGCAACTAAAGTAGGACTAACAAGTGCCTTTTTAGCTGGTGCAGCTGTGCAAGCAGGGAAAGGCGAAACCAGCTTGGTAAGAAAATACGGCTGGCTTGTTAGGCTGTTGGCTTAAACGCTAAACATTTCTACAATGATCGGATAAGTAATCAATACTTGGGCCACTTGGCACAATTTGTGTTGGATTGATCATTGTATGGCTAAAATAGTAATGACGTTTAATGTGGTAAAAATCAACCGTCTCTGCCACACCTTCAACTTGATATAAATCTCTAAGGTATCCGCTCAAAGCTGGGTAGCTTTCAATTGTCCGCAAATTACACTTAAAGTGACCAACATACACACTATCAAATCGAATGAGCGTGGTGAATAATCGCCAATCTGCCTCTGTGAGGTTATCCCCCGTTAAATACCGCTGTTTGCTCAGTATGCTCTCTACTGAATCGAGTGCTTTGAATAAATCGTTAAACGCTTCTTCATACGCATCTTGAGTTGTAGCAAAGCCCGTACGATAAACACCATTATTTATATTTGGATAAATCAGTGCATTTAATTCGTCAATTTTTGGTTGCAGTGCCTCAGGATAGTAATCATCTTTATTACCTGTTAATTCATTAAATGCACTATTGAACATACGTATAATATCGGCAGACTCATTACTAACAATTTTATTGAGCTTTTTATCCCACAATACGGGAACCGTTACTCGCCCAGAATACTCAGGGTTATTTTTTGTATAAACTTGATGTAAGTAATTACTATTAAATAAAGCATCGCCAGTACTGTGATTTTTCGTATCAAACTCCCAACCACTATCAAGCATATCAGGACTAACAACCGACACAGTAATTAAGTCTTGTAACCCTTTTAATGCTCTAAATATAAGTGTTCGGTGAGCCCAAGGACATGCCAGCGATACATATAAATGATACCTGTTCGCTTGTGCTTTAAAACCTGCGTCACCGGTTATTCCAGCACTGCCATCAGCAGTAATCCAATGGCGTAACTGCGCCGCCTCGCGCTCAAACTTACCATTACTTGAATCAGTGTCGTACCATTTATCTTGCCATTGACCGTTAACTAATAATCCCATGAAACTCTCCTAAAAATATTGTTAAATTTTGCCGAACTCGCCGTTTTGATAATCACGCACCGCTTGCTGTACTTCAACTTGCGTCGTCATTACAAACGGCCCCATATGAGCAATCGGTTGATTAAGTGGATCGCCTGCTAAAACCAAAACACCAGCGCCGTGTTCAGAGCTAATATTAATGTCACTGCCTGGTTCTAAAATAAGTAACTTACCCGCTGGTATTATTTGATTGTCGCTCATTATTAGTGAGCCGCTATGAATATAAAGCATTATTTTTTGTTGGCTAAGAGGCCCTAAAAAAATGCTTTTACTGGCTGGTAAAGTAATATCAGCAAGCGCGGCATTGGCCGCTAAACCTTGCAAACTACTTGTAAGCGCTTCGCTTTCAAACTGCCACGATCCCGCCAGTGCTTTTAACGTCACACCTTGCGTATTTGTAAAACTCGGAGCTGGATTTTTCGTCGTATCTTGATAACGTGAATCACGCATTTTTTCTGCACTTGGCATGTTTATCCAAATTTGAAAGCCATGCAAACCGTCAACAGCATCCGCGAGTGGCATTTCACTGTGCATAACGCCGCGCCCTGTACTCATCCATTGCACATCGCCTGCTTTAATTGCCTCTCTGTTGCCCATTTGGTCACGATGTTCAAAGCCACCTTGTAGAATATAAGTAAACGTTTCAATTCCTCGGTGCGGATGTTCAGGAAAGCCTCCCATATAATCTTTTTTGTCGTCTGACTTAAGTTCATCAATCATTAAAAAGGGATCTAAATATTTACCATCAAACCCTGGTATACGACTAATGCTTACGCCATCGCCATCTTGAGTTGCATAAGCTGTAAGTATTTTTGATATTTTCATTTTTTTAATTCACTCGAAAGAATAAGTTGATAGAGTTATTAAATCATTCATTAAACAAAACAACTATGTCTTTAAATCGAGCTAACCATTCTATTTTTTAGAATTTAAAGTTACTGCATATATTATTTATGTATTTAGGACAATGATTTACCTTTTTTAAAATGCCATATTTATAGATAAACACTTAAATATTAATAACTCTTGAATACAACCCTATATATTGTATGGTTATTTTTATCATTATTGACTACAATCATTTTTTAGGAATTGAGCTTAGGGAAAAACTTATTTTTACTTCATCACTTAAAAGCCAACTTTACAGGTTGTTAATTTTACTCAGTATCCCCGGTGCAGTCGTGACTGTATTGACACTGTGGTTTGATCGCGACGCTGCGATTGAAAAAAGTGAAAAAAGAATAGTTAACATCGCTAAGCACTTGACCCATCATCAAAAAACAATGGTCGATGATGTACAGCGGTTAACTATTTTTCTGGCAAATAAAGCGGCAAACACTGAAGAGTTACCGACCACCTGCCCTAGCTATTTTTTTGAAATAAAAGCTCTTTACAGCAATATTGCAAATATAGGTATTGTTGATAAAAACGGCGACCTAAAATGCGTAACAAATGGCCGTAGTAATAATATTAATATAAGCGATAGACACTATTTTCAAAATGCCATTAATAATAAAAACTTTTCTGTTGGGTACTTTCAGTACGATAGAAGTATTCAAGCTCAAAGCGTTAACTTTGCGTACCCTATAATAAATAGTAATAACCAAGTACAAGGTGCACTTGTTACTGTAATTGCATTAAATTGGTGGAACATTGCGTTAAGCCAAGCTGAGCTACCTAACAATGCTAAGGCGGTTATTGCTGACTCTAACGGCTTAATACTCGCTAATTACCCTAAGCGCCCAATCGAATTGGGTAAAAAAATCACAGATACAGATTTACTTCACGACAATAGTGCATTAGCTGTTTTCAAAAATGCGAGCGGCGAAAACCAAGTTTTTCACCGATCTGTTATCTATAACGACAAACACAATAATAATTTAGATATCTACATCGCGGTCTCAGTAGACGATTTTATTAACGAGGTTAATGCTAATTTTGCCAAGACAATCATCGCATTTTTAGTCGCGATTCTATTACTCGTATTACTTGCCAGACGACTTATTAAAATAAGCATATTTGACCCTATCGCTGATTTGTCGCATGCAACCGACGAACTTGCTAGCGGCACAATGCCTAAGCACGTAAAAAAACCAAATAGCCCCGAATTACACACACTTTACGACCGTTTTGAAGTAATGGCTGTGACTCGCTTATCGGCAGAAGCTAAATTAAAAAATAAACACAATGAATTAATGAGCTTGCTCAATGCACTACCTGACACCTATTTACGTATAAACGCGCTTGGAAAAATACTTTATATCGGTGGTAATATTAATTCGCTATTTGAAATAGAAGCAGGATCAACCTCAAAGCTCTCTGACTTATTATCGAAAGCGAATACCCAATTACTCCTTGCACATTTAGACAGCTCGCAAACTATTGAATTTAAGGTAAGAGAAGGTGTAACAGAGCATTTTTTTGAAGCTCGTATTAATGCGCTTAAAAACAATAATGAATACATCGTTGTGCTTAGAGATATTAGTCAGAAAAAAACCAATGAAAAAGCACTTCACTTAGCATCGCTTGTGTACAACAACAGTAGTGAAGGCATGACGATAACCGACCCTAACGGCATTATTTACGATGTAAACCCCGCTTTTTGTACAACAACCCAATACAGTAAAGAAGAAGTCATTGGTAAAACCAGTCATATTTTGTCATCCGGCAAGCACACTAAAGAATTTTATCAAAAAATGTGGGCAGAACTTAAAAATACTGGCCGTTGGCAAGGTGAAATAGTAAATCGTAAAAAGAACGGTGATATTTATACTGAGTGGCTAAAAATAGATACCGTATACGATGAGAAAAATATTCCAACCCGTCGCGTGGCTATTTTTACGGACATAACAGAAAAAAAACAAGCTGATGAAACCATATGGCGACAAACTCATTTTGACCATCTGACTAGCTTACCCAATCGTTTAGAATTAAAAGAGCGCTTAAATCAACGCTTTTTAAATATAGGTACCCCTGATAATCAATTGGTTGTCATGCTTTTAGATATTGATCACTTTAAAGATATTAATGACACATTGGGCCATCACTATGGCGACAACTTATTAAAACTCGTATCGCAACGTATAGTGCAGTCGGCAAAAAATGCGTCATTTGTAGCCCGAATTGGTGGTGATGAATTTGTTATTGTATTTAATCAGATTAAAAGTACCCGCCATACAAATCAAATTGCCAGTAATATTTTACAAAGTATCTCATCAGTACTACACATAGACAATGAAGAGCAATTTATTAGTGCAAGTATGGGTATTGCCTGTGCGCCAACCGATGGTGAAAGTACTGAGCAACTTTTAAAAGCAGCCGATCAGGCAATGTACAAAGCAAAAAGTAACGGCCGTAACTGTTTTGAATTTTTCTCAGAAGATATGCGTATTCACGCACAAGCGCGTATGCAGTTATTGAAAGATTTACGAATAGCCATAGACCTTGAGCAATTTGAATTATTTTATCAACCGATTGTTGCTTTAGACGATTTACATATACACAAAGCAGAAGGGCTTATTCGTTGGAATCACCCTAAAAATGGTTTAGTAACCCCCGCCTCGTTTATTCCGCTTGCTGAGGAAACAAGACAAATTAACTCATTAGGTCAGTTTGTATTTACTCAAGCAATACAAACCCTAAAAGAAATTAAAGCAACTACTGGTGAGCAATTTCAAATAAGCGTTAATGTATCGCCTGTACAACTATCCACTGTCGATAGTGGAATAGATGATTGGTGCGATATGCTCAGTGCCGCAAAATTGCCAGCATCATCTATTGTTGCAGAAATTACTGAAGGCCTTATGGTAAATCCAGAGAAACTCACGCAGAGCCGATTAAAAAAATTAGTTCAGTCGGGTATGCAATTAGCACTTGATGATTTCGGCACTGGTTACTCATCACTTGCCTACTTACAAGAAATGGATGCTGATTACCTTAAAATAGATAAACGCTTTGTTGATAACATCCAGCAAGGTAGTCAAGAGCTTGCCCTTTGTGAGGCAATTATAGTGATGGCTCACCAACTC
Source organism: Pseudoalteromonas sp. SWN166 (assembly GCF_015864485.1). NCBI lineage: Bacteria > Pseudomonadati > Pseudomonadota > Gammaproteobacteria > Alteromonadales > Pseudoalteromonadaceae > Pseudoalteromonas > Pseudoalteromonas sp. SWN166. The sequence goes on from NZ_JADYXB010000008.1 coordinate 90,249, forward strand.
GGGCTTAAAGTGATTGCTGAGGGAATCGAGACATCACTGCAAATGGAGCTATTACTAAACGCAGGTTGCGATTATGGGCAAGGTTATTTATTTTCAAAACCACTTCCTAAAAATAAGTTTATGGCACTGCTTAGCAGTAAAAAAGTGGTTATTTCAAACAATAAATAAACTGTTATGCAATAAATATACTGTGTATGCGGTCAGTTAAGCAATCAGATATAAAGTAGTAGCAGGATTTAAAATGGCAAAAGCAACATTAGAGCAATGGCGAATGTTTAAAGCAGTTGTGGATCATGGCGGGTTTGCAGGCGCAAGCGCAGCTGTACATAAAAGTCAGTCAACCGTACACCACGCTGTGCAGAAGCTTGAAGCCGCCTTGCAAATTAAGTTGCTTGAAGTAAAAGGTCGTAAAGCATTTTTAACCGATAGCGGTAAGCTCATTTTACGCAGAGCTGAATTTTTAATTGAAGAAGCGACTAAAATAGAATCGGTAGCCAGCACTCTTAGCGAAGGCGTAGAAAGCACATTGAAAATAGCCGTTGATGAAGTGCTCCCACACGCTATTTTATACCAAGCACTTGCTAAAACGAGTGAGCTTTACCCCCTTTTAAAAATTGATTTAGTTGAAAGCGTGCTAACAGGTGCAAACGAATTATTACATAACTCAGTAGTTGATTTAGCCATTTCGTCAATTCCTATCTATGGAATTAGCTGTAGTACGCTGTGCAATATAGAGTTTATAGCGGTTGCGCATAAAGACCACGTTTTACACCAGCATACTGAACAACTCAATTTTCGTGATTTAAAGCTGCACAGGCAAATAGTAGTGCGCGATTCAGCAACTCACACTAGTCACAATGAAGGCTGGCTAGGTGCTGATATGCGCTGGACAGTAAGCCACTTACGTAACTCTATTGATATGGTTAGTCAAAATTTAGGTTATGCTTGGCTGCCAAAAACACAAATTGCACATTTAATTGAAGATCAAACCCTCATTGCACTTAATTTAGACCAAGGAACTACTCGCACTCTTAATTTATATTTAATGTGCAACGATAACGACAGACTTGGTCCCGCAGCACAAGAATTTAAAGAGCAAATTACTGCACTTACTAATTTAGCTAATTAATCGGCAATTTATTCGTTTTTTACATCGAGGTGATCTGCTACATAGGCGCCTCGCTGCCCACGCTCTTTAGCCGGCCCTACAGTGCTATCTTTACCTGTTTGCTGCTCAGTAGCTGCATTAATTACAGCACCTAATGTGATTATGTAAGCGCTGATATACAACCACATCAGCATGATCACTACACCACCTAGTGAACCGTAAGTTTCGTTGTAACTAGAAAAACGCGACACATAAAATGAAAAACCTATAGACGCCAAAATCCAAAGCACGGTAGCAATAGACGATCCCATCGTGATCCAACGCCATTTAGCAGGTTTACGATGTGGGGCATAACGATATAAAAGCACCAATGCAAAATTAAAGGTAAAAGCCAATAATGGCCAAGAAATGAGTTTAATTAATAAATCTATACTTTCTTTTAGCCCCACTAAATTAAGTACAATAGGTAGGATACCAATAATTAATAGCGCAAAAATTGCGACTACAATCGCTCCTACCGAAAATAAAAAACGGACTAGTTGAGCCTGAAAAAATGAACGTTTTTCATATTCACGATAACTAATGTTACACGCAGTAATAAGTGCTTGGCTGCCCTTAGAGCTACTCCAAATGGTAAGTATAAGTGTACCAATAGCGCTTAAGCTCAAGCTTGCACTTGATGTTTTAGCAAGGCTAGAAACCTGAGATAAAATCAGTTCGCTGGTGCTTGGTGGAAGCAAAGTAACTATTTTACTTAAGTGCTCACTAATATCTGTTGGGGATGAAAAGTACGCATACACAGATACCATCGCCGCAATGGCTGGAAAAATAGCAAGCAGTGCATAAAATGCCACACCGGCTGCAACTATTGATAAATTATCTTCGCTCATTTGCTTAAAAATACGTTTAACAATATCCCACCAGCCTATAAAAGGGATGTGCGCAGGTTGCTCTGCTTGCTGTCCTCGTTTAGCTTCTTTCATTCTAAACCTCAATATTTGTATTACGTTACTACAGCAAAATGTTTGCCAAGTTAAATAAAGCGTTTGGTACTAAACTTGCTACTGCCTATTATTAACGATTATAAAAACTAAACACGGACGATAAGCCATGCCTAGCAGCCAATCAAACAATATAGCGTTAAACAATACGCTCCCCAGCATACAAAGTTTTCAAGGGGATGTGTTTTCGTGGCATTTTTTTCACGAACAAGCTGTGCAATTACTTCATGCAACAGCGCAAATATTACCCACACTGTTGCTCGCAATAATACTTTTAGCACTAAGCTACTTAATTGCAGGGCCGCTTTCTCGATTACTTATAAAGCCCATTGACTACATGACAGACAGTAAACTGGTTCATTTAGTTGTAAGGCGCAGTATAAGCACTTTAATTATTTTATTTGGCGTGTATTTATTTTTACGTTTAGCAGGGCTTACCGAATTCGCTGTTGCTATTATGAGTGGTACTGGGTTAATAGGTTTAATACTCGGCTTTGCTTTTAGAGACATAGCTGAAAACTTTATTGCCAGTTTATTACTGAGCGTACAAAGACCTTTTAAAATTGACGATGTAATTGAAGTGGATGGCCGATTAGGTATTGTTAAAAAAGTAACCGCAAGAGCAACCACGCTTGTTGATTACGATGGCAATCATATTCAAATACCCAATGCGACTGTATATAAAAATACTATTAAAAACCTGACTGCCAATCCAAAAATGCGCGGCAAAGTAGAAATTGGTATTGGCTATGATAACGATATACGCAGCGCACAAACCCTCGCCCTAGATATTGCCAATCAACAAAATGCGGTACTTAGCGACCCACCTGCGCAGGTTTTAATAAAAAACTTAGGCTCATCAACAATTAACTTTATTTTGTATTTTTGGGTTAATAGCGAGCAGCACAGCCCATTAAAAGTAGGCTCACAACTTATGCGAGAGCTGGTCAATGAATTTACAACACAAAATATCAGCATGCCCGATGACGCACGAGAAAGAATTATACTCACCGACCCTAATGAAAGCGTTTCTAGCTTAGAGCAAAAACAACCAGCGCAAATACAAAGCGAAAAAAGTGAAACAGTTGAGCAAGCTAAAACACTTGATGATGTGAGCAGTGATACCGACGAAATACGTGAACAAGCAGAGCAGTCTCGCGATCCAGAACAAGGAAAAAATATTATTTAGGGGTGGCTTAGCTTGCTATTTAATTTTTACTTCAATATAAAATGAGTAGCGCTTTCGACTCAATAATTAAATAACCAACTAACGTTAATATGTATTAACGTTAGTTGGTTAGTTTAAAATTTCAATGTATTACATACTACGATATCTGAATTGATTGATGATTTAAAAAACAAATAAGCTAAAGGCGCTAGCATTTAAGCCTATATTTTTAGTGGACTAAAGATATTACTAGCACAAGATATGCTACAACTAGTTTTTATTTTCTTACAAAGCAGACTGTTAAAAGTTGCAAACATCTCTAGAATGCTTAATCTTAGTTTCTAATCATGTAAAGATTTACAAATCGATGTAAGGTAACCATTAATGGAATTAAAAATTAGTACAGTCAGAATAAGTGGCTTTCGAGGAATAGAAAACGCTGAGGTGAATCTTACAGATAACACGATACTTACAGGGACAAATAACTCAAGCAAAACTTCATTCCTAAAAGCTTTACAATTAAGTTTGGGGAATCGCAACTTTCTATCTCCTGATGACTTTAATATAAAAGATAAGATTGTAAAAGATAAAATCATTATTGATGTTCTAATAAAACCTAGAGATGGAGATGCCTTTAGCGAGGACTGGGAAATACTTTTCACTACTGACAGAATAAGATTAGATTTAGATACCAATTCATTCATACCACTTCGCACTATTGTTGCTTTTGATCCTATAAAAAATTCTTACAAGACCGAACAATATATTCTCCAAGATTGGCCACCTTTTAAATCAGATACTCTTGACTGGTATGAACAAGAAAACGGTAACATTACTAGCTTTAATTTTGACGAAATACCTTTTTTCTATGTAAGTGCCCAAAGAGACATTACTGAAGATACAAAGATTAAAAGTTCGTATCTCGGTAAAATGCTCTCAAAAATTAAGTACTCTGATGAAGAAATTACTGATATTGAAATAGAAATAGAACGACTTAATAAGAAAGCTGTCGATAAAAGCTCTATTCTTAGCGGAATCAAAGAATCACTAAAAGGGCTTGATAGTGCAATGAACAACCAAGGAAAAGGTGTAGAGATAACTCCTTTTACTAAAAAAATCAGAGATCTAAATAAAGGTATGTCAATTTATTATTCAGACTCAGATGAAAGTTTCTCAATGGAGTACCACGGAATGGGAACTCGAAGTTGGTCATCTATTCTGACTTTAAGAGCCTTTATTAATTTACTCGTTGAAAATGCAAGAGCGGAAAAAAGAGTTTTTTTCCCAATCATTGCTATCGAGGAACCTGAATCTCATCTTCATCCAAATGCCCAAAAGAAGCTATATCGCCAAATGGATGAAATAAGTGGCCAAAAAATAATTTCAACTCACTCTCCATATATAGCCGCATGTGCTGAATTGCATCAGATTAGAAGCTTTTACAAAGCGACGAATTTAAGAGTTGGTAATTTTGAAAATTTGAAATTAACCTCTGAAGGTATCAGAAAAATAAAAAGGCAAGTTATCAGTTCTCGTGGAGAAATATTCTTCTCTAAGTTAATAGTCTTTTTTGAAGGTGAAACTGAAGAGCAAGCTTTGCCAATCCTATTTGAAAAGTTTTTTGGTTATAGCCCTATAGAACTTGGAATTGATTTTGTAGGCGTAGGTGGATATGAGGGGTATCTACCTTTTTTGAATTTTGCAAAACAATTCAATATTCCAAGTGTAATTATAAGTGATGCAGATAACGACGAAATAGTTCAAAAAGTAAGATACCAATTTAATAAAGTCTATGGGAATGAACAAGGTGAAAGTAAACTTGTTTTCCTAGATCATGGATGTGATTATGAAAAACAATTATTGAACGATGGTTTTCAAAAAGAAATTAAAAAAGCGATTCTTTCACTTAATGTATATACAAACGACCGACACAAAGAAAATAAAGAACCAGATGACATACAAGAAACCCAACGATTAAATGATGATGAACTTTATAGTAAAATGTCTGGCTCTAAAACCCAAATGGCGCCAGCGGTCGCCGAGCAAATGTTAGCATCCCCAAAAGAACTTCCCAGAGCTGTAAAAGAAGTATTTGAGTTCGTAAAAGCAACACTATCAATAGAGGTTGAGTAAAAGTGAATAATTCAATTGAGTTATCTGAAAAGCAAAAGCAGATAGTATTTTCTAAAGATAGTGCTATGTATGTTCAAGCTAGTGCAGGTAGTGGTAAAACAAGAGTTCTTACCGAGCGAATCAGATTTTGCCTTCAAAATACGCAAAAGAAGGTATTAGCCCTAACATTTACAAATAAAGCAGGTGAAGAAATAAGAGAGCGACTTTCTGACATCGAGAGACTAGATAGCAGAGTTTTTATAGGAACGTTTCATGGATTTTGCCAATCAGTTTTAGAGAATCATGGTAACTTCATTGGATTGTCGACTTTACCCCATATTTTTGAAGATGAATCCGATCGACTAGAACTTATTGAGCAAGCGATTTCACAAACACCGACCTATTTTTCAGGCTACCAAGCTCAATCTACCGATGAGAAAAGAAAGTTTCGATATCAGGTTTTAGACTATATATCTAAAGTTAAACGTGAAATATTAGACGAAAATGACCTTGCTGACCGCACTGATAATGAAGATATTGTTCTTCTATATCGTAATTATCAGGATATTTTGAGAAGCCAAAATGCGATAGATTTCGATGATATTATTTTACAAGCTTGTAAGCTTTTCATGAATTTCCCTAAGGTTGCAGGGCTCTATAGAAGAAGTTTTCATTCCATTTGTATCGATGAAGCACAAGACTTAAACAACGCCCAATATCAAGTTATTAAACATCTAACTAACGGAGAGTTTTTCAATATTTTGATGGTAGGTGATCCCAATCAATCTATTTATCACTTTAATGGTTCATCACCAAAATATATGAATGAAGCTTTTGTTAATGACTTCAAGCCTGAAATAGTTTTGTTAAATGAAAATTATAGATCTTCGCTACAAGTACTTATGGCTGCAAATCAAATAATCAATGTTGATGGTGACCTTAGCACTCTAGTCGTTAACGGAGAGTATCAATTATCGGCTTATGAGGATGAGTTTACTGAAGCTCAAGGTGTAATTAGGAGAATACAAACACTTATTCAACAAAAAAAACATAGAGATATTGAAGGTGATATTACATACGAGAAGATAGCGATTCTTGCACGTAATAAATATGTTTTTTCTCATCTTGAAGAAAAATTACAAATGAATCAGATCCCTTATTATTACAAGATGGGCCAAGGCAGTATCAAATTCGAATCTGACGAAATGAAAATTTTTGACTTAGCACTTCGTATTAAATTAAACGAAAATGATGAGCTACATTTGGGGCGTCTTTTATCTAAGCTGAAATTGCATAATCATGAAGGTATAAAATCATTACAAGACTTAAACAATTACACCCTCAATAAAGTCGATTCAGAGGTAATTGAGTTAGTATTAAAGCTTTCGGAAGATGGGTCAAATCTTAAAGCGTTAGTAAAATCGTTTAAAGAATCTGTTACCTTAGATGATGATAATGACCTAAGTATGCTAATAAAAGATCTTGATGAGTTACTAGAGCACTGGGTTACATATGCTAAAAGTAACGATAGGAAATCCTTACACAAGTTTAAAAATGCAATGGCTTTAGGGCAGACACAACCAAATCAAGATCATAAAGGAGTGACCTTAAGTACTGTGCATACAATGAAAGGCCAAGAGTTTGACATTGTTTTTGTCATAGGTTTAGATGACGATACTTTTCCTGATTACAGAGCTATCAGATCTGGTGGGGTAGACCTAAAACAAGAAAAAAACAATCTCTATGTAGCATATACCAGAGCAAAAAGGCTACTTTATGCCTCATACCCAAAACAGCGAACCATGCCGTGGGGCAAAGTTGCTTTCAGAAACCTTTCGCGGTTTTTACAAAATGTCCCGTCCTAAAATACTTTGACGGTTTTATTGAAGGCCAGTAGCTTTTGCTCCTGATCTTTTTTTATGTACTTGGTTTGGTGTTTCCATGCCTAAACTCAAAGGCGGCCTGATTTCATTGGGCTGCCAATTGGGTCAAATCTTGACTTCATACATCATAATTTCTCACTGCCCGGTTATCACTCTTTGTTGAAATTTTAACGAGTACTGCAAACAGCTAGCCAAAAACTAATGACTAACCTTAATTTTTAAACACAAAAAAGCCCGCAGTGTTAACTGCGGGCTTTTTATTGAATGAGTGAGTCAGCCGTATAAGCCGGGTTTTGTCCTTTCCGAAGAAAGTGATAATCATTCGTCTAGGCCATAAATCGCTCTATGGCTCAAGCAACCTACCCGGTTCTGACGTGGGCCACGCGTTCATTATTTAAAATGATAGAACCCTATTTGGTCTTGCTCCGAGTGGAGTTTACCTTGCAACCGACTATTACTAGCGGCCCGGTGCGCTCTTACCGCACCCTTTCACCCTTACCAACCCGAAGATTGGCGGTCTCCTCTCTGCTGCACTTGTCGTGGGCTCACGCCCCCCAGCCGTTAGCTGGCACTCTGCCCTATGGAGCCCGGACTTTCCTCCCCCTGATCATTTTCGTCACAGGCAGCGATCATCTTGGCTGACTCGGCGCGCAGTATACATGAGGCTAATACCAAGCGCAGTAAAATTTACTCTTTTTCTTCAATAATTGTTTTATATAAAGCGTTTTTCTTCATACCAAAGTATTCAGCAACCACACCACACGCCTTTTTCATTGGCATTTCACTTTCAAGAAGTGCCAGCATTTTGCGCGCTTCAGGCGGAACATCGTCTATCTGCTTTGGTTTACCTGGAAGCATCAGCACTATTTCGCCGCGCTGCTTAGTAGGATCATCCGTCAAAAACTGTTTTAGCTCGCTTACGCTACCGTTAAAAAATGTTTCAAACGTTTTAGTTAGCTCTTTAGCAAATACAACTTGTTGCTCATCGCCAAGGGCTAGCGCTAAATCATCAAGGCTTGCCATAATACGGTGCGTACTTTCGTACATTATACTAGTAATGCCCGAGTTAACTGCTTCGGTAAAAAAGTCTTGGCGAGCTTTACTTTTAGCGGGCGTAAAACCAATAAACTGAAAGCGGTCGGTTGGCAAGCCTGAACAACATACGGCTGTAATTGCAGCACATGCACCGGGTACGGGTGTAACATTAGCGCCTTGTTCGCGGCATAAGTTTACAACGGCATAACCTGGGTCACTAATAAGCGGTGTACCAGCGTCGGATACTAAAGCAATATTTAAACCTTGATTTAGTTGATCGATAATTTGCTGTGCTTTTTGCTTTTCGTTGTGGTCATGTAATGCAAACGTTTTTGCCTTAATACCAAAGTGGCTAAGTAGCTTGCCAGTATGGCGAGTGTCTTCAGCAGCTATTAAGTCAACCTGCGATAATGTCGCGATGGCACGGTGACTTAAGTCGTCATAATTGCCAATTGGGGTGGCAACAATGTAAAGAGTGCCAATTTTCTGTGAATTCTCCTCATTTAACATTGAGGTCTCCTGCGTCAGTCAGTAATATAAGCAAATCGCGTTAACGTATTGGGAAATCATTTGTGCGACTTAAACTAGTTAGTCTATTAATTATATTGTCAGGGTTATCGGCGTGTAGCACAACCGAAAAACCAACTAAAAACAGCGATAACGTAAGTAACCGCACTAATGCACTGCAAAATCAGGCAACCAGTGCGCAATCTATCTATCAATTGGCGCAAAACCGCCAAGGTGCCGATAAAATACAATTACTGTATAGCGCACGTGATGCTGCAATTAGTGAGCAAAACTGGCCTTTATTAGAGACAATTGGAAATGAGCTTGAATTAACCGCAAGTGTTGATCAAATTCAAAACCGTCTTTATATTGCATTTGCACAAAAACAACAAAATAAAAATGACCAAGCCTTAGTGATTTTACAATCGCTAGACGGACAACTTACTCAACCTGAGCATTTTGCATGGCACCAGTTTTTAACTGCCACTATTTACGCATCACAAAATTTTCCTAAAAAAGCAGCACCCTACTTTTTTAGAGCCTCTGAAACAGCAGCAAAAAACAACATAGAAATCCCTCAGCTTAATCAAAGTTTATGGGATAACTTAAAACAGCTCTCTTCTTATGCGCTTGAGCGCTTTAACCGTGGCTCGGTTATTCAGCAAGGCTGGACTAACCTAGCGTTATACCATCAAGTATATGCAGGTAGCGGTGTAGAGTTAGATCAAGCAATCAATAATTGGCGAAGACGCTATATTGGGCACCCCGCTTTTAGTGTTTTACCTAAACAAGATGAAATGCTTACTGAATTTGCGCCTCTGAATATAGAGCGCTTAGTTGTATTGTTCCCGCAATCAGGACCTAACGAACGTTTAGGTGATGCGCTTAAAGCCGGTGTATTGGCTGCGCTTGATACGCAAAATATCAACGACACTATTTTTATTGATGAAAACTTAAGTACAGAAGAAATTGCAGCACAACTTGAAGAAATAAAGCCTGATTTTGTAATTGGCCCTCTACTTAAAGCAAATATAGATAAACTAGCTAATGCGCAAACGTTTATCGATACGCCAGTACTACATTTAAACACCTTTGATGGTGAACGCATTTCGCTTCAGCATTATTACTTTGCACTAAATCCTGAACACGAAGTAGAACAAGCCCTAGAGCACTTTTTAGCAATGGGTTACCAAAAGCCGATGCTACTTGCGCCTAATAACGCTAACGGGCAACGTCTTGTTGATTACTTTAACTTGCAGTGGCAACGCTATAGCGAAACTAAGCCACAAATAGGTTTTTATAACGATAAAAAAGATATGCCAAACACGATTACCAGCTTGCTGGAAGTAGATAAATCAAAAGATCGCATAAAAACGGTTAAGGCATTATTTAAACAAGAAGTAGAAAATGAAACGCGCTCACGCAGTGATATTGATGTTATTTATATTTTAGGTGATGCAATAGAAACACGCTTAATTAAACCTTACCTTGATGTAAACGTAAGTACTTTTGCAGATCGCATTCCACTTTACGCCAGCTCTAAAAGCCACAGTAAACAAATTGACAGTACTGACAAAGGCGACTTAGACGGCCTATACTTCACTGAATTGCCGTGGATGCTCGATTCGCAAATTAAACAGCATAATTTACGCCAGCAATATGATTCGTTATGGCCAGAACAAGTAGATATTAGCCAACGCTTATTTGCTATGGCATACGATGCAGTCTCTATATTACCTGATATTAGGCAGTTAAGCGTAATGCCAGGTAATCAATACAGTGGTTTAAGCGGAAAATTATCAGTTAATACAAGCGGTCATATAGAGCGTATGCTTGACTGGGCTCAATACACAAATCGCCGTATTGAACCCGTGCAATTAAAAACACAGCGTCCTGTGCCATTGTTTATGCAATCAGCAAGTGAGATGCAAACTATAAATTAAACTTAATTAAGTTGAGGGGGCGGCATGTCGTGGTTTAAAGAGCTGTGGCACAATAGTCGCGAAAAAGGCCAGTATTATGAGCTTGAAGCGCAAAAATACTTAGTTACTCAAGGGTTAACGCCTATTGAACGTAATTATTACTGCCCCTTTGGTGAGCTTGATGTCATTATGAAAGAAGGCAACACCCTTGTATTTATTGAGGTTAAGTTTCGCAAAAATAATGCAAGGGGCGGCGCCAACTATGCGCTTAGTCCACAAAAGCAAGCTCGATTAAAACGTAGTATTTATCATTACTTAGCAGCTAAAAATTTGACTAACCAAGCACTAAGAATTGATTATGTAGCCATTACAGGAGAAGCATCTCCTAATATTAATTGGCTGAAAAATGTATTTTAAACACAAATACAAAGATAAATTATTGGTAGGCTATGCAAGATACAATTAAAGAAATTTTTACAGAGAGCATTCAAGTTCAAATCGCTGCGGGTGAAGTACTACCGAGTGCACTTGAGTCAGCTGCATTTACTATTGCACAAAGTCTGATCAACGGAAATAAACTCATTTGCTGCGGTACTGCAAATTGCCACATGCTCGCACAGCATATGGCCGGTGTATTGGTTAATCATTATGAAACCGAACGCCCCTGCTTACCTGCAATTGCTCTATCGCAAGAAAACGTTAACCTTGGACAAAGTACTCAGGTAGACGATCACGATACATTTGCTCGTCAAGTCCGCGCTTTTGCCCAGCAAGGCGATTTATTGCTGGTACTGGCTATTAACGGTAACGAAAAACATGTTATTTCTGCCGTTGAAGCTGCACTAACTAAAGATATGAAGGTCATAGTGATGGTTGGTGATGATGGTGGCGAGTTGGTTGGCCTACTTGGGCCTAATGATGTTGAAATTAGATCGCCATCTAAACGCCCTAGCCGCATTATCGAATCCCATTTAGTTAACTTACATTGTTTAAGCGAACTGGTTGATTTAACGCTTTTCCCTCAGGATGAAAATTATGTTTAAACGCTCTCTTATTGTTTTAGGTACTGTTGTATTACTGCAAGGTTGCGCAGCCGCTGTTGTTGCAGGTACAGCCAGTGCAGTAACTGCAGCGAACGACCGCCGTACCATTGGCTCTCAAATTGACGACAACAATATTGAAATAAAAGCCAGTATTGCACTTAGCGAAGTAGAACGTCTTGAAAAGTTTGCCAATATAAGCGCTGTAAGCGTTAATGGTATTGTTTTACTTGTTGGCCAAGTTGCTAATGAAGAAATGAGAAACGAAGCCCAGCGCACCATTGAGGGCGTTGCAGGCATTCGTAAAATACATAACCAAATTCGTATTGGCTCAAATATTGGCATTACTACACAAACTCACGACTCTTGGTTAACTTCTAAAGTAAAAGCTCAGCTACTAACAGCAAAAGACATTAGCAGTAATAATATTAAAGTGGTTACAGAAAACGCTGAAGTATTTTTAATGGGTTTAGTATCTGACTCTGAATCTACCCAGGCGGTAAATATTGCCCGTAATGTATCAGGCGTAGAGCGTGTAATTAAAGTGTTTGAATATATGTAAAGTTAAACACTGACATAAAAAAACCGCTTATTAAGCGGTTTTTTTTTGGCATTTACTTATTATTTAATAACGCGTAAATGTGAGCCTTTTTTCTTCTCAGGCTTTTCTGGCGGTGTTTCATTAATAAACTCAGCTGATGAATCAACACTTTCAAGCTCTGGCACAAAATCGTCTTCGTCCTCTAAAAACTCATCTGCGGTAAAGACTGTTCCTTCGCCATTTTCACGCGCGTATATTGCAAGCACAGCACCTAGAGGTACATACACTTGCATTGGCTGACCACCAAAGCGCGCATTGAAGCTAAGTTGGGTTAAGTCTAACGAAAACTGTGTGACCGCTGATGGACTTATGTTTAAAACAATTTGTCCATCTTGAACAAATTGTGTTGGCACTTGTACATTTGCAAATCCAGCGTCTACCACTAAATGCGGTGTACACTCGTTATCGACTATCCAATCAAAAAAAGCACGTAATAAATAAGGACGATTAGGCGTCATTATAAACGGATCTCACGCTCAGCTTCAGTTAAAGAGGCCTGGAATGACTCACGTTCAAATAAACGGATCATGTACTCTTTAAGTTCTTTAGAACCTGCACCATTTAGCTCAATACCAAACTCTGGTAAACGCCATAATAGTGGAGCTAAGTAACAATCTACTAAGCTAAACTCTTCACTCATAAAGTAAGGCGCTTCGCTAAAAATAGGTGCTACAGCAAGTAATGCTTCTGTTAGCTCTTTACGAGCTTGAGCAGCATCTGATGCGTTGTTACTGATTTTGTCAGCTAGGCTGTACCAATCTTTATCAATACGATGCATCATTAAGCGGCTACGACCACGCATTACCGGGTAAACAGGCATTAGTGGAGGATGAGGAAAACGCTCATCAAGGTATTCCATGATGATGTTTGCCTGGTATAAACCAAGCTCACGGTCAATCAGTGTTGGCACTGTACCGTAAGGGTTAATTTCGTGAAGTGCTTCTGGCAAATTATCTTTTTCAGCCAAATGAATATCTACACTTACACCTTTTTCCGCAAGTACAATACGTACTTGGTGGCTATACATACAGTTAGCACCAGAAAAAAGGGTCATTACAGGGCGCTTATTGGCAGCTACGGCCATGCCTATACCTCCATTAAATAACTAAAACAGCAAAAGGGGCTTAAGCCCCTATTGCAAAATTACCTTTAAAAATGTTCAACTTAATGAACATCTCTCCAGTATTCTTTCTTAAGCATAAATGCCAAGATAAATAGGATGATTAAAAATCCAATTACCTTAATACCTAGCGCTTCCGATTCAAGACGTGAAGGTTCACCCACGTATTCAAGGAAGTTCGTTAAATCACGAGCCGCATGGTCATATTCATCTACGCTTAATTCACCCGAACCATCTGTTTCAGTAGCAATAACTTTGGTCACAGTGTGGCCATGTTCTTCTACTTCTTTAGTGATAGGCGTTGGTAAACCTTGTAGTTCTTGAAGAACGTGAGGCATACCTACCGATGGGAAAACAATATTGTTAACACCAAACGGGCGAGATTCATCTTTATAAAACGATTTTAAGTACGTGTAAATATAATCTGGTGATTTTACACGAGCAATTAGTGTTAAGTCCGGCGGAGCCGCACCAAACCATTTTGCTGCATCGTCTTTTTTAATCGCATTTGTAATATGGCTACCTACTTTAGAACCGTCAAAAATCAACTGCTCTAAACCAACTTCTGTTGGGATACCAATATCACGAAAAGTACGTTCATAACGTTGATACTGCATTTGGTGACAACCAAGGCAGTAGTTCATGAACAACTTTGCACCGCGTTGTAAAGATGCCTGATCAGTAAGGTCGTTATTCGCTTCCATTAAAGGAACCGACGGACCTGCTGCCATAACCATGTTAGGTAACAAGTTTACTGATAAAGCAAATAAACCAATAATAAGCTTTTTCATCATTTCGTTAACCTCTCTGGCAATGGCTTAGTTTTTTCGTTCTTACTGTATACAAATAACAGTACGAAGAACATAAAGTAAGTCACAGTACAGATTTGAGAAATAATCGTTTTCAGATCAGTCTGTGGAGTTGCACCCACCCAACCTAGAAGAACGAAAGTTACAACAAAACCTGCAATGTTCCATTTATGGAAACCACAACGGTAACGAACCGATTTAACTCTACCACGGTCTACCCAAGGTAGTAACGCAAGTACCACAATCGATGCACCCATCGCTGCAACACCGATTAACTTATCAGGGATTGCACGTAAGATTGCATAGAATGGCGTAAAGTACCAAACCGGGAAAATATGCTCAGGTGTTTTAAGTGGGTTAGCTGCCTCGAAGTTTGGACCTTCTAAAAAGAAGCCATTCATCGCAGGCATAAAGAACACAACCCAACAAAACAATATTAAGAAACCAACCACACCCACAATATCTTTAACTGTGTAGTAAGGGTGGAACGGTATCGCATCAACAATATCTTTCTTGTCAGTGTAATACTCGTGAAATTTAAATTTAGGCTTATCTTCTTCAGCTACTGAGCCTTTCTTACGCTTAATCTCAATACCTTCAGGGTTGTTTGAACCCACTTCGTGTAGAGCAACAATGTGTAAGAAAACTAAGATTACAATAACCAGTGGTAGTGCAATTACATGTAATGCAAAGAAGCGGTTAAGCGTTGCACCAGATATTACATAGTCACCACGGATCCAAAGTGTTAAGTCATCACCAATTACCGGAATCGCCCCGAATAATGAAATGATTACCTGCGCACCCCAGAACGACATTTGCCCCCATGGTAATAAATACCCCATGAATGCTTCAGCCATTAGCGCTAAGAAAATAAACATACCAAATAACCACAATAACTCACGAGGCTTTTGATAAGAACCGTAGATCATGCCACGGAACATATGCATATATACAACGATGAAAAACGCTGATGCACCTGTTGAGTGCAAGTAACGTAGTAACCAGCCATAAGGTACATCACGCATGATGTACTCTACTGAGGCGAATGCGCCCTCAGAAGATGGAACAAAGTTCATCGTCAACCAAATACCAGTTAGTATTTGGTTTACTAGTACTAACATGGCTAATGAGCCAAAAAAGTACCAGAAGTTAAAGTTTTTAGGTGCTGGATACTGTGCAATATGCATGTTCCAAACACGTGTCATTGGGATACGGTCGTCGATCCAACCAATAATCTTACCAAACATTAGGCTGCCCCTTTTTCTTCGCCCACTAAAATAGTGGTCTCATCAAGAAAAGTATAAGGTGGTATTTCTAAGTTTAATGGAGCAGGTACCGATTGAAATACACGGCCAGCCATATCAAATTTAGAACCATGACACGGGCAATAGAAGCCATCATCGGTTCCTTCAACTTTTTCACTAAAGTTACCTTGGAAAAAGCCAGGTGAACACCCTAAATGCGTACAAATACCTACAGCCAAAAAGATCTCTGGGCGTAATGAACGGTAATCATTTGTTGATGATTCTAATTGTTGTGGCTCTTGCGAATGCGGATCACGAAGTTGACCTTCATGTTCTTTCATTTGCTCAAGCATTTTTGGGGTACGTGATACAACCCATACAGGTTTACCACGCCACTCGACACGTATTAATTGTCCAGGCTCAAGTTTGCTGATATCTACTTCTACAGGCGCACCCGCAGATTTAGCTCGCTCACTTGGATTCCAAGACGCAATAAAAGGAACAGCAGCCCCAGCCGCACCAACACCACCTACAACAGAGGTAGCTATGGTTAAAAAGCGACGTCGGCCATTGTCTACAGGCGCATTGCTCATCCACTTATCTCCACTATGATTCTCAACACTTGCTATATTGAGAACATCAGTTACAGCAGGTTAATTATTCGAAATTTTTAAAATAGAAGCGATCATAATTAAAACCCTTGATTAAAACAAGGTTATTCAAAGCCCCATGCTCATAAACCTGACTTGA
Organism: Pseudoalteromonas sp. SWN166; assembly: GCF_015864485.1. Taxonomy (NCBI): domain Bacteria; kingdom Pseudomonadati; phylum Pseudomonadota; class Gammaproteobacteria; order Alteromonadales; family Pseudoalteromonadaceae; genus Pseudoalteromonas; species Pseudoalteromonas sp. SWN166. The sequence continues at coordinate 106,549 of NZ_JADYXB010000008.1, forward strand.
TCAAAAATTTGATTAAGCTAGCTCGAGAATAAAGCCGAACGACTATAATAACGCTTCTGTAAAAACAATATACTGACCAAGATCAACACCACTAAGAAGAAACAGTAAAAAACTGTACATAGTGTTGTTAAACCGCTCATTTTACTTACCGGACAATTGTAGCAAAAAATTCCACCAATTAACTGATGGATTTAAACTAATTACGATAATTATTTAACTTTTTTGCAGCTATCTGAGTGTTTTTTAACTTTCGTTTAATTAATACGCAGTTATTAATTAATTTGATCATCATTAATTGCTGCAATCACCAAGTATGGCAGCGATATTGAAAAATCGCATTAAGTTGCAAATGTAAATATTTTGATTTAAAAACAAAAAACCCAGCATAAGCTGGGTTTTTGAATTCTTGATAACGTATAGATTAACGTTTTGAGAACTGTGGACGCTTACGCGCTTTCTTAAGACCCACTTTCTTACGTTCAACTTTACGTGCATCACGTGTAACAAAACCTGCTTTACGAAGTTGTGGACGTAATGACTCGTCAAACTCCATAAGTGCACGAGTGATACCGTGACGGATAGCACCAGCTTGACCAGTTGTACCACCACCAGAAACGGTGATGTAAAGGTCAAATTTTTCAGTCATATCAACTAGCTCTAGAGCTTGATGAACAACCATGCGTGCTGTTTCGCGACCAAAATACTCTTCTAGAGAGCGTTTGTTGATTACGATGTTACCAGTGCCTGGGCGTAAGAATACGCGAGCACTTGAACTTTTACGACGACCTGTACCGTAGTATTGATTTGCCATGATGGTGCTCCTTAAATGTCTAGAACCTGAGGCTGTTGTGCAGCATGGTTGTGCTCAGTACCTGTGTAAACTTTAAGTTTACGGTACATAGCGCGGCCTAAAGGACCACGTGGCAACATGCCCTTAACAGCCTTCTCGATGATCATTTCAGGCTTTGCAGCTTGAAGTTTATCAAAAGTAGTAGACTTAAGACCACCTGGAAAACCAGAGTGTGAATAGTACACTTTGTTTTTGAATTTGTTACCAGTTACAGTAACTTTTTCAGCGTTGATAACGATGATATAATCACCAGTATCTACGTGCGGTGTATATTCAACTTTATGCTTACCGCGTAGGCGATGAGCGATTTCAGTAGCGATGCGACCTAAAGTTTTACCTTCAGCGTCAACTACGTACCAGTCACGTTTTACTGTTTCTGGTTTAGCAACAAACGTTTTCATTTATAAAAATCCAATGTTTTTCAATTAAAACCACAAGTAGTTAATATTAACTACTGCTCTAAGTTTGCTATAACCCCTTCGAGTTTTAGACTTTTGCGCCGCTCACAAGTGGCTAGACTATATGAGGGCATAGAACGCAACGTGGCAGACGCGGGAGTATACCAGCACTTAAAACACATTGCTACTCTCGGTTGTTTTTTCCACAAGAAATTTTAAAATAAGAAGTACTATATACAAACTTCTTATTTTTAATGGCCGACCTATTACACTTTTGCCTACTTATTTAAACTAAGTGTTCTCTAGCTAAATACTCTAAAGACTGCATTTCTTGCAAGCGGCTTATACAGCGCTTAAATTCAAAGTTTAAATTACCTTGAGTATAAAGTTCGGTAATAGGCTTTTCGGCCGATATAATTAAAGTTACATGACGCTCGTAAAATTCATCTACTAAAGCAATAAAACGCCTAGCTGCGTCATCATTAGTTTGCCCAAGCTGTTTTACGTTAGAAATAATAACCGTATTATATAAACGGCTAATCTCCATGTAATCTACTTGGCTACGTGCCGTTTCACATAACTCACTAAATTCAAACATTACAACGCATTTAGCTACTTTGCGTGTTTTGATTAGGCGTCCTTCTACTTCTATAGGCTCATCTAATTGCCCAGGCTCTGGCGATAGCTTATCGAAGTATTCAAATAGGTTCTTATCTGCATCTTCATCTAACGGACTATGAAAAATTTCGGCTTGCTCTAAAGTACGTAACCGGTAATCAATACCTGAATCTACATTAACTATTTCTGTATTGAGCTTAACCAGCTCTATAGCAGGTACAAATCGTGCGCGCTGCAAGCCATTTCTGTAAAGATCATCAGGCACTATATTAGAGGTAGCAACAAGTACAATACCGCGAGCAAATAGCGCTTCCATTAAACCACCAAGTAACATGGCATCGGTAATGTCTTGAACAAAAAATTCATCAAAACAAATTATGTCTGTTTCAGCTTTAAAAGTGTCGGCTATTTTTTCTAATGGATTAGCCGTGTTGTTTAATTTTTTAAGCTCGTTATGGACTCGATGCATAAATCGATGAAAATGCACTCGCATTTTACGTGTGCCCGGCAGTGATTCGTAAAAAGTATCAACTAAATAGGTTTTACCACGCCCTACTCCGCCCCAAAAGTACAAACCTTTAATAGGCGTTGGCTCATCATTGTTAAATAACTTAGCAAAAAAACCTTTTGGTGCTGGCTTTGCCTGAGTTAAGTCATCGTATAGGCGTTGTAAATGGCGCACAGCATTTTCTTGCGCTGCGTCATGTACAAAGTCATCTCGCTTCAAATCTTGTTGGTATGTTTGCCAAGGAGTCATATCTATTTACAGTAAAAACGCAGTTTAATTTGTAAAGCATATTAACACGCATCTTAACTCGGGGTATATTACACTTAATATGATTTATAATTGAATCAAGCATTCGTTAGTTATTTTCCCAAAGGGGTAGTTTTTATGGGCACAGTTATGTGGGTAGGTTTAATTGTTATTGTTGCTGTTGTAGCATTTTTTATTGGTGCATTTGTTACTAAAAAACAATTCAAGCAAGATGAACTAAAAGAGCAAGCTGAACAAGCACAAAGCGCGCTTGAGCAGTATCGCCAAGATGTCGCTGATCATTTAGCGAATACAGGTAAGCTCGTAAATAAGATGAAAGAGAACTATGACCAACTGCTTAGTCATGTTGAGGACACAAACCAGCTTCTTTTAGAAGATAGAAATAAAGCACCAGCAGAACCTTATTTCTCTAAAGAAACAACAGAACAATTACAAGCATCTTTAAAAGAGCGTCGTTCAGACCGTTCTTCTGCAGAAGCACAACCAGCTGATTACGTATCGGGTGAATCTGGTTTATTTGCTGGTCAAAATAAAGTTTCAGAACATTCTAAAGCATCTTGATGAACTTTTTTTAGACCCCATAGTCTTTAGATATAACAGCTTTGTTGTTTTATCTTAACAAACCAAAAAGGGCTGCTGCAAAGTAGCCCTTTTTGGTTTTTGCTTTATCTTAAGTGGAGTTATCCCTGACTATGAAAATGAAATTATCACTTATCAGCGCAGCTATTTTATCTACAAGCTTATTAATGAGCCCTGTAGCATCTTATGCAAAAATGCCAATTGCAGTAAATGGTCAACAACTACCCACTCTAGCCCCTATGCTAGAGAAAATATCTCCTGGTGTTGTCAGTATCCAAGTTTCAGGCTCTAAAGAAGTACGCCGCCGTGCAGATCCACTCGAATACTTTTTTGGACAACAGCAGCCTCGTAGCCAAAAACGCCAATTTAGTGGCCTGGGTTCAGGAGTTATTATTGATGCCGATGAAGGTTATGTAGTGACTAATAATCACGTTATTCAAGACGCCGAAAAAATGGTGGTTACCCTTGAAGATGGACGTGAATTTGAAGCAACTAAAATTGGTACCGATACAGAGTCTGATATCGCTCTTTTACAAATAGACGCTGATGACTTAACTGAAATAAAACTCGCAAACTCCGATAGCTTACGCGTAGGCGACTTCGCGGTTGCGATTGGTAACCCATTTGGACTTAGTCACACAGTAACCTCTGGTATTGTTAGTGCGCTTGGTCGTAGTGGTTTAAACATTGAAGGTTACGAAGATTTCATTCAAACCGATGCTGCTATTAACCAAGGTAACTCTGGCGGTGCACTCGTTAACTTAAATGGTGAGTTGATTGGTATTAATACCGCTATTTTAGGTGCTTCTGGTGGTAACGTGGGCATTGGTTTTGCCATTCCATCTAATATGATGAAAAATCTAGTTGATCAAATTATTGAGCATGGTGAAGTACGTCGTGGCTCGCTGGGTATTTCTGGTCGTCCACTTGATGCAGGACTTGCCAAAGCACAGCAACTTGATGTGAAACAAGGTGCTTATGTAATGCAAGTAATGGATGACACTGCCGCAAGTAAAGCTGGTATTGAAGCTGGTGATGTTATTGTTAGTATTAACGGTGGCGATATTAGTGGTTTCCACGAACTACGCAGCAAAATTGCTACGCTAGGTGAAGGCCGTGAGATAAAACTAGGTATTTACCGCGATGGTAAAATTAAAACAGTAAAAGTAACGCTTGATGGCGCATCTGGTGTTACAGCAACAGGCGAAGAACTACACCCCGCATTCCAAGGTGCAGAGCTCGAAAACGTGCAAAAAAACAGTAACAAAGGTGTTGAGATTACTTCAGTAGATCCTCGCTCACCTTCTGCCCGTGTTGGCCTTGAAGAAGGTGATATTATTATGCAAGTGAATCGCCAACGAGTAGAAACGATTCGCGACATGAATAAAATCATCGACAGTACAAAAGGTAATATCGTACTTGGCGTGCAACGTGGTCGTGAGTCTATATTTATTTTAATTCAGTAATAAATAGCACTATTTAGTGTAATAAAAGTAACAGTGGCACTTGCCGCTGTTATTTTTTTTATGTCATCATAAAGAGATTGCTCACTTACATAATAAGAAAATCGTGCTTAAACTAATAAAATTTATTCTTCCCCCTTTATTTGCAGGCCTAAGTATTGCTTTTTTAGTGGTTTTTTTCAGCCCTAATATGCGAGCAGCTTTACTTCCAAATGTTCCCCTACCAAGCGCTATGAGTGCGAGTCATCTGAGCTTTTCTGACGCTGTTAAACGAGCGGCCCCTTCTGTGGTTACTATTTTTTCAGAAAGCATTTCCAAAGAACCCCGTTATAAAAGAAAAAACACGGTACAAGAGCTAGGCTCTGGCGTCATCATGTCGCAAGACGGTTATATTCTTACTAACTACCATGTTGTTAATAATGCAGATCAAATTATGGTTATTTTAACCGATGGTCGACGTTTTTTTGATGTGCAGCTAATTGGTTTTGATACCATTACTGATTTAGCCTTACTTAAAATAAATGCAGATCACCTTCCGGTAATTCCTGTAAACGATAGCTATGTATCGAGCGTAGGCGATGTGGTACTTGCTATAGGTAACCCGCTTAACTTAGGTCAAACAATCACCCAAGGCATCATTAGCGCAACGGGTAAGCAAAAAATTACTGACAGTCCGTACAATAACTTATTACAAATGGATGCGGCTATTAACGTGGGCAACTCTGGCGGCGCATTAGTTAACTCCAATGGTGATTTAGTCGGTATTACTTCTGCGCAGTTTAAAACGCGTGAAAACTTAAATATTCAAGGAATATTCTTTGCGGTGCCTTACTCACTTGCTAAAAAAGTAATGGGTAAGCTCATTCGTCATGGTCGCGTTGTACGTGGCTATTTAGGCTTTGAAGGCACTGCAGTAGATAGCACAGGTAAAGAAGTAAACGACAGTCTAACCCCGGTTACTGGCATGCGCATTACGAACTTAGACCCTTTAGGTCCTGCATGGCAAGCCGGTATTGAAGAGCAAGATATTGTTATTAAAATTGCAGGGCTTTCGGTAGCAAATCCACAAAAAGTGCTTGAAGAAATAGGTAATACAGAGCCCGGTAAAGAAATAGAATTTGAGCTTTACCGCAATGGTAAAATAGAAAAGATTATGGTGACTGTCGCAGAGCTTGAAACAAAGCTTTAATTAAAAAATAATATTAACCTGCATAAATCGTCAATAAAAAGGTCGGATAGCAATTTGCATATCCGACCTTTTTAAAAATAGCCTAGTTAAATATCTACTTAACTACTTCGACGTTTAATATTTGCGCCCAACGCACTTAGCTTATCTTCAATGCGTTGATAGCCTCTATCAACGTGATAAATACGGTCAACAACCGTTTCACCTTGTGCCACTATACCCGTTAAGATTAAGCTAGCTGAAGCGCGTAGATCGGTTGCCATCACTTGCGCACCTGTTAGGCTCTCAGTCTCACCACAAATTGCGGTATGTCCTTCTAAACGAATATTAGCACCCATGCGCTGCAACTCAGGTACATGCATAAAACGGTTTTCAAAAATCGTTTCTGTAATAGTCGCACTACCATTTGCTACTACATTTAATGCTGTAAATTGAGCTTGCATATCGGTAGGAAAACCTGGGTGTGGAGCTGTTTTAATATTTACGGCTCTAAGTTCACGACCGCGCATATCAAGATAAATACTGTCGTTATGCACCTCTAGGTGTGCATTAGTTGCACGTAATTTTTCAATCACAGGTTCAAGGGAATGAAAGTCAGTATTATTACAAAGTACTTCACCGCCTGCCATTGCTGCTGCGACTAAAAACGTACCTGTTTCAATTCTATCTGGCAAAATACTGTGCTCGCATCCTGCTAAACGCTCAACGCCTTCAACTTCAATGCGGCTAGTGCCAGCACCCATAATTTTAGCGCCCATAGCAATTAAGCAATTAGCTAAATCGATTATTTCAGGTTCACGTGCAGCATTATCAAGTATGGTTTTACCATCAGCAAGAGCAGCTGCCATCAATAGGTTTTCGGTAGCGCCTACGCTTACCATTTCCATAAAGATTTCAGCGCCTTTTAAGCGACCGCTTACCTTGGCATTAATATAACCATTTTCAACGTTTATTTGTGCGCCCATGCGCTCCAAACCTTGAATATGTATATCAACAGGGCGAGCACCAATAGCACACCCACCAGGTAAAGACACTTGAGCTTCACCAAAACGTGCAACCAAAGGACCCAACGCAAGCACTGAGGCGCGCATTTGCTTTACTAAGTCGTATGGCGCTAATGTTTTATTAACCGTTGCGCCGTCAATCACTAGCGTATCGCCGTGCCAATTAACATCAGCACCTAACGTTTTTAATAATGCTTCAGTAGTCACTATATCGCGAAGGCGCGGTACATTAGAAAATGTACTTTTTCCATCAGCTAATAATGAAGCAAACAAAATAGGAAGTGCGGCATTTTTAGCGCCTGAAATAGTCACCTCACCAGCAAGTGAAGTGCCACCTTGAATTACAAATTGATCCATTAAGAGGCCCTATTTATTGCGGTAAAATAAATTTTTGTTCACGCTTCCACTCTACAGGAGTAAATGCACGAATAGATACTGCGTGAATTGTGCCATCTGAAATTGTATTCATTAATGGGCCATAAACTAGCTGCTGCTTTTTAACTCGGCTTAAACCGTCAAAGCATTCACCGACTGCAACAACTTCATAATGACTACCATTGGCTTTTACATGTACTTCAGCTAATTGAAGTTCTTCGCGTAATAATGTTTCGACTTGGCTAGTTTCCATAACTCTCACTCAAATAGGGTTGTAACCTGGCCTAATTGCATTAAATTTTGCAATTGCTCAGGTAGGTTTTGCAACTCAAGGCGAATGCCTTGCTGCTTTAATTCTGCAAAAGAGTGAATTAACCAAGCTAAGCCCGCTGTGTCAACCCTAGATACATGACTTAGGTCGAAATAGATGATTTTATGCTTAGTTAATAACTTGTTGTTCAGAAGCTGTTCATCGCCAATTGAATTTCGAGTAAGCTCACCGCTTACTCGAAAATGTTGTCCATCAACTTGGCTTATTGCCAATTTAGTCATTCGAGTTACTGCCTCTAAACTGAACTGGTAGCTGACTCTTTTGCTCTAAAAGGTTACTTACATTATCAATACCTTGCTGACGCAAAATACCTTGTAGTTCACTTTGTTTTGCATCTAGTAAACTAATGCCTTCAGCAATCATATCGTACGCGCGCCATTCACCATCACGGTCTTCACGTACTTTAAAATCGATTCTGATATCAGGTTTACCGTCTTCAATAATTTTAGTTTTAACGACAACTACATCTTTACCTTTAAATGCTTGCTCGGCACCAAACTCAACTTTTTGGTTTGTATATTGAGTAAACACACCGGCATAAGTAGCTACTAAGTACTCTCTGAATACACCAATAAAGCGCTGAATTTCTTTAATTGCTTTGGCTTTTTCAGCTTCGTCGGTAATTGCACGTACTTTAGAAACCTCGCTACCTAACACACGAAGTGCTGCATATTTGTAGTCGATATAAGGCATTAATTCTTCTTCAACGATTACGCGAAGATGCTCTTGATTTTTAACAATTAATGGCTGATCTTTTTTAATGCGTGCGAATGTATTATCGGCAACTTGGCGTACCATTTTGTTCGGATCCACCAGTTTAACATCTGCTGCACTTACGCTTTGCGTTAGCATCATTGTGCCAATTGCTACAATAGCTAAAAACTTTTTCAACATAATAATTACTCACTACCTTGGTTGAATAAAAACTGCCCGATTAATTCTTCAAGTACAATGGCAGACTTAGTATCAGTGATTGAATCGCCATCACCTAGTGCTTTACTTTCTACACCAAATAAATCGTCAATTGCTTCATCTTGCTTATTTTCAGTCACTGTTTCGCCTAAACAACGCTGTTTGGCAGAGTCTGGTGAAATAACTGGATGAATGCCTAAATATTGTTCACCTAGTATACCCGATGTTAAAATAGAGATTGAACTTGTGTCTGAAAAACGACATAAGTACTGCGCATCAATAGTCATATTAACCACGGGTAAAAACTCTTGTGGGTGAACATAAATAGAGTCAACACGACCAATAACTACACCACCTACTTTTACAGGTGCACGTGCTTTTAACGAGCCGATGTTTTCAAACTTGGCATTAAGCGTATATGTTTCGCCAGAGCCACTAATACCTGAATTGGCAACTTTAAGTGCAAGCATCGCAAACGCTAAAATGCCAAGTGCTACAAAAAAACCAACTAAAATTTCTAATTTCCGTGAATTCATTATCTATACCCTATTAGCTGGTAAACATTACCGCTGTCAAAATAAAGTCAAAACCTAAAACTGCTAGTGACGAATGAACAACCGTTTCGGTGGTTGCTTTGCTGATCCCTTCAGAGGTCGGCACACAGTCGTATCCTTTATAAAGCGCAATCCAGGTCACCACTATGGCAAATACAAAACTCTTAATAATACCGTTTAGTATGTCTTGCTGAAACGACACTTGTGATTGCATGATTGACCAAAAACTACCTGTATCAACTCCCAGCCAATCTACACCCACTAAGTGAGCGCCTATAATTGCTACGGCTGAAAATATTAAGGCAAGCAATGGCATGCTTATAAAACCTGCCCAAAAGCGTGGTGCAATAATACGTTTTAGCGGATCGATTGCCATCATCTCAAGTGATGATAGTTGCTCTGTTGCTTTCATTAAGCCAATTTCAGCAGTCAATGCGCTACCTGCGCGCCCTGCAAATAGTAATGCAGTAACAACTGGGCCCAGTTCTCGCAATAAACTCAGTGCCACTAACGGCCCTAAACTATCCTCAGCGCCATAACCAACTAATACGGTGTAACCTTGTAGAGCCAACACCATGCCGATAAACAAACCCGACACCATAATAATCAGCAACGATTGCGAACCGACCATATAAAGTTGGCGAACAAGTAACGGTGTGCCTTTTTTGAAATTAGGAACATGCGCAAGCGCACTAAACAGCATATAAGCCGAACGGCCAAGAGCCGCAAAACGTCCTAGCGTTTTATGCCCTAGCTTTTGAAATAAATCCAACATTATGCTTTTTCTCCAAGCAGTTCATCTGCATAAGCTTGAGCCGGAAAATGAAATGGTACTGGACCATCCGACAAGCCTTTTAAAAACTGTTGAACTAAAGGAGATTCATGATTGCGCATTTCATCAGGAGTACCACAACCAATTACCCCTTGATCGGCGATAATTATAACGTGATCGGCAATACTCATTACCTCTGTCACATCGTGTGTCACAATTAAAGACGATAAACCCAATACTTCGTTAAGCGACTTAATTAGCTTAACCAATACGCCCATTGAAATAGGATCTTGCCCTGCAAATGGTTCATCGTACATGATTAGCTCTGGATCAAGTGCTATAGCGCGCGCAAGTGCAGCACGTCTTGCCATACCGCCCGATAACTCAGAGGGCATTAAATCTTTAGCGCCACGTAGTCCAACCGCTTGTAATTTCATTAATACAACTAATCGAATAAGGTCTTCACTTAGCTTTGTGTGCTCTCTTATAGGAAACGCAATATTGTCAAATACCGACATATCAGTAAACAACGCACCACTTTGAAAAAGCATGCTCATTTTAGTACGTGCTTCGTATAGCTCTTTGCGAGACATTTTAGGAATGCTGCCACCTTCAAATAAAATATCACCTGAATCTGGTTTAAGCTGACCACCAATTAAACGCAACATAGTGGTTTTGCCAATTCCGCTTGGCCCCATGATCGCAGTAATTTTACCTTTAGGAACGCTAAAACTCATATTTTTATATATGGTTCTATTGCCTCTCGAAAAGCTAACATCCTTGACTTCTACTATTGATTGCGACAAGTCGCTCTCCATAAAAATGTTCACTAGTGCACCTATTTTAAAGCTTTTTTGTCAAAGATGGAAAAAACAATTCGTAAGATTTTGTAATACACCCATAAAAAGGATTATAAGACTCGCTCAAAACAGCTTAACCCCGGCTTAAATTTTTAAATTAGCTGTTTTAAAGCAATGTTGCCACCTAGTTGACCTTACTCTTTTATTTATACTTTCATCTTGGCTTTTGTTACTATTCGCGCCATCTGTATTTTGTATAACTGGCTTAACACAATGGTTACCTCGTTTGTTATTTTAATTCTTGGTTTTGCAGCTCTTGTTTGGAGTGCAGACAGGTTTGTTTATGGCGCTGCGGCTCTTGCTAAAAACTTTGGAGTGCCTACACTTATTGTTGGTTTGACCGTTGTAGCAATGGGTTCTTCAGCACCCGAAATGATGGTTTCGGCATCTGCTGCACTGGCTAACAAAACAGACACAGCCGTTGGTAATGCTGTTGGCTCTAATATTACAAATATTTTACTTGTGTTAGGTATCACGGCTTTATTTCGCCCTCTTTCAGTTTCATCTAGTACGTTAAAACGCGAAATGCCATTGGTGATGCTCGTATCTTTAGTTACTTGGTATGTGTTTTCAGATAACTACTTTTCATTTAATGAAGGTGTTGCGCTTTTAGTTGGCTTTATCGTATTCATCGGTGGGTTAATTATTGTATCTATGCGTGCAAAAAACCAAGATGACCCATTTGTCTCAGAAGCCTGCGACGACGTACCTAGCAATGTACCTACAAAAAAGGCCGTATTTTGGTTAGTAGTCGGCATGATACTCCTACCTGTTAGTTCTCATTTTTTAATAGGTTCAGCTGTCGATATTGCTAAATACTTTGGCTTAAGCGACCTAGTCATTGGTTTAACAATTATTGCCATTGGTACTAGCTTGCCAGAACTTGCCGCTTCTATTGCGGGTGTACTTAAAAATGAAGACGATTTAGCACTAGGTAATATTGTTGGCTCAAACATATTTAATATTCTAGCTGTATTACCACTGGCTGGTATTATCAACCCTTCTGCAATTGACCCGTCATTAGTAAGTCGAGATGTATTAATTATGATTGGTGCAACACTTGCCCTAATTATTATGTCATTGAACTTTAGAGGCACCCAACGTATCAATAGAGTAGAAGGCGGCTTATTGCTAATAGCGTTTTTGGGTTACCAAGGGTATATTTTTAGTCAAGTAGGGTAAATAATGGCAACGCTAAATTTTATTGAACAAGGCCTTCGCGTTTTAGATGTTGAACGCCAAGCACTTAGTGATATTGCACAATATGTAGATGAGAATTTTCATAACGCATGCCAATTAATGTACGACTGTGAAGGCCGTATTATTGTCATTGGTATGGGTAAATCAGGTCATATTGGCAATAAAATAGCAGCAACCCTTGCAAGTACTGGCAGTCCTGCATTTTTTGTTCACCCTGGTGAAGCAAGTCATGGTGATTTAGGTATGATCACTAAAAATGACGTGGTTATGCTTATTTCTAATTCAGGTGAGACCAGCGAAGTTTTAAATATCATTCCCGTTTTAAAACGACTTGGTGCCAAAATGATATCGATGACTGGCAATACGCAATCAACTATGGCGACCCTTGCTAATGTGCATGTGTGCATTAAAGTAGAAAAAGAAGCCTGCTCATTGGGTCTAGCTCCTACATCAAGTACCACTGCAACACTTGCGATGGGCGATGCCATGGCAGTTGCATTATTAGAAGCTCGCGGCTTTACTGCTGATGACTTCGCGTTATCTCACCCTGGTGGTAGTTTAGGCAAGCGCTTATTACTCACTTTAAAAGATGTTATGCACGGCGGCGTAAATACACCTATTATTAGCGTTTCACAAACAGTTAAAGACGCCCTTATTGAAATGTCTGCTAAAGGTTTAGGCATGACAGCCATTGTTGATGATAATCAGCAATTAGTAGGCCTATTTACCGATGGCGATTTGCGTCGTATTTTAGAGCAAAGAATTGATATTCATACAACACAAATAGATGTTGTTATGACTAAGTCATGTACTACGGCTACGCAAGATATTTTAGCCGCTGAAGCGCTTAATATTATGGAACACAAACGTATAAATGGCTTAATCGTTGTCAATGAGCTAAATCAGCCTATTGGCGCATTAAATATGCAAGACCTATTAAAGGCAGGAGTGTTATAAATGCAATTTGAAGAACTCTATCAACCGCTGAGCGATGATGCAAAAGCACGCGCTAAAAAAGTAAAGCTACTTATATGCGATATTGATGGTGTATTTTCTGATGGCCGTATTTATCTTGGCAATCAAGGTGAAGAGCTAAAAGCATTTAATACAAAAGATGGTTTTGGCATTAAAGCGCTTATAAACAGTGGCTTTGAAGTGGCTGTAATTACTGGTCGTCATTCACAAATAGTGCAACAACGTATGAGCAGCTTAACCGTACAGCATATTTATCAAGGCCAAGAAAATAAGCTCATTGCCTATCAAGAGCTAAAAGATAAACTCAACCTTAGCGATGAACAAATTGCTTATATAGGTGATGATGGTCCTGACATGCCCGTTATGGAATTAGTCGGCTTTGCTGTTGCAGTAAATGATGCTCATCCGCTTATAAAGCGTTTATCACACTATGTAACGCAAATGCCTGGCGGCTTTGGCGCAGTAAGAGAGCTTACCGACTTGCTCATGCTTGAAAATGGTAAAGCATTGACTACACAAGGCACTAGTTCATGAATGCAGCGCGCATAATATTAAGCGTTTTATTCATTAGCTGTATGGTTTGGCTTTGGTACCCTTATTTTACACAAACTAATGTTGCACCTCAGGCTGAGCCTGAAGTTATTGCCAAGCCTGATTACATAGCCATAGAACTCAAACAAACAGCCTATGACGAGCAAGGTAAAATTAGCCACAAAGTAACTGCGGCTAAAATGGAGCTATATCAACAATTAGGTTTTACGTTTTTTGAAAAACCTATTTTTACTTTATATAACGAAAAGCAAACGTGGCAAATAAATGCAGACGAAGCAACATTATACGAAGACAAACAATTAATTTTAGAAGGTAATGTGGTTGCCAAAAACTTAACCGATAACGCCATGATAGACAAAATCAATGCTGATAATATTCAGGTAGATATAAAGCTATTAACAATGCGTTCGGAGCAACCCGTTATCATCACCGGACCCAATTTAAAAATCACCGGTAAAGGCCTAGAAGCCGACTTAAAAACCGAAGTGATAAAACTAATTAACCATACGCGAACCATATACTATGACCAATAAAATATTAAAATCACTTATTATTCCTACACTTATAATAGCGTTTAATAGTAATGCTGCAGAACAAAACTCGCAACCTGCTGCAAATCAAATTTCAATAAGCGCCGATAAGCAAGAAGGCCAATTAAAAGCTAACGTGGGTATTTTTGAGAAAAACGTTGAGATTATTCACGGTAATCGCCGAATTACAGCAGACCGCCTCGAAGTACATAAGCGCGATGAACTTGGTGATAACCAGCAACTATTAATTGCCACGGGTAGCCCTGCTCGCTTTGAAGAGAAGCAATCAGATGGCACAACTATGAGCGCCAGTGCAGACGAAGTTCGTTACGATGTATCTAAACGTTTTTTAACGCTTGTTGGTAATGCACAAGTATCGCAAGCAGGACAAAAAATTAATGCTAAAAGTATTACCTACGATATAGAACAACAGTTAATCAGTGCCGAAAAAGATGAAAACTCAACTGACCGCGTTCACACGATTTTAGTGCCTATCGAAACTAAAAAAAGTAAAAAAGACGATAAAGGTCAACCATGAGTACATTAAAAGCAGAACTATTAGCAAAGAGCTATAAAGGCCGTGAAGTTGTCAAAAACGTCGGTCTTGAAGTAAAAGCTGGCAGTATTGTTGGCTTACTTGGCCCTAACGGCGCAGGTAAAACCACCACGTTTTATATGATTGTGGGACTTGTACCTAGCGACAAAGGTAAAATTTCTATCGATGATAACGATATTACTCTTTTACCTATGCATAGTCGTGCTAGATTAGGCATTGGCTACTTACCACAAGAGTCTTCAATTTTTAGAAAACTGACTGTTTATCAAAACTTAATGGCAATTTTAGAAACACGCAAAGAGTTAAATAAGCAAGCCCGAGAAGACACGCTCGATAAATTATTAGATGAATTTAGCATACAACACATTCGTGATAGCCAAGGTATGGCATTATCGGGTGGCGAACGTCGCCGCGTGGAAATAGCACGTGCGCTGGCAGCCGATCCTAAATTTATATTATTGGATGAACCATTTGCAGGTGTTGACCCGATTTCGGTATTAGATATAAAGAAAATAATAGAACATCTCAAAAATCGTGGGATTGGTGTATTGATTACCGATCATAACGTAAGAGAAACCCTTGATGTTTGTGAAAAAGCCTACATTGTTTCTCATGGGGAGCTGATTGCATCAGGTACTCCAGAACACGTATTAAATGATAAAACAGTACGCGATGTTTACTTAGGCGAGCAATTTAGGCTGTAACATTTACGCCATGTCTTTAAGCATCTGCTAGTATTAATTATAACAACATAAAAGGATTGTTAGAGATACATGAGGCAATCACTACAGCTGCGCATGGGCCAGCAACTTACAATGACTCCACAGCTGCAACAAGCTATTCGTTTGTTGCAACTCAGTACATTGGATCTCCAGCAAGAAATACAAGAAGCTCTCGACAGCAACCCGCTATTAGAGGTTGAAGAACCAGACTATTCCGAAGACGCTGCAGGTAAAAACGAGCAAAAAGCAGATACAGATGACATAACTGTTAGCGCATCTGCCGATGATGCTCCAAGCGAATACGAACAAGATAGTGGTGAAGCACTTGCAAAAGACACGCTAAGTGACGACATGGCTATGGATGTTAGTTGGGATGAGTACATGAGTGCCGCCCCTGCAGCATCATCAGGTCCAATGCCTGAAGACGAATCAATATACCAAGGCGCCTCTACTGAAACGCTTCATGAGTATTTAATGTGGCAATTACAACTAACGCCATTTAGCCCTACCGATGAAGCCATTGCTATTGCTATTGTAGAAGCCGTCGATGATTCAGGCATTTTAACACTAAGCTGCGAAGAAATTTTAGAAAGCTTTAATCAAGAAAACGAAGAAGATAACGAAGTTGAACTTGATGAAATTGAAGCAGTATTAAAGCGCATCCAACTGTTTGATCCTGTCGGTATTGCTGCACGTAGTTTACAAGAGTGTTTATGTATTCAACTTAACCAGTTTGATAAAGAAACACCTTACATTAATGAAACGAAAATGATTTTAACCGAGCATATTGATTTATTAGCAGCTCGTGACTATCGTACATTAATGAAGAAGACTAAGCTCAAAGAAGAAGAGCTTAAAGAAGTAATGACATTAATACATACTCTTAGCCCTAAGCCTGCAGATACTATTGTAAGAGAAGAGTCTGAGTATGTTATTCCTGATGTGTCAGTTAAAAAAATTAAAGGCCGCTGGGTTGTTGAGTTAAACCCAGATAGCATGCCTAAAATTCGTGTTAATAGCCAATACGCTGCAATGTCTCGCACTGTAAAATCCAGTGGTGACAGCCAGTTTATTCGCTCACATTTACAAGAAGCTAAATGGTTTATTAAAAGCTTAGAAAGTAGAAACGACACACTATTAAAAGTAACTAATTGCATTGTTAAGCAGCAACAAGGCTTTTTTGAACACGGCCCTGAAGCCATGAAACCAATGGTCTTAAATGATGTTGCTGAAATGGTAGAAATGCACGAATCAACAATTTCGCGCGTAACAACTCAAAAATATATGCACACACCCCGTGGTATATTTGAGCTTAAATACTTTTTCTCAAGCCATGTAAGCACCGAAAATGGAGGTGAATGCTCATCTACAGCAATACGTGCGCTTATCCGAAAATTAATCGCAGCAGAAAACTCAGCAAAACCATTGAGTGATAGCAAAATAGCGGATATATTGGCTGAGCAAGGAATTAAAGTAGCGAGACGTACAATCGCAAAATACCGCGAGTCTCTGGCTATTCCACCGTCAAATCAACGTAAAAGCTTGATTTAAGACGCTAAACAAAGAGGGTAATGCTTATGCAACTAAACTTAACTGGTCGTCACGTAGAATTAACCGATTCATTAAGAGACTATATTAATACTAAATTTGCGAAGCTAGAAAGACACTCTGATCATATTAATAATGTTCATGTCATTCTTGATGTAGAAAAACTAAATCAAAAAGCAGAAGCGACAATACACGTAAGTGGCGCCGAACTCTTTGCCTCTACAGAACATCAAGATATGTATGCCGCCATTGACTCGTTGATCGACAAGCTAGATCGCCAAGTAATTAAACACAAAGAGAAGCTTGCTCGACACTAATATGATGAAATTAAGCTCACTTATATGCCAGGACTGCAGCAAAGCTGCGGTCCTTTTTAATAGCAAAAAAAGGATTTTAGAGTTCATTAGCGAACTTGCTCACGCTAAACTTCCATACCTACCGCAACAAGACATTCTAACTGCTTTAATGAGTAGAGAGAAATTGGGTAGTACAGGTATAGGGCGTGGCATTGCGATTCCTCACGGAAGAATGAGCGGTGCAGAAGAGCCTTTGGCTTTAGTGCTCGTTAGCGAAACGCCAATAAATTTTGATGCTATAGATAACCGCCCTGTTGATATTTTCGTCGCACTCATCGTACCAGATGGAGATAACCAGCAGCACTTAAAGACTCTAGCTACCATTGCTGATAGACTCAATAACAAAGATTTTTGTAAGCAGTTACGTAGTGCAAAATCAGATGCTGAACTTTACCAAGTTATTGTTGATCAATCGTAGTTTTATTAAAGGGTGATAAATGGAGTTAATTATCATAAGTGGCCGTTCTGGTTCTGGGAAATCGGTTGCTTTACGCGTTGTAGAAGATTTAGGTTATTATTGCGTAGATAATATTCCAGTAAACCTACTGCCTTCATTAGTGCGCAGTGTATCTGATAGCTACGATAGAATTGCTGTCAGCATTGATGTTCGAAACATTCCTAAAGAGCAGGAAGAATTTAACGATATTCTTGAATACCTACCTGATTTTGCAAAACCTACATTATTTTATTTAGACAGCGACGATCAAACATTGATCAAACGCTTTTCTGAAACACGCAGATTACACCCATTATCAATAGATTCACTGCCTCTGGATTTAGCCATCAAAAAAGAAAAAGAATTACTTGATGTATTAATCACCCGCGCCGACTTTATGATAGACACGACTGACTTAAGCGTTCATCAACTCGCTGAATCTATTCGTGAAAAGATTTTAGGTAAAAAAGATAAGCAACTTATTGTCACGTTTGAATCGTTTGGTTTTAAACACGGTATCCCAAAAGAAGCAGACTATGTATTTGATGCACGCTTTTTACCAAACCCTCATTGGGAGCCTGAATTAAAGCCTTTAAATGGGTTAGATCAACCTGTTAAAGATTATTTGGCTAGTCATAGTATTGTGCAAAAGTTCACATGGCAAATTCAAACATTTGTACAAACGTGGTTGCCGCACTTAGAGAGAAATAACCGCAGTTATTTGACCATTGCCATTGGGTGTACGGGCGGTCAACATCGCTCTGTATATTTAGCGCAAACTATTGGTGAAAGTTTTGCAATGACACACCCCAATGTAAAAATTCGCCATCGCGAACAAGAAAAATAATATAGCTGAATAATCACCTGTTCAGCTTAGGTAGAGTAACTTATGCATTGTGAAGACACTTTTTTAATAAAAAACAAATTAGGATTACACGCCAGAGCAGCCACCGTACTTGCCCAATTGGCAGTGCAGTTTGATGCTACAATTACATTATTTCAAGATGACAAAGAAGCCGCAGGCGATAGCGTACTTGCACTCATGTTACTTGAAAGTAGCCAAGGCAAAGAAGTTAAAGTTGTATGTAAAGGCCCTGATTCTGAGCAAGCTTTACATGCTGTTGGAGAATTGATAGCACAACGCTTTAATGAACAAGAGTAATCTGTTTTATAAAAACAACACTCGCATTACTAATGCCTCAACTAAAACAGATATATAAAATAAATATGGTTAGTGACGCCAGTTAACTCACCTCCCCTCATAAAGTAATATAAAAATTTATAAAGGACGCCAATGCCTGAAGCTTTTGAACAAGATTACCCACTACAACAACTAAAGCAGGTGACTAAGTCACTTAATAGTGGTCAATTTGTTCAAGTTAGGCGCATGCTCGCAAAAACAGCTCCTTGTGATACCGCACTACTATTAGAGTCATCACCGCATAAAATTCGCCGACTACTTTGGCAGTTGGTTGATCCCGATGTACAAGGTGATGTTCTTGAAGAACTATCAGAAGATGTACGTTTAGGCATTATTGCCCAAATGGAACCTAAGCACATTGCAGCCGCAACCGAAGATATGGGCCATGATGACTTAGGTGAAGTATTACGTAGCCTGCCTGACACCGTTTACAAAGACGTTGTTAGCGCGATGGACATTCAAGACCGTGAACGTGCAACACAAGCACTTTCGTATCAAGAGCGTTCTGCTGGCGCGCTCATGAACACCGATACGGTGACCATTCGCCCTGACGTTACGCTTGATGTTGTACTTCGATATATTAGGCTACGTGGCGAGTTACCAGAAGGTACCGATGACTTATATGTTGTTGATAAGCATAACTGCTTTATAGGCGCTTTATCACTCAGTACATTATTAACTAATCCACCAGAAAAGATTGTTCGCGATTTAATGGATGAAGATTGTGAGTCTATCCCAATCTCAATGGATGAAAGTGAAGTAGCTCAATTATTTGAGCGTCATAATTGGATATCGGCCCCCGTCGTTGATGATAACGATCAGCTCCTTGGTCGTGTCACTATCGATGACATCGTTGACGTAATTCGAGAAGATGCTGAGCATAGTTTATTAGGCTTAGCCGGTCTTGATGATGAAGAAGATACTTTTGCTCCCGTACTAAAAAGCTCTAAAAAACGCTCAGTTTGGTTAGGTGTTAACTTGCTGACTGCACTTGCAGCTGCTTTTGTAGCTAGCTTTTTTGAAGGTACTTTAGATGTGCTCCCTATTTTGGCTGTACTTAACGGTATTGTCCCTTCTATGGGTGGTGTTGCTGGTAGCCAATCGTTAACGCTTGTTATCCGTGGTATTGCAGTAGGTCATATAAATCAAACAAACCAACGTTTCTTGATGATGAAAGAGCTTGCCATTGGCGCACTAAACGGCGTTTTATGGTCGCTGTTAATTGCAGGTGTTATTGCCCTATGGCAATGGGACTTTATGCTTGGTGGTGTACTCGCCTTCGCTATGTTTATGAATTTAGTTGTAGCGGGAGTTGCTGGTGCAAGTATTCCAATAATTCTTAAAAGAATGAATATAGATCCTGCGCTTGCAGGTAGTGTAGTACTGACTACAGTGACAGACATTGTAGGTATATTCGCCTTTTTAGGTACTGCTACCTGGTTGCTGGTGTAAATTAGAAACTTTTGCAAATAACTAAAGTAAAAAACACTTAGGGTAAAGCTGCAACTATGAAAACGGATACCAAAAATAAAAAAGACACACCTAAAAAAACGCCAAAACAAAAAGGCCTATCAATATTAAAAAGTGTGTTGATATATGGCTCTATATTTTTCGTTATTTACACTGCTGTTAATTGGTGGCGACAACCTGTAATGCCAGCTAATCCGCAATTGCAATTAACAGATTATAAAGGGCAAAACATTGATTTAGCAGCAATGAGCCATGATAAACCAACACTTGTCTATTTTTGGGGAACTTGGTGTCCTATTTGTAGTATTACCTCCCCTGCCATAAACGAACTCTCCGCAGAAAATAATTATCCCGTAGTCACCATCGCAATAAAGTCAGATTCAGCTCAAGAACTACATAATTATTTAAATGAGCATGGCTACAGTTTCACCACTGTCAACGATCAACACGGTGAGATATTTACCGATTGGCAAGGACAAGTCACGCCATCCTATATAATCTTAAAAAATAATAAAATGACGCAAGGGCTAACAGGCATTCAGCCGCTATGGTCACTTAAGTTGCGTTTGTGGTTATCATCAACGTTTTAAGAAAAAACTAACTGTAAGTATATAGGCACTAAATACGTGCTATCTCAAGAGGGGTTTCTAAAAGCTCGCTCTTTATCACCTACAATAATATAGATAATAAAGAGCAAGGTTTACTTAATTTACGCATTAAAAGGGTTTAAAAAACCTTAGCGTAATTAAACTAATCTACTAGTTATTATTAGATTGAATCACTAACGTGTACTTTGACGATTACCGCCTACTTTTGGTTTAGTGTTTGCCTTTTTAAATTGGCTAAAACCAGTATGTCGCGTTAGTGCAGGACGTCCGCCTTTACTGCCACCTTTACCTGCTTTTTCATCACGCCCTTCCTCAGGCACTAAACAGTTAGGCCCTTTACCAATTAAATTAGCTTTACCCATTTTACGTAGAGCTTCACGTATCATTGGCCAACCAGCTGCATCGTGGTAGCGTAAAATAGCTTTATGTAATCTACGTTGGCGCGCACCTTTAGGTACTGGAACAACTTCCGTATTATTTTTAATATTACGTAAAGAGTTCATTTCTGTGTGGTAAATAGTCGTCGCATTAGCCATCGGTGATGGGTAAAAATTTTGCACCTGATCCAGCTTAAAGTCGTTTGATTTAAGCCATAAAGCCATGTTTACCATGTCTTCATCTTTTGTCCCTGGATGAGCCGAGATAAAGTAAGGGATCAAATACTGCTTTTTACCGGCTTCTTTAGAGTACTTATCAAATAATTCTTTAAATTGATCGTACGCGCCCATACCTGGTTTCATCATTTTTGATAATGGACCGTCCTCTGTATGCTCTGGCGCTATTTTTAAGTAGCCGCCCACATGATGGGTTACTAATTCTTTAACGTAACGCGGGTCGCGTACAGCTAAGTCGTAACGAACACCAGAAGCAATCAATACCTTTTTAATACCTTTAACTTCACGTGCTTTTTTATACAAGTCTATTGTTGGTGTATGGTCTGTATCCATGTGCTTACAAATTTCAGGATACACACATGATAAACGCCTACAGGTACTCTCTGCCTTTTTGCTCGTACAACGCAGTTTATACATGTTAGCCGTTGGACCACCTAAATCAGAAATAACACCAGTAAAGCCCGGTACTTTATCTCTAATCTGTTCAATTTCTTCAATAATTGATTCTTGCGAACGGCTTTGAATAATACGCCCTTCATGCTCCGTAATTGAGCAAAACGAACAACCACCAAAACAACCGCGCATAATATTAACCGACGTTTTTATCATGTCATAAGCAGGTATTTTAGAGTCGCCGTAACTTGGGTGAGGAATACGCTGATACGGTAAACCAAACACAGCATCCATCTCATGTGTTTCTAGTGGGTATGCTGGCGGGTTTACCCAAATAGAACGATCGCCGTGTCGCTGAAACAGCGCTCTTGCACAACCAGGGTTTGTTTCTTGATGTAGAATACGTGAAGCATGGGCGTATAAAGGTTTGTTAACACTTACTTGTTCATAAGCAGGTAACTTAACATAGGTTTTTTCCCACGGCTTAGGACGCGCAGGCTGAACCATAATTGGTTTTGCAGCTTCCGCTTTTAAATCAATACCCGCTTGTTTAAACTCTGATTTACTACAGCCAACATCATCAGCGCCGTATGGATTTGGAATAGGATCAATTTTACCAATTTTATCAATAGCGGTAGAGTCGCTACCACGCCAACCCGGTAAAGGCTCTTTTCGAATAACAGCTGTGCCGCGAATATCTTGAATAGTATCCATTGTTTCGCCTGCGGCAATGCGGTGTGCAACTTCAACTAACGGGCGCTCTGCGTTACCGTAAATTAAAATGTCAGCTTTTGCATCAAACAAAATACTACGACGTACTTTTTCTTGCCAGTAATCATAATGAGCAATACGACGAAGGCTAGCTTCAATACCACCAATAACAATCGGTATTCCTTTGTAGGCTTCACGGCATTTTTGTGAGTAGATCATTACGGCGCGATCTGGGCGTTTACCGCCTACGTTATCTGGCGTGTAAGCATCATCGTGGCGCATACGCTTTTCAGCTGTATAGCGATTGATCATCGAATCCATGTTACCGGCTGTTACACCAAAAAATAAATTTGGCCTGCCGAGTTCCATAAATGCGTCTTTAGAATCCCATGCAGGCTGGGCAATAATACCCACTCTAAAACCCTGCGCTTCAAGTACACGGCCAATTACAGCCATACCAAAACTAGGATGATCGACGTACGCGTCGCCACTAATTATTATTATGTCGCAGCTATCCCAGCCAAGTGCATCCATTTCTTCACGTGTAGTTGGTAAAAATGGCGCGGTGCCATAACATTCAGCCCAGTACTTAGGGTATGAAAATAAGGCGCGCTTAGCTTTGAGAGTGCTCATAATTGTGGCCGTAGAATAACAAAAGGCGCGAATTATACCCTACTAAATTGTTTATATATACAAAGTAGTCAAAGCATATTGCGCCTTAAATTCTAAATCGTTCATTATCTTAAATAATAATAAGTTAATCTTTTTTAGCGTTTATTTATAAGTTCGATTTTTAAAATAAGTATGCATACATAAAACACTCTCCACTTCCCCAAGTCTTTAAGCAATTTTACTGATTCTATGCTTCAACATCTTATTGGTTCATTTTACAAAACCAAGAAATGTAGAATCAAAACTTTCAACAAGTGTATTTATTTTATAGCTTCATTAAAAATATAGCTCTAACGGTATTCATGCAACTAAGTAACAATTAATAAATTATTTTTGGTTTATAATCTAATTCATACTATAGTCCATTAATAAAAGTTGTTGTATTTCAGCTCAAAAAACGAATAAAGGTGTGCTTATTAAGCTATTAAAAATATTAATTAAAGGCGTACTGTTATTACTATTAGTACTCGTACTGATAGGACTGATACTCCCTCAAAGTTATAGTGTGAATAAAACAATTGAAATCAATGCAAATATAGAAGTAGTAAAGCCGCTTGTCACCGACTTTAGTCAATGGCAAAAATGGTCTCCGTGGGAAAAGGTAGACTCCAGCATACGCTTTACTCTAGGCGAACCTAGTTCTGGCTTAGGGGCTCATCAGTCTTGGAAAGGGAAATGGGGTTATGGTGAAATGATCATAACGTCGATAAGTCAAAATAAGGTCAGCTTTAACATACTTTTAAATGCTGAACATATTATCAGAGGAACATTTAATTTTAGTGAGCAAAACGGTATTGTTACTTTAATATGTAATATTGAAGGGCAAACAACCGCTCCTTTGATATCTGGCTACACCGCAATTTTGAGCGAGTATGTGCTGCGTAATACAGTTTCGCTGGGATTAAATAACCTTCAAACCGTTGCACAACTTAGTGATCCACAAAGGATAATGCAAAGTCATGACAGTCAAAACAGCACAAGCGAGAATTAACCTTGCCAACATCATTGAATCCTTACTTGGCTATCCTATAACTAAAGTAGGAAGTAACGGCGTGCTACCTACTAACGAGCAAAGTTACGATATTAAAGGCCAAATTAAACCGCTTTATCATATCAACAGTGAAAACTCTGTTTTAGCTCGCGCCCAAAAGCGCCAAGATTTGCTACTAATAAAACAGCAACAAAATATAGAGTCAATTTTAGCAATGGCTATGGGGTTTTGCCCTGATGTAGCAAGTAGTAAACAACCTGATGTAGATTGGGTAGAGCATTTTATAGCGCTGTGTGAAGATACTTCAAATGAGTCAATGCAAACTTTATGGGCTAAAATTTTAACGGGAGAAACGCTTAACCCGGGGACGTTTTCAATTAAAAGCCTGCAAACGTTAAAGCACATGACACAGCGAGAAGCGGACTCTTTACAAAAGTGTGTTTCGCTTTCAGGTTACAACGAAAAAGACGATAGTCACTTCATTTTACTCGGCTTTTATAAAAAACCATCTTTGTTCGATTTACTACGAAAAGGCAATAAAGTATCTCTAAATTTAGGAAAAACAGGCATTAGCTTTCCTGATATTTTAACGCTCATGGATCTTAATTTACTGTATAGAAAAGAGATTGAATCTGCAGTGCTTAAAGCAGGGCAAGAACTTACGCTTTCATTTTTATCGCAAAAAGTAACGTTAAAAGCAAAGAGTAGCGATTTGGTATTAAGCTATTACAAATTTACTCAAACAGGTGATGAGCTATCTAAACTTATTAACTTCCCAGTAAATAAGGTCTATAAGCAACTGATTAATAATGCGTTGGAAGGAGAGTTTGATTTAGCGTGGCACGCTATAAAATAATATGCCACGCTTTGTTCAATTAGAGGTAACTAATTAAAAATGAACCTGAATACCCGCAAATGGGCCAGATGCATCAATATCAGTAGTAATATCATCTACATCATCAAGTTCTAATATCATAGAGCGGTAACCTGCTTTAATTGCAACATCTACCGCTAAATTATCAATAAGTTCATACGCTACGCCGACTTGATAATCTTGTACTTTGCTATCGTCAATAGCCAAAAAGCTACCTTCAAAAAATACACTTAAACCAGTAAACGGTAAGCCTGCTTCAGCACGGCCATATGCAAGAGGAACAAAACCAGAGAAGTCTTTGGTTTCGGTAAAGTCAGTGCCACCATTTTGGGTAGTGCCACTTACAACAATATCACCATCAAATTGTTTAACGTTTAAACCTAAGTCAATCGAGATTAAATCGTTATCGAAAATCTCGTAGTAAAAGATGTAATCAATATGCGTTAAATCACTAACTGTATTTACAGTAGAACCCACAACATAATCAGAGCCATTAAAGCTAAATGTATCTGTAAGCTGTGCAGAACCATTTAGCTCAAGCTCTGTATACTTTAGTTTAATGTTTGGAACTAGTGGCACTGGGTGCTCAAGTGCCGCGTAGTAACTTACAAAAGTCTCATCCTCAAAATCAAAATCTTGAGATGATTTATCTTTATAAGAAAATTGACCATCGTTATCTGACTTCCACCCATCAACACCTACGTATAAACCTAGTAGAGTGTCAGCTTGCGCTGCGGGTGCTAAACATGCCATTGAAAGGGCTGCTGCTAAACAATACTTTTTCATTTTTTATCCTTGAGCTAATAGCTCGCTAAGTTCGATTAAAGCCGCATTGGCTCTAGAAATATAATTTGCCATAACTAAAGAATGGTTAGCCACATAGCCAAAACCATTCCCGTTTAAAATAAGTGGGCTCCACACTGTTTCTTGGGTTGCCTCAAGCTCACGTATAATTTGCTGAACACTTACACGTGCATTTTTCTTTTCAAGCACATCATTAAAGTCATACTCTATCGCTTGTAAAAAATGCAGTAACGCCCAAGTAGCGCCGCGCGATTCGTAAAACACATCGTCAATTTCTAACCACGGTGTTCTTACTTGCTGCTGTAACGGCGCAAGAGTTGCTTGTTTATTAGATGAGTTACCCGCTAAATCGGTATTCACTTTTTCTTGGCCTACACTGGCACTTAAACGCTGGCTTAAGCTACCCAAACGTTTTTCAGCTTCTTTAAGCCAACTACGTAAGTTATCTGCTCGTGCGTAAAACTGGCTATCGCGTTCATGTTCATTAGCAATTTGTCCACGATATACCATTAAATAATCAATACCTTTTTGGTACTCACCTTCAGCGCTTGGCCACGCCCATGCTTCAGAGCTTATATTAAACTGTGGCTGTGCCTTTTTAAGTGCTTCATGCTCAGTTGATTGTGATTGCGAACGACTAAAATCTTTACGCATAGAAAGCGATAAATCACGCACCATTTCAAGTGCGCCATATTCCCACGCTGGCATATCATCCATAATAATACTTGGCGGTATCACATCATTTGATAAGTAGCCACCTGGTTTATCAAGCAAAGTGCTAGCAACTGTAATAAGCGTTGATGTAGTTACATAACCCGTTACTATTTTTTCATTATGAAGCTGCGCTTGCTCTTTCGCGTTTGCAACAACATCGAAACGTGCAGGCTCTGTGCTCCAATAAACAGCAATTGCGTAAAATATAATAAGCAGTAAAACAACTATTCCTGCTATTTTTCCTTTGTGTTGCGACATGTGTACTCCTAGTGATGAGCGTGTTGAGTAGATGGTTTTGACTGCGTAGCTTGCGCTTCAAGCGATACGACTTGAGCATTAGTGAACAAGCGATTACCGTCACTAAAATATAGCGTGAGTTTGCGTTCTTGCCCTACTTTTAATGGCTCTTGTGGTTCAAATACCATTAAATGATAACCGCCAGGTTGAAAACTGACACTTTCGTGCGCTTTAATTTCAACTGATTCAACTTGTTGCATTTTCATCATGCCGTCTACATGTGAATGCTCGTGTATTTCAACACGGCCTAAGCCATCAATAGTTGCCTTAGTTAAAGTTGCTGCGGCTCCACTGTGATTTATTAGCGTTAAATAACCTACAGTTGAAGTACTGCCAGGTAAAAACTCTCTAATTTGCGCGTTAGTTACTTCGAGCACAGCCACATCAGAACCATGATCGTGCCCTGAGTGCGCCGCCAACGATGACGAAAAAAAACTAAATATTAATGCAGAAGCCATCGAAAAACATAGTTTCGTCATCATTCTTATCCTTATAAAAACTTTAAATTACAGGCTAAATTTAACATAGTTAACCTATAATAGTCAGTCAAATTAAGGATTAAGAGGCTACTTTTTTGTTATCGGCAACAAGCCAACACAACACTGCAACAAATAGTAACGGCCATGCAATCATTATAGATCCGAATAAAAGCGCTAAAACAGTCCCTGCTAATGCCACAACACCCGCTCCAACTAATCCCATAGTAATTAAAGCCACTACCGCAACCACAGCAACAATTGCGGCCAAAGCACCTACAAGCTCGAGCCCTGCCCAGCTAATATCAGCAATCCATAACGGCAACTGCCAAGAATCAATCTGCACAAACGTTATTAAATCAGTAAACAGTAATAAATAGATAATTACGCAGACAGCTAAGGCTTTCATGGTGATACTCCTTAATATACTTTGTCTTCAAGACAGCAATGCGCTATAAAATAACCAAGTGCAATAGCAAACGGAAAACTCAAAAATAATAAAATAGTAACTACACGTGTTGCCCATACAGGAAAATCCAATCGATGAGCTAAACCACTACAAACACCCGATATTTTTTTATTCAGAGTATCTTTATACCAACCTCGTTGACGATTAAAGCTATTCATAATATTCCCCTTAAGCAGTCTGTTTTAAATCAGTTTTTAAACTTGTTTTTAACTGGGCTAACTCAGCATCTATTTTTTCATTTTTAACTAAAGTTTCAATTTGTGAAGCCGTCGTATTTGCAGAGTCAGTTAACTCATATGCTTCTATTTGCGCTTCAATACTTTCTACACGCTGCTCTACCTGATCAAATCGAGATAGTGCATGAGCTACTTTATCGCTTTGTAATTGTGTACTGATTCGCCCTCTAGCAATAACAACATTATGACGCTGCATCAATTGAGCTTGCTTAGTTTTAGCCATAGTCATTTTTTGCTGTAAGCGCTCGCAATCAGCTTTAATTTTTGCGATAGACTCTTGCAAAGTTTCTAATTGCGTTTGCCTATTTACAATGCTTTCGCTAACACGTTGCTTTTCAAGTAAGGCAGACTTAGCAAGGTCATCATTGCCTTTTTTAATCGCATGCTCTGCTTTAGTTTGCCAAGCTGCTAATTCTATTTTTTTAGTATCAATTTGACGATTAATTATTTTTTCTTCACACAATAAAGCGGCAGCTGTAGTACGACACTTATTTAATGCATCTTGCATGTCGGTAAGCATTAGGTTTAAAAGCTTTTCAGGGTCTTCTGCTTTATCAAGCATGGCGACAATGTTTGATTGAATAACATCATTTACGCGGTTAAATATTCCCATGGTATTCTCCTGTTAATTTTTAATTGATTACAACAAGAGGATTCCAAGAGTTGTGCCAAGTCCATAAAAACTAAAATAAACTATTTTATATCAATGAGATGAATTAAAAACACTTAAGAACTTAGTGACTTCCAGCTGAACATAATAGAGTGTAATTGGCCAATAAATTATGCTTTTGACTAATTTTTAGGATCAAAAAAGCCACTCGAAAGTGGCTCATATTTAGATCATTTTAAACCTAAGCTTTATTCTGGTACAAAGCTCAATGCTTTATCCATTACCGTTAAATCGGCCTGCTTACCATGGCCACTTTCAGAAAGGTGACGTCTAAAACCACGTGCGCCAGGTTGCCCCTGAAAAATACCGAGCATGTGTCGAGCTATATGCCAAAAATTAGCACCTAAGCGCATTTCTTCTTCAATGTAGCTGTACATTGAGCGTACTACATCATGGCGAGATTGTGTGTTTGCAGCATCACCATAAATTTTTTCATCAACGTCATTAAGCATAAATGGATTACTGTAAGCTTCACGGCCAATCATTACACCATCGATATGCTGTAAATGTTCTAGGCTCTGCTCAATTGTTTTAACACCGCCATTTAAGCTTAAATCGAGTTGCGGATAGTCTTTTTTAAGTTGGTAAACACGAGGGTAATCAAGCGGTGGAACTTCACGGTTTTCTTTTGGGCTTAAGCCATTGAGCCATGCTTTACGAGCATGAATAATAAAGTCATCACACCCTACCTTATGAGACGCCTCAATAAGTGCACATAAAAACTCATACGAATCTTGCTCATCAATACCAATGCGCGTTTTAACGGTAACCGGAATGCTTACTTCGCTTTTCATTGCTGCAACACAGTCAGCAACTAACTGAGGTTCAGCCATTAAGCATGCGCCAAATCGGCCATTTTGAACTCGGTCTGACGGGCAACCTACATTTAAATTTATTTCGTCATAGCCACGCTCACCTGCGAGCTTTGCACATTGCGCAAGCGCTTTAGGATCAGAGCCACCAAGTTGTAGCGCAACGGGGCCTTCGTGTTTATTAAAATGTAAGTAGTCGCCTCGACCAAATAAAATAGCCCCTGTGGTTATCATTTCAGTATAAAGCACAGTATGTTTAGTCATTTTGCGATGAAAAGTACGACAATGGCGATCGGTCCAATCAAGCATTGGGGCCACAGAAAAGCGTCTATCCAAAGTACATTTATTCAAAGCAAACCTCAGGGTATTAAAGTTATTAAGCACAGCTTAAAAGGCGCTGCATTTTACACAAAAGCCTAACGGGCATCAATGTTAAGAGAACACCTGCAAGCCAAAATAATGGGCTATGCCATTTAAAATATTAGTTACTGCAACAGAGCTTAAAATAAGCCCCATTATTCTACTTATTATACTTGCGCCACTGTCACCAATTAATTTATGTACATGCGTTGCAAGGAGTAATAAAACCAGCACAACTGCTAATACAGCGAGCATCATAGAAGACGTTAATAATTGCTCCACCCATGTATATTCCTCATTACGAGTCATTAACACAGCACCTAACATGGCACCCGGGCTCGCAATAGACGGAATAGCCAGAGGAAAAATGGCAGTCTCCATGCTGTCGCGTACACTGTTAATTTCGGCCTCTGGCTTGCTTTCACCAAATATCATTGAAAGCGCAAAAATAAGTAATATGATACCGCCAGCTATTTGAAAAGCAGAAAGTGGTATTTCAATTGCGTTAAGTAATTGCTCCCCTGCGAGAACAAAAAACAAGAGCACTAATGCAGATACACCTACCGCTTTAAATATAACTTTGCGCTTAAACTTTTCATCCTCACCACGCGTAACTGCAATAAATACAGGTACAGTGCCAATGGGATCAATAACTGCAAAAAAGAAAATAAATATAGCTAACAGTTCATGCATTACCGGGTTTCCTAGGTAAAAAGCGTTTAATAAAAACGCTGCAACTACAACACAGTATGTTAGTATATCACGGCAGCATAAGGATAAGAGTAATGATGAATATAGAATCACTCGTAAGTAAAGCAAAACAAGTTTGTGACAACCGTGGTGCGCGTTTTACGCCAATCCGCGAGAAAGTATTTCGCCTGCTAGCCAGTGCACAAGGTGGTGTTGGTGCATACGATTTGCTTGAGCAATTAAAAGTAACTGAAACAGGTGCTAAACCTGCAACTATTTATCGTGCATTAGACTTTTTAGCTGAACTAGGTTTTATTCATAAAATTGAAAGCACAAATGCATTTATGCTGTGCCATCACTTTGATCATATACACCCAGTACAATTATTAATTTGCGATACCTGTGGTTTTGTAAAAGAGTTACATTCGACCGTTATCTCTCATGAGCTAAATAACTTAGCAGCTGAAGGTGGTTTTGTTGTTTCTGGGCAAACAATAGAAGCACATGGTAAATGTGAGTCTTGCAGAGCATCATAATTCCCCGAAGTTATCCTTAGTGGCTATACTCACACTATATAGCCATTTCTTAGCACCAATTTAAGAGTACCCACTATGAATGTAGAGTTCATCAATCCGTTTTTATCGTCTTTAATTAATGTTTTAAGCACTATGGCTCAAACTCAATTAAAACCAGGTAAACCACGCATTAAAACTGATGAAATAGCCTGTGGTGATGTATCCGGTCTGATTGGTATGGTTGGCCCGCAAACTCGTGGATCGTTTTCAATTACGTTTGATGAAGAGTTAGCGTTAACCATTATGGAACGTATGCTTGGCGAACGTCCCGACACTATAGACGAAGAAGTAACTGACATGGTGGGTGAAATTACCAACATGGTCACTGGCGGCGCTAAAAACTTACTAGGCGAAAAAGGGTTTGATTTTGATATGGCTACACCTATTGTTGTATCAGGTAAAGGTCATACAATTACTCATAAAAGCCAAGGTAAAAAAATCATCATGCCATTTAGCTGTGATGCAGGTAATGCAAATATTGAAGTTAGTTTCGATAAATTATGAGTTGGCAGCAAAAACAAATTACATTAAAACCCCGCACTCGGGGTTTTCATTTAATTGACGACGAAATACTGTCTCAGCTCCATGAAGTTACCAATTATAAGGTGGGTTTACTGCATCTTTTTATTCAGCATACTTCAGCGAGCCTTACTATAAACGAGAATGCAGATCCCACTGTTCGTATGGACATGGAAAGCCATTTCAATAAATTTGTTCCTGAACGTCAGCCTTATTATCGTCACGATTATGAAGGTGACGACGATATGCCGGCACATATTAAAACCAGCACATTAGGCTGCGAGTTAAGTATTCCTATCTCAAATGGCTATTTAGCGCTAGGTACATGGCAAGGTATTTACTTGGGTGAGCATCGTGACTCTGGTGGCTCAAGAAGAATTATAGCAACCATTCAGGGCGAGCTGTTTTAGAAAACGTTTCTAATGCTTAAAAGTATTAACCCCTACTTCACTCCAGCTATTTATCCATAACTTCAAAGTACAAAACCTTTCTTGTAGGCGAAAAATCTTACGTCCGCGAAGCGATAGCTTTTAACATCTAAAACTTCAATGCTGAATATTACACATAGAATAAAGTAGATAAGAGAGATTTGAGATTATAATTTTGTTTATGATTTTTAATACAGAAAATTTTGAAAGGATATAAAAAGATTGGAGCGGTACACGAGGCTCGAACTCGTGACCTCGACCTTGGCAAGGTCGCGCTCTACCAACTGAGCTAGTACCGCATTTTTACTTCTTTTAATCACTACAATTTCTTTTGGTCAGAAATTGGAGCGGTACACGAGGCTCGAACTCGTGACCTCGACCTTGGCAAGGTCGCGCTCTACCAACTGAGCTAGTACCGCATTTTTACTTCTTTTAATCACTACAATTTCTTTTGGTCAGAAATTGGAGCGGTACACGAGGCTCGAACTCGTGACCTCGACCTTGGCAAGGTCGCGCTCTACCAACTGAGCTAGTACCGCATTTTTCAGTTATTTTATTGATGTGCAATAAATTGCGTTCAACATCCTAGCAACTGAGCTAGCTTTTATTCACTACAATTTCTTTTGGTTAGAAATTGGAGCGGTACACGAGGCTCGAACTCGTGACCTCGACCTTGGCAAGGTCGCGCTCTACCAACTGAGCTAGTACCGCATTAATTGATGGTAATTCAATCACTCAAACACACTAACCCCGCGTGGGTTATCGTCTTGAGCGGGGCAGGATTCTACAATAATACGGAGTGTTTGCAAGTGTTTTTTACNCCGCGTGGGTTATCGTCTTGAGCGGGGCAGGATTCTACAATAATACGGAGTGTTTGCAAGTGTTTTTTACAAATTAAAGAAATTTTCTCTATAGACTTTTAATTCCATAATAGAATCTTTAATGTCATCCAAAGCAAGGTGTGAGCCTTTTTTGTTCACTTTTGCAAGAACTTCAGGTTTCCAGCGACGTGCTAATTCTTTAATCGTACTCACGTCTAAATTTCGGTAATGAAAGAAGTCTTCAAGCTCGCGCATGTACTTATTCATAAAGCGGCGGTCTTGCCCAATTGAATTACCACACATTGGCGAAGCGCCAGCTGGAACCCACTGCTTTAAAAACTCTATAGTTTGTTCTACAGCATAAGTTTCATCAAAGGTACTTGCTTTACAGCGCGCTGTTAAACCCGACTTGCCATGCTGAGTGGTACACCACTCGTCCATGCCATCAAGGAGCTCATTACTTTGATGAATGGCTATAGTTGGCCCTTCGGCTAATATATTCAAGTCTGCGTCAGTGACAACCGTCGCAATTTCGAGTATTTTATCGGTCTCTGGTTCGAGTCCGGTCATTTCAAGATCGAGCCAAATTAAATTTGATTTATTAATAGTCATAATTACCTAAGCGGTGCTTTCCTTTAGATCCAACGCATTTCGATATATCATATTAGTATCAACCGTCGAGCTAAAGCTTTTTTTAGGAAAAGCGACATTTAACTAAGGTTATAGGCCTCCAGTGGCAAAACAAAAAAAATTAAGTAAAGGCCAATCGCGTCAGATCAAGGCCAATCACCAAAAGCGCATTAATAGCGCAGACTCAAGACCTGCTAAAAAAGGGGCGCAAGAATGGCAAACCGATAACTTAGGTCAGGTCGAAAGCGCAATTGTGATCAGTCGTTTTGGCCAACACGCCGATGTCGAAACTGAAAATGGCGATGTACTGCGCTGTAATATACGCCGCACCGTATCAAATTTAGTGTGTGGCGATGAAGTATTGTTTCGCCGTGCAAAAGTAAGCGAAGGTGATTTAGCGGGTGTAATTGAAGCTACGCAAGAGCGCCGCTCGCAGCTTACTCGCCCAGACTTTTACGACGGTGTAAAAGTTATTGCAGCCAACATTGACCAAATACTGATGGTATCGGCTGTATTGCCTGAGTTTACCCCTAGCATTATCGACCGTTATTTAATTGCCTGTGAAGATATGGGCATTGAGCCAATTTTAGTGCTTAATAAAACCGATTTAATTGATGAAGCGGGCCTTAGTGAAATACAAAAGGTTCTCGATATCTACCGTAAACTCGACTACAAAGTACTTCTTGTTAGTAATATATCGGGTGATGGAATCGATGAGTTAAAAGAAGTACTTGTTGATAAAAATAATATTTTTGTTGGCCAAAGTGGTGTGGGTAAATCAACCCTCGTTAACACTGTTTTGCCAAATGCTGAAATATTAACTAAAGAAGTATCTGAAAACAGTGGCCTTGGCCAACACACAACAACTGTTTCACGCCTTCACCATTTACCAAGCGGCGGTAACTTAATCGACTCGCCAGGAATTCGTGAATTTGGTTTATGGCATTTAGATGTTGATCGTGTAACGTGGTGTTTTAAAGAGTTTAGAGAATTTATAGGCGGATGTCGCTTTAGAGACTGTAAACATCTAAACGATCCGGGTTGTATAGTTAAAGAAGCTGTAGCTGATGGCAAAATTTCGCAATTGCGCTTTGACAGCTACCACCGAATTTTAGAAACAATGGCTGATGGTCGTGCCGGTTCTCGCGCACCTCGCGTATAATTTAGGAAAAAACTGTGAGTTTAGACAAATTTAAAATCGCAATGCAGTATGCAATGCCAAAACATTTTATTTCGCGCGTAGTAGGTAAATTAGCTGCTGCTAAAGCGGGCGCTTTAACAACCACGTTAATTAAACTATTTATTAAACAATACAAAATAGACATGAGCGAAGCACAATATTCAGATCCTGCTCATTACAAAAGCTTTAATGAATTTTTTACCCGTCCTTTAAAAGACGGCGTGCGTCCAATGGTAGAAGATAGTGACATTATTATTCATCCAGTGGATGGCGCAATCAGCCAGCTAGGCGATATTGTTGATGGACAGCTAATACAAGCTAAAGGACACGATTACAGCTTGCAAGCGCTACTAGGCGGCTCACAAGATGATACAACACCATTTTTAGGCGGTAAGTTTGCCACTATTTATTTAGCGCCAAAAGATTACCACCGTATTCATATGCCAATTGATGGCACCTTAAGTAAAATGATTTACGTGCCAGGTGATTTATTTTCAGTAAATCCACTTACAGCGCAAAACGTGCCTAACTTATTTGCACGTAACGAACGCGTAGTTGCAATTTTTGAAACTGAAATTGGTCCGCTTGCTATGGTACTTGTTGGTGCAACAATAGTGGCAAGTATCGAAACTATTTGGGCTGGTACAGTAACACCACCAGCAGGTAGCGATGTATTCAGTTGGAAATACCCAACCACAGGCGATAACGCCATCACACTTAAAAAGGGTGAAGAAATGGGTCGCTTTAAATTAGGCTCTACTGTGGTACTTGCATGGGGTGCTAATAAAGCTGAAATACTGGATGATCAACTACCAGAAGTGGTAACTCGCTTAGGTACTGCGTTTGCAAAAATTAACGACTAAAATCAATCGTTAATTAGAAATCAAAAAACCGCGTTTATTTAAACGCGGTTTTTTAATTTTTGTAGGCGCTTACACGAAAAATGCAGTTTTTAATTTATAACTAATAGCTTACTTACTCATCGGTTTATCTAAAGCGCAGCGCCCTCTAAACCTCTTTGTGAATAAATCACTTAAGATCTTATTGCACAAAGAGAGGCAAAAGTGGAGTAAATGAGAAAACATAAAATATAGTAATTACGAGCTTTGCTCGTCACGCCAGCAAGCTGTGCATCTACAAGTTTGGTGTGAGAGTTTAGATTTACTGTAGGCGGAGAGCTTGCTCCCGCGAGAAGCGAAGCTTCTAATTACTTAACTTCGAACGGTTATAAACCATCAACTAAAACGCTTACTTCACGCCACACTCTTTACACTCTAAATCTTTAATCACTTTGAAGTGTTGTTGTTTTAAAGTAAGCGCATCAAACGTTATAAATACACTGCCACTTAAGTGACCTAATAATAAGTTAAGCGTAAGTTGCGCCTGCATGGAGCCAATTACACCAAGTAGCGGGCTAATAACCCCTGCGTTACTGCAATTAATAACCGGTGTAGCTTCGCCCTGTGGAAAAACACAGCCATAACATGGGCTATCACTTTGCCTAAAGTCAAAGCCCATTAACTGCCCTTTAGTTGCCAAAGCTGCACCTGAAATTAACGGTGTTTTATTAGCAATACAATAACGATTAACACTATAGCGAGTACTAAAGTTATCAGAGCAATCAAGTACGATGTCAGCCCCTTTTAGCATGTTAACTGCATTATTCTCATCTAACTTTTGGCAATGCGTTACTATGTCTATTTGATTATTAAGGCTCGCTAATACTTTAACTGCGGCGGCAACCTTGCTTTGCCCCAAGTGATTTATCTTATAAAGCACTTGGCGCTGTAAGTTTGAAAGCTCAACTTCATCATCGTCAATTAAAATAAGCATTCCAACGCCCGCAGCGGCTAAATATAAAAGTACTGGGCTACCTAAACCACCAGCCCCCACTACTGCAACCGTTGAAGATTTAAGCGTTAACTGCCCTTCAAGCCCAACTTCTTCAAGCAATAAATGGCGACTGTAACGCAGGGTTTCTTTATCGCTTAGCTCATTCACGTTTACCGGCCTTATTAGTATTACCCTTGTTAGTATTAATTTGCACTGCTTATGGCTACTTGCAGAGCGCTTATAGCCTCTACATAATTATCAGCCTCGGTAATCGCACGCACGACGGCAACACTGCCTACGCCGGTTTTCGCTACCTGCTTTGCACGGCTTAAATCAATACCGCCTATTGCTACCGTTGGATAGCTTTGCATAAGCGGTACAAATTTAATCAGCTTTTCAAGGCCTTGTATTTGCCCTGTCATATCTTTTGTTGTGGTTGGGTAAATAGCACCAAATGCCATGTAACTAGGGCGATAATTATGCGCACGCAGCATTTCATAAAA
Organism: Pseudoalteromonas sp. SWN166; assembly: GCF_015864485.1. NCBI lineage: Bacteria > Pseudomonadati > Pseudomonadota > Gammaproteobacteria > Alteromonadales > Pseudoalteromonadaceae > Pseudoalteromonas > Pseudoalteromonas sp. SWN166. The sequence continues at coordinate 143,652 of NZ_JADYXB010000008.1, forward strand.
ACCATGAGTAGAAAGCCCAAGCCTTAAGCCTGCCTCTTTAATTGCCACTAAATTAGCAATCTCTAAATCCTCTTGTCCTAAATGCACGCCATACGCACCATGCTTAATAGCTAACTGCCAGTAGTCGTTTATAAATACCTGTGCGCTATATTGCTTGCCCAGCTCAACAGCTTGCTTAATGAGCCCATCAAGCTCGTCTTGTGTTTTATTTTTAACGCGTAACTGCGCTGTTTTAATGCCTTGTTGTAAGCACTTTTCTAACCAATCGGTACTATTTACAACCGCATACAAACCCAGCGATTTACTTTCACAAGGCGCAAAATCAGCCGCCATATTAAAATCAAACGGTACATCAAAATCTAATTCATCGCCCAGCCAGCTACCTGGCTCAATTACTTGTGGGTAGTCATCTAAATTAGTAGGGAACGAGGTATGAGCAACCGGACCAATACCTTCTCCATAGCGTACCGACTGTTTTAGCCCTTGGTTTATATACGCTTTAGCTAAAATAAAGGCATCTTTTAATGGGTAGTCTTTAGCTAAACACGCAGCAATTACCGACGCCATGCTACATCCGGTGCCGTGGTTATGCGGTGTTTGTATTTTTTGATTGCCTAACCAATATTCTTCGCCATTTTGCGTATTACTATCAATACAATAATCAATGCAGTAGCCACTTGGATAATCCCAATGTCCGCCTTTAATAACAACCGCTTTAGCGCCCCAACTTAGTAACTTATTTGCCGCTTCTTTAATTGCAGCCGGACCAATTAAATACACACCCGTTAATAACTGTGTTTCGTGTGTGTTTGGAGTTATTACATCCACCAGCGGCAGTAAACATTCTTTTATTGCGCTTACTGTGTCTTCCTCTGTTAGTAAATCACCGCTTGAGGCAATCGCAACAGGGTCATATACAATAACGGGAGGCACAGGCCACTTAGCTTTATAGTGACTTATATGTTCGCTGATCAACTGAATTTGCTGCACATTGGCAAGCATGCCAATTTTTATCACTTTGGCTTTCATGTCTTTTTCAAGTGCAAGTAACTGTGATTCAATAATATCGGTAGAGACTGCATTAATTGCTTCTACACCTAAACTATTTTGCGCAGTAAGCGCCGTAATAGCCGTACACCCATGCACACCAAAACTTTGCATTGCTTTTATATCTGCTTGAATACCTGCACCGCCGCCAGAGTCAGATCCGGCAATTGTCCATACTACGTTATTCATATTCTTTCCTTACTGCTGATGCCAAAAAGGCATACCCATTGTTGGGGTTGATGGGGCTGCAACTTCTTTTTCAGGCATCGCTTTTGCCTTGTATGCAAAGCGCCCTGCTTCTACTGCGGCTTTAAATGCGCGGCTCATAGTAATTGGGCAACCCGCCCCTGCAATGGCTGAATTTAATAATACCGCATCATACCCCATTTCGAGTGCTTGGCAGGCATGCGATGGCAAACCTAAACCTGCATCTACTATCAATGTAGTATTGGGTAAGCGCTCTCGAATAGTTTTTAAATTATAACTATTTAACAAGCCTTTACCGGTGCCTATTGGCGCGCCCCACGGCATAAGCACCTCACACCCTAGCTCATTTAAACGCCGGCAAAGTACTAAGTCATCGGTGCAATAAGGTAATACTTTAAAACCATCATCAATCAATATTTTTGTGGCTTCAAGTAGCGCAAAAGGGTCAGGCTGTAAATTGTAATCATCGCCAATTAGCTCTAGCTTAATCCAATCGGTGGCAAATACCTCTCGGCACATTTTTGCGAGTGTAATCGCCTCTTTGACACTGTGGCACCCTGCGGTATTAGGCAGTATTTTTAAGCCTGTATTTTTTATTAACTGCCAAAAATCATCGCCTGCTGCTGCACTTTGTTGGCGCCTAAGCGACACCGTTACAATTTCAGCGCCTGATGCGGTTAGTGATTGGGTCATAATATCGGGCGACGGATAAAGTGCAGAGCCTATTAATAAACGACTCTTTATTTGCTCTCCATAAATAGTTAAACAGTCTTTAGTTTGCATGAGCTTTATCCGCCTTGAATGGGTGACAGCAACTCAACACTGTCGCCTTCATTAAGTACATAGTTACCGTGCTGACTTTGTGGAATAAATTCGCTATTAATAGCCACAGCAAAAGGCGCGGCTGCACCAAAACTTTGAAGTACCTCAACGAGCGCTTTGCTATCAACATTAAGTAGCTCGCCATTAATTGTAATGTTCATTTTATTCTCACTCTATTCTTACTGTATTTGCGAAACTGCTTGCGCCACTAATGCCGGCGCCAACATATAACCATGTCGATATAAGCCGTTAATGCTAATCACGTTACCTACTTTTGTTACTTCTGGGCGGTTGTCACTAAATGCGGGGCGTAATCCGGTTTGAATATTAAGGAGCCGTGCTTCGGCAAATCCGCTGTGTACGGTATAAGCTGCTGAAAGTAACTCAAGGGTTGAGCGTACGGTTGCGGCGCCGCTGTCTTGCGATTCTATTTCGGTCGCACCAATTACATATTCATGATTAGGTTTAGGCGCTATATAAATTGGGTAACGCGGGTGCATTAAGCGCACGGGCCTGATTAAATTTACCTCTGGTGCGTATAACCTTGCTACTTCGCCGCGCACGCCCCTAAGCGGTTTATCTCTTTGAGCTGTTTTAGCGCCAAGCCCACGACAATCAATAATGTAATCGAAGGGTCGATTGTTTATTTTGTTGTCGCTAATGGTTACGCGCTGGTTAAACACAAATTTTACTTTGCGTTTATTAAGCTGTGCAAAGCTGGCTTTATAAAATGCTTGGTTATCTATTTGCCCTTCGCAGGGTAAAAATAAGCCTTGATTAAAGCGCCCTGCAAGTTCGGGTTCAAGCATTGTAATTTGCTGAGCATTCACATGCTCAGCAGTGTGATCAGCTAGCGGTTTTATACGCTGTGCAAAGCTTTGTAAATCGCCTTTATCTTGCTGATGCGCAACGACCAATGAGCCTTGCTGCTGAAAAAACACATCACCTTCAAGTTCGCTTACTATTTGTGGCCAGCGCTTCATTGAATCAAGCCCCATTAAAGCTAAATCAGCCTCACACAATACCGACTCTGCAAGTGGGGCAAGCATAGCTGCAGCCACTTTGCCCGCACTATTTTGTGTATGCTCGTCGTCTGCTTCAAAAATAGTGACATGATGCTGCTTACTCAGCTCAAGCGCAGCTAACCTGCCCGCTAAACCAAACCCGACCACCGCAATGTTATAAAACATAAAACCTCCAAAGCAGTTAATTAGTAGGTGCGAATTTACTTCGTACTTCTTCAATTTTTAAAGAAGCGAGGTATAAAACCTCACCTACAATTGCCTCTAATCCCGACTAATAACTTAAAGCAACTTTATACCGCTTTATGGTAAATCTCTGAGCCTGTTTGCTTAAACTGGGCAGATTTAGCTTTCATTTCGGCTTCTACATCAATCATTTTGATCTCGATAGCGTCCCCAGCGTTATTAGGATCAATACCACGTGTTTCTAAATCTTTGGCATAATCACGTACTTCTTGGCTAATTTTCATAGAGCAAAATTTAGGGCCACACATAGAGCAAAAGTGAGCCACTTTGCCTGATTCTTGCGGCAGGGTTTCGTCATGATATTCGCGAGCTCGGTCTGGATCTAAACCAATATTAAATTGGTCGTGCCACCTAAACTCAAAGCGTGCTTTTGATAGCGCGTTATCGCGCTCTTGCGCACCAGGGTGACCTTTTGCTAAATCGGCGGCATGCGCTGCAATTTTGTAAGTAATTAAGCCTTCTTTAACATCTTCTTTATTTGGCAGACCTAAATGCTCTTTAGGTGTTACATAACACAGCATTGCACAGCCGTACCATGCTATTTGAGCCGCACCAATACCCGAGGTTATATGGTCGTACCCTGGTGCAATATCGGTTGTTAACGGGCCTAAAGTATAAAATGGCGCTTCATCGCAGTGCTTTAATTGCTCATCCATGTTGGCTTTAATCATGTGCATTGGCACATGCCCCGGGCCTTCAATAAATACTTGTACGTCGTGTTTCCACGCAATTTTAGTCAGTTCACCTAACGTGCGTAGCTCACTAAACTGCGCTTCATCATTGGCATCAGCAATAGAGCCAGGGCGCAGTCCATCACCGAGTGAAAAACACACATCGTATTGTTTTAAAATTTCACAAATATCTTCAAAGTGCGTGTATAAAAAGTTTTCTTTATGGTGCGCTAAACACCACTTAGCCATAATTGAGCCACCGCGCGACACAATACCGGTTACACGTTTAGCCGTCATTGGTACATAACGAAGTAATACACCGGCGTGAATAGTAAAGTAATCAACGCCCTGCTCGGCTTGCTCTATAAGCGTATCGCGGAAAATTTCCCACGTTAAATCCTCAGCTACACCGTTTACTTTTTCAAGTGCTTGATAAATAGGAACGGTGCCAATAGGTACCGGCGAGTTACGTACAACCCATTCACGGGTTTCGTGAATGTAACGGCCAGTTGATAAGTCCATTACGGTGTCTGCACCCCAGCGGGTAGACCACACCATTTTTTCTACTTCTTCTTCAATAGATGAGCTTACCGATGAGTTACCAATGTTAGCGTTAACTTTTACTAAAAAGTTACGACCTACAATCATAGGTTCGGTTTCTGGGTGGTTTATATTATTTGGTAAAATAGCGCGGCCACGGGCTATTTCATCCCGTACAAATTCTGGCGTGATAAATTCAGGAATACTCGCACCAAACGACTCGCCTTTATGTTGTGCTGCAAGTAGTTCTTTACGAATTTCTGCACGTCCCATATTTTCGCGAACAGCTACATATTCCATTTCAGGAGTGATAATGCCTTGGCGTGCGTAGTGCATTTGCGTTACGTTTTTGCCTGTTTTACCACGGCGAATTTTTGGAAGGTGATCAAAGCGAATATGATCCAGCCCTTCATCTGCCATGCGTTGCTGCGAAAACTGCGAAGTAACAGATTCTAAAACTTCGGTGTCGCCACGGCTTTCAATCCATTGCTCACGAAATTTTGGTAAGCCTTTGCGCACGTCTAGTTCAAAATTAGGATCGGTATACGGGCCCGACGTATCGTAAACACGTAGCGGGTCGTTTGACTCATACACAGGGTTTTCATCTGTACCACCAATAAACGTATCACTTAACGTTATTTCGCGCATACCCACGCGCACACCAGGTTGAGTACCTTCAACGTATACTTTGTGAGAGTTTGGGAACGGTTGACCCGTTAAGTTATAAATATATTCAGACGCGGCTGCACGAGTTTCGCGGCGCGACGCTTTATTTGTAGTATTTGACATGACTTGCCTCATTGCTTAAGGGTTGTCTTGTCAGATATTCCGAGGAATAGAGAAAGATCGTAAAGTAGCGTACATGCTACTTTGCAGCCTAAAATAATCAAAATCACTTTATTGTGCGCATAAAAAAAGACGCACAAGCGTCCTTATTTAGGCAGCTTGTTCCCTACGCAGGTATTAACCTGATCAGGTTCACGGATCCCGCTTTCGCGATCTCAGCCACAAACTAATTACTTAGCTTTGGCACTCCGACAAGTATTGATATATAAATTCTGTTCGTTAATTTGAAGGTGTTACCCAACAAATCTGCGCTGAGTGTACGTCAGTTAAAAACTGCCCGCAAGGGGCTGTTTTTCAAAAACTTAAAATTATTTAGGGATAAACACAAATGTTTGCTCGCCTTGCATGACTAATTGCTGGTCTTGCATTTTAAGCTCGGCACCTTGCTTTAAGGCTTGTAATAACTGCTGCTCAAACTCATCGAGTTCTTCGCCGCACGACTTACGCGTCATACCTAATTTACTTACGGTTAGGCTGCTATCTTCAAGCGAACCTTCCCCAAAAAATTTGTTACAGCCAGCAAAACCATTTACTTGCAGTGCTTCAATAAAGCTCATTGATGCCTTAAAAGAAGGAGGAATTGCTAAACCATCAACTCGTGATAATTGCCATTGGGTGTATTTTAGCTGCTCAGTGGTAACTGTCCCTGTTGATGCGCAACCTACACATAAACCGATTACAAGCATCGGTATTGCTGCTAATTTCATGCTACTACTAACTAATTGTCTAATTAATGTAATTGTAACAATATTTATGCCCTTTATCCGTTAAAAATGCATGTTTTAAATGTAAATTTTTGTTCTATGATAGTTTAAAAGTTGTTCTGTTAAGCACTAAGTTGTAGTTTTGAATAGGTTATCTATTTGCTCTGGTAAAAACGGTCGTCCTTTTTCATTAACAGAGGTACCTATAACCAGTGCGTTTAGCATCACTTTTTCATCGCTTTTGCGTATAACCGTTTGCTTAAAAGCAAACTTTAAACGACTAATACGCTGCGGCTCTACAGCCACATAAAATTCATCACCTGGTAATAGTGAATGTTTATAGTCCATTTCGCTACGCATCACTACAAGATTAATTTTATCTTTCGCTAACTGAGCAAAATCAATACCGTGTGCGTACAAAAACTCATGGCGTGCATGCTCTAAGTAATTAAAATAAACACTGTTGTTTACGATACCTTGTAAGTCACACTCGTAATCACGTACTTTGAAGTCAACTTTAAATACCATATTAGTAATCCTGATTATTTAACGTATAATTGCCGCGTTTATAGCACATGTGTTTAAATAATTGCTACCATACGAGTCCCTAAAATGGAGTTAAGTAACCCAATGAACTTACGTTTGTCTTTAATTACTGCCGCACTTTTACCGCTGATTGGTGCACCACTTGTAGCTCATGCTGATGACAGCGATCTGGAAAGAATTGTTGTAACCGGCGATTTTCAGCGCGAAAGTATTCAGACTTTAAGCGCGAGTGCGAGCTTATTCAGCGAAGATGAAATTAATCAACGTGGGGCAAGTTACTTAGACGAAATGTTAGGCAGCACCGCCAATGTAAACTTTGCATCTGGTGCGTCGCGTGGTCGTTATATTCAAATTCGTGGCGTGGGGCTTCGCTCACAATTTGTAGATCCTATTAATCCATCTGTAGGCTTAGTAATTGATGGTATTAACTATTCTGGCCTTGGTGGCAGTTCATTATTATTTGATATAGACCAAGTAGAAATTTACCGTGGGCCACAAGGTACACGCTTTGGCGCAGACGGTATGGCCGGTATGATCCAAATGGGTTCAGCTAAAGCCACGAGCGATCCAAGTTTAAAATTACAAGTAGGTGCTGGCACATACAACACCCGCGAAGCAGGCATTGCAGCAAGCACAGGCTTAACAGATGACACTAGCGCACGCGTTAGCTACTTTCGCAGAAAGTCAGATGGTTACGTAGATAATCTGTATTTAAATGACGAAACACAAAATCAAGACGAACAAGTAGCCCGCTTTAAAATAAACAGTCAGCTTACAAAGCATTTAAATACTGAGTTAAATCTTCACTATATTGATATAAACAACGGCTACGATGCGTTTACGCTTGATAACAGCCGCAATAGTGTAGCCGATGAACCAGGCCAAGATACTCAAGAAAGCTACGCAATAGGTATTAATAATACTTATACGGGTTTTGATTTATTTGATGTAAACCTAAATCTATCGGCTATTGATACCGAGCTGCTTTATAGTTTTGATGAAGACTGGGGTTGTAATGACTCAAGCGAGCCACAGCTATGTGCTGCGGGCTTACATCCAGATGGATACAGCTCAACCGATATCTATAGCCGCGATCGCGATGATCAATCTGTAGATTTACAGTTTAATTCTAAAACAGGTAACTGGGTTGCAGGTATTTATTATCAAAACCGTGATGTTGATTTAGAACGCCAATACACATGGTTAGCAAGCCCATTTTCTTCAACTTACGAAACAAGTAATGTTGCAGTATACGGACAATTAGCGACTCCTGTTGGCCCTAAAACAACACTCATTACAGGTTTACGTGTAGAGCAATATCAAGGTGACTACACCGATAGTAATGGCTTTATACAAGATACTGACGACGTAATGGTTGGCGGTAAAGTTGCGCTAGAGTATCAAGTCATTGATCGCACAATGATCTATGCAAGTATCACTCGTGGTTATAAAGCCGGCGGTATTAACTCAGAAGCACTGGCTAAAGCAAAAGATGAAGGCTTGAACCTAAGCGCTGATTTTTTCCAGCAGCATACGAGCTTCGACCCAGAATATTTATGGAGTGGTGAGTTTGGTGTTAAAGGTTCATCACTTGATGATAAATTTACGCTTCGCTTAGCTGCATTTTACATGCACCGCGATGATATTCAGTTAAAAGCATGGCAAGTAGAAGGTCAGCAATTTACCGGTTATGTTGATAACGCAAGCTCTGGTAGTAACTACGGACTTGAAGTTGAAGGTAGTTATCAACTAACTGATAATTTATTTTTAACGGGTAGTGCTGGCTACCTAAATACAGAAATAGACGACTTTGTAACGCAGTCAGGCTTAAACCAAGACGGCCGCGAACAAGCACAATCACCTAAATATCAATATGCATTCACTGCTCGCTATAACTTTACAAGTGAGCTTTACGGTATGGTGGGTGTTGAAGGGAAAGACGATTACTACTTCTCAGACAGCCATAACTCACAAGCGCCAAGCAGCAACTTAGTTAATTTAAGTTTTGGCTACGAAGCAGACATGTGGGCAGTGCGTGCATGGGCTCGTAACGTGTTTGACGAAACAGTCCCAACACGTGGTTTTGAATTTGGTAACGATCCACAAGATGGTTACGCAACGCATACATACACACAGCTAGGCGAGCCTCGTGTAGCAGGTGTTACGTTTACGCTTAATCTGTAAAACACAGCCGTTGGCTTTCAAATGAAAGCTACAGCAAGCAATAAAAAAACACCGCGTTTAATTTAAACGCGGTGTTTTTATTTGTAGGTGAGGTTTTATACCTCGCTTATTTATAAAGTTAAATTACATGAGCGCGAAATAAATTCGCACCTACAGGTTTAGTGTATGTTGTTGGGGTTGATGTTTATTGTAGGTGAGGTTTTATGCCTCGCTTTTTTATAAAGTTAAATTACACGAGCGCGAAATAAATTCGCACCTACAAGTTTGCCACCTACGCCTACAGGGTACGCATTACGCCCTTTGCACATCAAACGCGATCACGTCTTTAATTTTCTCTTTGTTTGTTGCGAGCATTACCAGCCTATCAATTCCCAAAGCAACCCCTGCGCATTGTGGTAATCCATGCTCCAGCGCTTTAATTAAGCGCGTATCCATTGGTACTTGTTTTAAACCGTTGTTGGCGCGGTATGTGTTATCTTCATTAAAACGTTTAGCTTGCTCACTGGCATTTGTAAGTTCGTTAAAGCCATTCGCTAATTCCATATTTTTATAATAAAGCTCAAAACGCCCTGCTACTCGCTCATCGTGTTCACAAATTTGCGCTAGTGCCGCTTGAGAAGCTGGAAAGTGATACACAAAGCATGGCTTATCTTGTCCTATTGTTGGCTCCACTTTCATACAAAATAATAATTGCAGTAAGGTATCTTTATGCGTTTCATTTTGGGCTATATCAGCAAACCCATGCTCACACGCAAGTTGCTTTAACTGCTCTATGTTCGCTGTTAGCGGGTCAAGCCCGAGTGCTTGTTCAAACGCTTTTTGATAGGTAAATCTAGTTGCAGGTTCAACATCTAAAACAAGCTGCATTAGCTCATCCATTTCATCCATAAGTGCAAATTCGTCAAAGCCTGGGCGATACCATTCCAGTATTGTAAATTCGGGATTGTGATGTCTACCCGCTTCTTCATTTCTAAATGCTTTACAAAGCTGAAAAATAGCGCCTGAGCCTGCTGCTAACAAGCGTTTCATAGCAAACTCTGGAGATGTTTGTAAAAACAGAGGAAGGCCACCAGCATGGCCAGGGCCTACAAATGTGGTATTAAAACTGGCTAAGTGCACATCGGTTACACTGGCAGCACTTAAGCTTGGAGTTTCTACCTCTAAAACATCACGTGCATAAAAAAATTCACGGATGCTACGTAATATCGCTGCGCGTTGTTTTAGTGTTTCAATGCTTGCGCTTGGGGCCCAAAGATCTGCTGACATATTTTCTCCAAAAAAAATCCCAGCATTAAAGCCAGGATTTTATTAAACAACGTTAAAACTTACTTAACGCGGCTTACGTATTCACCATTACGAGTGTCTACTTTAATTACTTCGCCAATTTGTACGAATAATGGAACTCGTACCACAGCACCTGTGCTAAGCGTTGCTGGTTTACCACCAGTACCGGCTGTATCACCTTTAAGGCCAGGATCTGTTTCAGTGATCTCAAGCTCAACAAAGTTAGGTGGTGTAACAGCAATAGGGCTGCCGTTCCATAATGTAATTGTGCATAAGTCATTTTCAACTAACCATTTAACTGCATCGCCTAGTGCTTTTTCGTCAGCAGCAATTTGCTCAAATGTTTCGTTGTTCATGAAATGCCAAAATTCGCCGTCTGTGTATAGATACGCTAAATCTGTATCCATTACATCAGCACCTTCAACTGATTCACCCGATTTAAAGGTTTTTTCAAGCACCTTACCAGAGATAAGTTTACGGATACGAACACGGTTAAACGCCTGACCTTTACCAGGTTTTACCATTTCATTTTCTAAGATACTGCAAGGCTCGCCGTCCATCATAATTTTTAGGCCGCCCTTGAACTCGTTGGTGCTATAATTCGCCATCGTTTCCTCTATTTATATTTTTTCGAGTAATCTACATGCCAATGATACAAAGAAATGAAGCAAATTTGCATAAAAACTGGCAAAAAGAATTAGCAAATGTAGTTACCTGCCCAAAAACCTTGCTTAAAATGGTCGGTTTATCGAGCCAAGTCCATGAAAACGACCTAAAAGCCCGCAGTTTATTTCCGGTACGGGTGCCTATCCCTTTTATAAAAAAAATTCGTAAAGGTGACGCAAACGATCCGTTACTGCTACAAGTTATGCCACGCCATCAAGAATTTTTAACTAAATCAGGTTTTAATAAAGATCCCCTACTCGAGCAAGATAACGACCAACCAGGCCTGTTACACAAGTATAAATCGCGTGTTTTAGTGATGTTTAAAACCGGCTGTGCGGTAAATTGTCGTTATTGCTTTAGAAGGCATTTTCCGTATCAAGAAAACCAACTCAATAAAAAAAGTCTGCTTGAAACTCTGAGCTATATAAAATCAGATAGTAATATAAACGAAGTGATTTTAAGTGGTGGCGATCCACTGATGGCCAAAGACGATGCAATAAGCTGGTTTTTGGATGAGCTTGAACAATTACCACAAATAAAACGAATGCGAATTCATAGCCGTTTGCCAGTAGTTATACCGGCGCGAGTTACCGATGAGTTATGTGAACGATTAGCAAAATCGCCATTAAAAATTATTTTTATTAATCACATTAACCATGCCAACGAAATAGACGCTGACTTTAAAGTTGCCATGCAAAAGCTTAAACAAGCAAACGTAACGCTTCTAAACCAAGCTGTAATTTTAAAAGATGTGAACGATACGCTCGATGCGCAAATAAACTTAAGCGAAGCGTTATTTGACGCAGACGTATTGCCGTATTATTTGTATTTGCTAGATAAAGTTGAAGGGGCGAGCCACTTTGATATTAACGAGGAGCAAGCAATAAAAATAATGGCAGAGCTATTAAAAGCCCTGCCCGGATTTTTAGTGCCTAAATTAGTAAGAGAGATCGGTGGTCAAAAAAGTAAAACACCTATCGACCTTAAGCTCATTTAAACATATATATTTACGTTATTACCCAGTGATGCAGTCGCCGATTTAGCCGGCGTTTGCGCACTTGACGATTGCGCTGCACCTTCAATAAGTGCAAGCGCTGCAGCGCCATCAGCTAATTGCTGTTTTTTAGACAAAGCAGCAGTGTAAAGCTCGCTGCCTTGGCCTGAACCAGACATAGCTGGTAAATTTCCACCTGATATATTCATAATTATAAGCCTTAATCAACCTGACTTTTAAATGTAATCCACGTATTATGTCGGCCATGCAGCACAAAGCTTTAGGAAAACCATGGATTCTATAATTGAACAACTCAACACTAACTTAAAAATTGTTTATCGTCAGGCACTTGACGCCGATAAAAAATTAGACGAATTACAACAACAAGGCCATGGCAAATTTAAAGCCTTATTTGCACAAGATGCCGGTTTTAGCTTTGAAGCTAAACGTTTTAAGCCTTATGTTCTTGATGTAGCCGCTGATGTTGAAAGCTTATCTAACGATGGTTTTGATGAAGAAAAACTTAAAACAACCGTTATTAAGTTACAGCAAATACTCACGTTGTTAGCTACCTTTAAGTAAAGCTTAAAAACGAAAATGCCGCTATTTAGCTAACACCATTCAGTTAAGCATGTTTTGACTTAATGGTGTACCGAGTTTTTGAAATTCGAACGGTCCTACTTTTGGGCCGTTTTCTTTTTTCTGGAAGAATATAACGTTTCACTCGTTC
>NZ_JADYXB010000080.1:0-2228 GCF_015864485.1 Pseudoalteromonas sp. SWN166
GCGGGTGGGGCCCAGGCGCTCGACCATCTGCGCGCTGGCCTCAAGACTCCAGTTGCTGGAGAAGAAACACAGAATGTTGCTTCCGTGCTGGAGACTCAACCCGTGGCCGGCGCTTTGTGGGTGGGCCACGAGCATTTGAATCTCACCCGCGTTCCAGCGGTCGATGATCTTCGGGTCGGCGCCGAGGTGCACAGCCTTGGGGAACGCCTTCAAGATGCGCGCCAGGTCGCTCTTGAAGTGGTACGCACAGAGCACTGGCATGCCTGCTGCCTCTTCGACCACGCTCTGCAGCGCCTCGATCTTGGCGTCGTGCACCAGCGACCATGCGCCGTCAGCGTCGGTGTAGAGCGCGCCAGAAGCGATTTGTAAAACCTTCTGCGAGAGGGCTGCCGCGCTGAAGGCTTCGATGGGCTTGCCTTCCAGCTCCACGAACATTTCTTGCTCCATTTTTTTATAGAGCTTCATGGCGGCCGATGGCATCTCAACCTTGATGTCGTTCTCGATGAGTTCGGGTAAGTCAAAGTAGTCGCGCGCCTCCAGCGCGATGGTGATGTCTTTGATGGCTGCGCGAATTTGTTCGTCCGCAAAAGGTAGCGGTTCAATCTGTTGCTTCTGCGGGTCGCTTCCCGGGCGGGCGCGGAACCAGCGGTGGCTGAAGGCAGTGAAACTGGTTCCGAGGCGTCGGCCGGAATCCAAGAAAAAATACTGCGCCCACAAATCTTCCAGGCCATTCGGAGCGGGCGTGCCAGACAGGCAGATGAACCGAGTGGCGCGGGTCAACGCGACGCGGGCCAGGGCTTTGGCGCGCTTGCCCCCTTGGCCGGTGAGAAACTTCTTGCCGGACTTGCTCGTCTGGATGCTGACGCGCAGGCTCTTGAGTTTCGTGCTTTCGTCACAGACGATGCAATCGAACGACCAGTTGGCGCCGTGGTACTCCACCAGCCATTCCAGCACGTCGTAATTTGCCGTAACGATCACCGCGTCGGAGCCAATGGCGGCGCGGCGCGTATCGGCATCGCCGACGGCCACGGCGATCTTCATGTGCCCGAAGCTGGCTTTGAACTTCTCGATCTCACCGGGCCACGTGCTGACGGCCACGCGCTTGGGGCCGAGCACGAGCACGCGCTTGACCTCACCGAGCAGCAACAGCATGGACAGGGCCTCCAGGGTGGCCGGCCCTTTGCCGGTTCCCATGGACGCCGCCACGAAGCAGCGGGGGTGGTTCAGGATATGATTGGTGATGGCGGGCTGATAAACCCGAGGGGCGTAGCGGGTCACAGGAAAGGCGTGAGGTCAGGCTTGATGTACGACTGTGGCTTGGCAATCTTGCCGTTGGCATCGAACACCGGCTTGCCGTCAACGAATTTCGAATAGTTGCTCCGTGTGACCTCGGCCAGCGCGCCCTCGATGTCCAGCCCGAACATGTGGGCCACGCCGACGGCGGTGACGATCTGGTCGCAGATGGCGTCAAGCAGTTCGGTGCGGTCTGGTTGCATCACGCCCGGGAACTCGCTCTTCATGTAATTGGCCCACAGTTCGACGTTCGCCGAGGTGTTTTGGAAGCCCAATGCCGTCAGCATCTCGGCGAACTCTTCCGCGTGGCAACCGAGCTGTACGGCGCGGTTTTTGTCGGTGGGCTCCGGTACGGCAAGTTGGAACCACTGTTTGATGCGGGGAATTGTCATTTCGGTCTTTCAGTTGGTTGAGGAAACAGTGNTTTTGTCGGTGGGCTCCGGTACGGCAAGTTGGAACCACTGTTTGATGCGGGGAATTGTCATTTCGGTCTTTCAGTTGGTTGAGGAAACAGTGCTGCCCGCCAGGCGCTGCACCATGTCCAGATGCTGGGCCTTGCTGCGGTAGGTTCGCGCCCGTTCGGCGTCCGTCTTACGTTGCCGCTTGGCGTCGCGCCCTGGGCCGATCTTGTAAATCTTGATGGAGTCCCGGCCGCGTCCGTCTTTGTCCCATGCGCAGATGTGCGCGGCCTTGGCGGCGTGGAGTTCGCGGGTGTACTGCAGGACGGTGACGTAGTGTAGGCCCGTCAACTCGGCCAGGGTGCGGCAGTCGTGAACGCCCTCCAGCATGTGCAGGATCAACTGCGCGTAGGTCAGGGCTCCCACTTTCACTTGCTTCATTGCTTGCTTTCAGAGTTGATCTTCTTCACCGCCTGCGCCACCACCCAGCGAGTGCTGCCCATGCTGATGACGATCTCCGCCTGGGTGAGCCCCTGC
>NZ_JADYXB010000081.1:0-2131 GCF_015864485.1 Pseudoalteromonas sp. SWN166
GACACTGGCGCTGAGTTTTATGACGGAGAGAGCAACAGCGACCTGATCGAACTCGTCAAGGACGAGAACGGCTTCACGATCTGGCGCGGCGGTGAGCAGCCGGCGGAAACGCGCGGGAAGGTGGTCGAAGTTAGGATCGGCCGCTCGACCAAGCACGGTCCTGCCGACAGATATATGTGGAACCACTGCGGTAACGCAGACATCGCCGCCTACAAAGTGGCCGAGAAAGCCGCAGCCCCGCAGCCCTCCGACAGCGCCACCCTCGCCGAAGAAACCCTGAGCGCCCTCGGCTGGACGTTCGACGGCCAAGCGTGGACGGAGCAGCCGAAGGCTGAATTGCCCATCGGTATGGTGCCCAACGCGCTCGACGTGCAGGTCGGCGGCACCCACTACAAAGACTGCGCCATCCAACCCATCGAGTACATCCACGCCAACAAGCTCGGCTTCGCCGAAGGTAACGTGGTCAAGTACATCACGCGCCACCGCCAGAAGCACGGCGCCGACGACGTGCGCAAGGTCATTCACTACTGCCAGCTCCTGCTCGAACTGGAGTACGGCGCGGGCAAGACGGAAGGAGGTGTGTGATGGAACTCAACCGTGAGTGCTTACGGAAGGCGATGATGGCTTTCTATGACGCCCCGGGTAGTGCACATGACGGCGTAGCACCGGCCATCGAAGCCTACCTCGCCGAGATGTTCAAGCCCGGCCAGATTCAGATGCTCGAACCGCTCGAAGTGATCCCCCAGCGCGACTATCGCAAGGAACTTTGGATCGGCGTTCAACTGAAATTCGGCAGCTCCAAACACGCAGACGACGCCCTTGCGGACTTTGACATCCGATTCCACAAGGAGTCCACCCATGGATGACTTCACCATCGGCCTCGCAGTCGGCCTGTTCGCAGGCGTCTTCATCGGTGTGTGCATCGCCGCACTGCTGGTCGTCAACAAAGGAGAGAGCACATGACCCCACTCGAATGGATTTTTGCAATCGGCATGACGCTGCTTGCCCTCGGTGCCGGAGCAGCGTTCTTCATCCTCGTTACCGCTTTCAAGATGGTGCGCCAGCGCCTGGAGAAACACCAATGACACCAATCGAATGGTTTGGCCTCATCGGCTTCGCGCTGCTGGGCCTGGGCTTCGTCGCCCACCTCTACAAAGCCAANAACACCAATGACACCAATCGAATGGTTTGGCCTCATCGGCTTCGCGCTGCTGGGCCTGGGCTTCGTCGCCCACCTCTACAAAGCCAACCTGAACAAGCTGCGCCTCGACGCGCTGCAGACCTACCAGTGGAAGGTCATGTGCATCGACGGGCAGTTCGCCGTGCTGGAGGGCACGCCTGTGCGTCAGGTCGGCGCGCAGAAGCCCACGGTTCGCGAGGCGATTGATGCGGCGATTTTGGAGCGCCAACATGCCAAGACGCAAGTTTGACGCTTCGATGCTCGCGCCGGAGTACTACACGCCGCCAGCGTGGATGACCGGATACCCGACGGTGCTACACGACGCGCATCTACTCACCTGGAAAAAGCACAAGGTCAGCGTGCAAAAGAAGGACTACTACCGGCGCAAGAAAGAGGAAATTCTTGCTCGCAACAAAGCGTGGCGCGAGGCCAACCCAGAAAAGGAACGCGAATGCGTCCGCAGATGGAGGGAGGCCAACCCCGAGCGTGTAGCGGAACTCCGGCGCGCAGACTATGAACGCCACCGCGAGCGCCGACTGGCAAACCAAGCCCAGCGCTGGCAGGACCTCAACGATGCCAGTGTTCGGGGCATCGTGGCGCACGGATACGGGTCTGTCGGTCTGACCAGCAAGGACGTGCCCGACGAAGTGCTCCCGATCTTCCGCACCCAGATGCTGATCAAACGTGAACTCAGAAAACAGAAAGTCGCACCATGAACCTCGAAGCACTCACCAATGAATTGACGGGTCTCTACAAAGACATCCGCGCAGGCAAAGTGGAGCCAGCAGTGGCCCACGAACTCAACAACACGGCGGCCAATATCCAAGGTGTCATCCGCCTGGGCCTGCTGAACGCCAAGCTGCAGAACAAGTCGCCAGACCTCGCTTTCTTCAAGGAAGCACGCAAGGCGGCTGTCAAGAAGGGGGTGAAGCGTGGATGACGCCGACCTGA
>NZ_JADYXB010000082.1:0-1612 GCF_015864485.1 Pseudoalteromonas sp. SWN166
CGATCCCCACGCTGTCCATGTCCATGTCGCTGGACGTGGACTCGTGGACGTGGAGCTTCAGCGCCTCCGTACCAGGCTACGCGCTGGCCGACATTGAGCCCGAGGACGGCGTGCCCGTGGACGTGCAGGCGACGATCAACGGCACGCCCTACCGCTTCATCGTGGAGTCTATCTCCCGCGAGCGCACGTTCGGCCGGAGCGACCTGCGCATAGGTGGCCGTGGCCGCGCGGCGGTGCTCGACGCCCCGTACGCGCCGATCATGAGCTTCGGCAACGAGTTTGGCCGCACGGCTGAACAGCTCATGAACGACATCCTGACCGACAACGGCGTGCCGCTGGGCTGGGACGTGGAGTGGAACCCGGACGACTGGAACGTGCCTGCGGGCGTGTTCAGCCACCAGGGCAGCTACATCACCGCGCTGAACCAGGTGGCCGGGTCGATCTCGGCGTACCTGCAGCCCCACAACACCGACGAGGNGTGTTCAGCCACCAGGGCAGCTACATCACCGCGCTGAACCAGGTGGCCGGGTCGATCTCGGCGTACCTGCAGCCCCACAACACCGACGAGGTGCTGCGGGTCCTGTCGCGCTACCCCGTGGCGCCGTGGGACTGGGCGGGCGTCACACCCGACTTCGAGCTGCCATCGGCGGTGATGAGCCGCGAGAGCATCGAGTGGCGCGACAAGGCCCGCTACAACCGGGTGTACGTCATGGGCCAGCAGGTTGGGGTCAACGGCCGCGTGACGCGAGAAGGCACCGCTGGCGACTACCTGGCGCCCACCATCATCGACCCGCTGATCACCGAGGCGGTGGCCGCGCGCCAGCGGGGTATCGCCGTGCTGTCCGACACAGGCCGCATCGCCACAGTGGGCCTGCGCCTGCCGGTGCTCGCTGAGACCGGGATCATCGCCCCGGGCAGCTTCGTGCGCTACTTGGATGGGGGCATCGAGCGCATCGGTCTCACGCGCAGCGTGCAGGTCGAAGTTGGGCTGCCGTCTATCTGGCAAACCTTGGGGGTGGAAACACATGTCGAACCTGTTTAGCCGGTTCCAGAAGCTGATCCCCACCTACCCGTTGCGCGTGGGTGAGGTGATCGCCTATGCCGACGGCGTTGCCACCATCCAGGAGCAGGGTGGTATGGCTACTGCACGCGGGGAGGCCACCGTGGGTGACCGCGTGTTCTTCCGCAACGGCGCAATCGAAGGCCCCGCGCCGGACCTGACCATTGAGATTATCGAGGTATGACCATGACCTTCACGGTTGAACAACTCGCGGCGGCCACCAGCGCGCCGTACGGAAACGCGCAGACCTACCACCAGCCCCTGCTGGATGCCATGGGTCGATTCGACATCTGCTCTCTGCAGCGCCAGGCGGCGTTCCTCGCCACCGTGGCGGTGGAGTCGGCGCACCTGTCGGCGGTGGAAGAGGGCCTGTACTACAAGGACGCCTCACGGTTGGCGCGCATCTACCCCCGCGCGTTCAAGAGCATGGCTGACGCCGAGCCATACGCACGCAACCCCAAGGGCCTGAGCGAACTGCTCTACAAAGGCATGCATGGCAGAGGTTTGGTGCAGCTAACTTGGCGCAAAAACTACGAACGCGCCGGCGAGTCG
>NZ_JADYXB010000083.1:0-1441 GCF_015864485.1 Pseudoalteromonas sp. SWN166
GTCGTATCCTGTGTGCGGAAAAATACTTCGGTGCCGCCCCGATGCCGACGGCTATCGGCTCGTTACGATCTACGCCGGAGATTCCGTTGCGCACATGAAAGTGCACCGCCTCGTTGCTGCCGCTTTTCTTGGCGATAGCCAAGAAGCGACTGTGAATCACAAGAACGGAATTCGTCACGACAACGCGCTCGGCAACCTGGAGTGGATGACACATCTGGAAAACTTGGAGCACGCTCGTACTGTCCTCGGCACTCGGTCAGGCCAAAAGAACCCCATCGTTGGAACCCACGCGGTTACCGGCGACAAGATTGGTTTCTTGACGGTGGTGGCAGCTTGGCGCGCAGGCTTCAATCGCACCCGCATGCATTTAGCGTTGCGCGATGCTAGTCGTGTCTATCAAGGCTATAAGTGGGAGTACGCATGACATACCATGCCCGTCTTTCTCCGTCGAGCGCCGCAAGATGGACGAGCTGCANTATAAGTGGGAGTACGCATGACATACCATGCCCGTCTTTCTCCGTCGAGCGCCGCAAGATGGACGAGCTGCACCGCGTCCGTGGGTGCCCAGGAGGGTGTCCCGAACGAGGGCAACGAGGCCGCGCGCCGGGGGACCGCCTGCCACCAGATGCTCGAAGAGATGCTGTTGGACCCGAGCATCGACCCGCAGAGCTATCTGGGGCGAAATCTGGTGTTCTTGGAAGGCCGCGAAGTCTGGGTGAACCCGGGTTGCGCGGGGCCGCTCTCGAAAGAGATCGTAACCATCGACCAAGAGCTGATCGACATCTCGACCACGGCTGTGAACTACGTGCGTGAGCGCGCAGCCCTCACCGGCGCCGAGATGCTTGTGGAGCGCGCCGTCCCCATCGGTCAGTTCACCGGCGAGGAAGGTGCCACCGGCCGCACGGACGTGACCTTGATCTACGGCACCACGGTGGAGGTCATCGACCTCAAGGGCGGCCGTGGCCGCGTGGATGCCTACGACGTGATCGTGCCTGCCACCACGGACATGATCACCGGCAAGCCCGTACCCGAAGTGGTGCGCGCCAACCTGCAGATGGCAGGCTATGCGCTGGGGACCATTGAGGAACTTGGCCTGCTCTACGACATCCGCGACGTGGTGATGACCATTGTGCAGCCTGCCATCGGCCACCTCAGCACCTACTCTTGCTCGATTGACGAGCTGCGTGAGGTCGAAGCGTTCCTGCGGCAGAAGGCCGAAGAGACGCGCACCAACCCGCAGTACGTGCCGTCGGCCGACGCATGCCACTTCTGCCGCGCCTCCGGCAATTGCAAGGCGCAGACGGAGATGGTGGTGAACCTCGCGCTCGAAGGCTTCGACACCGACGAGCCCAAGGTGCGCACCCCCGCCGAGATCGAGCTGGGCGAAGCCTACCGCCTCGTGCCGCTGGTCTCCACCTGGCTGAAGGCGGTGGGCGAGCGC
>NZ_JADYXB010000084.1:0-1412 GCF_015864485.1 Pseudoalteromonas sp. SWN166
AGCGATCTTTTTTCCTGAAAACTGAAACTCTGAAAGCGCAGACATGAGCAATTTCGCATCTTCCCAACCCGTCATCCTCAAGGGCCTGCGGGCGGCATGGCTCGACATCTTCAAGCCCGGCGAGGGCATGAACGGCGGCGCGCCGAAGTTCAAGTTCACCGGCCTGATGGAACCCGAAAGCGAAGCGCTGAAGATCGGCAAGGCAGCAATGCTGGAAGCCGCCACCAAGCTCTGGGGTCCCGCGAACGCCGCCAACATGATCCGCTCCATGGCTGCCAACAGCCGTGCGATCCGTGACGGCAACGACAAGATGAGCGACGACGGCACCGTGCGCCCCGAGTACGAGAACATGTTCTTCATCTCGGCCAGCAACAAGGCTGACAAGAAGCCCCAGGTGGTCACGCAGAAGAAGCACAACGGCAAGTTCGTGCAGATCACAGAAGCCGGTCGCGGCCTGGTGGATGGCATGGACGTGACCGACCAGCTCGGCTACGAGGTCAAGGTGCCATATCGTGGCTGCTACGTGAACGCCAAGGTGGAATTTGTGGCCGGCAAGTCCTTCAAGGGCAGCGACGGTCAGATCATCCCCAACCAGGTGTTCGCCCGCATCATCGCCATCCAGTTCGTGAAGGACGGCGAGGCATTCGGTAGCGGCCCGACCAGCGCTGAAGGCTTCGGCGAAGAAGAAGTCGAGACCGCCGGTCAAGGCGCCAGCGACCTGTTCTAAACCCACGGGGCTTCGGCCCCGTTTTCTGAAAGACTGAAATGACCCTGAAAATCAAAATCGAAGTGCCTACCGACGGTGGGCCGTACGAAGCCCAAGTCGCCGAGAGCAATGGCAACCCCGCTCACGTGCTTGCACCCGGCGAGGCCGTCGAACTGTACGTGCACAGCGGCAATACCATCACCGTGACCGAGCTGCCCGCGGGCACCAAGGCCGCGATGAGCGCGCAAGAGCCGAAGTAAACCCTTCGCAGAGGGGCGCTTGCCGCCCTTCTCCAAAGGGATACACAACGGGGCCTCCGCCTCCTTTCGCTGGGCTGACCACCCGGTAACTCGCCCCTTATGGCTAACACCAGGTGCCCGTGGACGTTTTACACCTAGTGCATGCGCAAACCGCTGGAGGCCGGCAACGACACAAGCGGGAATTTGGGGAACGGTCATTGAACTTTGAAATTTAGAAAGAACTGAATGCAGCGACTGTGGCTTGATAGGGAGACGTGGTGCGAGATCGACCTGAAAGAAGTCGGCACCTACCGCTACGCGGAAACCGCCGAGGACCTGCTGGTCTCCTACGCGATTGACGACGGCCCGGTCAAGGTCTGGGACTGCACCTGCGAGCCGCTGCCCGACGATCTGCGCCATGCGATGGCCGAAGCCCCCGAAGTCATCGCGCACAACGCTGCGTTCGA
>NZ_JADYXB010000085.1:0-1398 GCF_015864485.1 Pseudoalteromonas sp. SWN166
GTGTTGGTTATATTGCAGCAGGTGTAAGACCGTACCGCCATCCTAACCAGCCTTCTTTTTAGTTTGCCGCTTTTAGTTGATTTTATTTTGAGGGGTTGATTATGAAACGCGCTATTTCCCTTGCCACGGCAAAAGCCCAGTATCAGCAACGCTACGCCATGGAGCATATCCCGGCATGGGCACGCAAACCCTGCAACGGTCAGTTCTACGCGCCGGGATATGTCTCGGATGCGGAGTGGTACGAAAACACCATTTTTCCGGGGGAGAAGGGTAAACCGCGCGACGACGACCATTGCGAAAGCCGCAACCAATCGTGGCCGCTGGGGCAGTGGTTGAAGCAACCCGCGCCACCTTATGCCGCGCCACACATGTGGGCAGCACACAAATAAAAACGCCAGCGAATAGCCCTTATGTACGGGGCTATTACCGGGCGTTTTTGCCCCCTGTTATTTATCAAGGAGTGAACTGATATGGCTGAAACCGAAGAATTTGAATTGCACGCCGCAAAGGCATTTTTTGCCAGTGCGTGGGCGGATGCTGCCGATGAGTCCGAAGATTCACCCATCGGCGCAGGTACTGAAATTTTTGATGTAATGCCCGATGAAATCGACCCCGCTGCAATGCACGCCGCGCGGACCCTGCGCATGGATATGGAACGCGAAAACNTTTGATGTAATGCCCGATGAAATCGACCCCGCTGCAATGCACGCCGCGCGGACCCTGCGCATGGATATGGAACGCGAAAACGGTCTAAGCATCGGCGACTTGCTGGGGCTGATTGAGCGCGATGGTGACGGCGACCGACCCAACACAATCGACCACTTCGGTCACTATGCCGCAATGCAAGCCATGGGTCACGGTGTTGGACTTAACGATGCTTTCGGGCCTGATGTGTACGAAGCCATCAAGGTGCCTTATGTTGAGTTTGGCTCACACTCACTCAGCCGCGACTATTTCTAAGGGGATTGCAGCATGAAACAAAAACGCTATTTTGCCGTGCACGCCTTCGGGTTTCCCGGTCACCCCTTCCCAAAATTTTGGGATGCTTACCCCACTCTGCAGCATGCGCGCAACGCAGCACGGCAGGCTATCAAGGACGGATGGCGCGAATGTGAGATTCTGCGCGACAAACCCCGCGTGCCGGGCAATGTCGGCATTGAACGTGAGACCGTAGAAACTTTGAGGAGCGCATCGTGAAAAAAGCAGACTATGCCGCACTGGCGGCCGTACTCCAAGACCGCATAGCTGAAGCCCGCGCGCGCGGCTGGGTGCAAGCCGAGTCGGAACTTCGATTGGTGGCCTGCGAGCTGGCCCGCACGCTCAACGTCAACCGAGCAGAATTCCTGAAGGCGTGCGGTATCGAGCCATAGCCGCGCCGCCATCCAGCCACGTGCTACC
>NZ_JADYXB010000086.1:0-1392 GCF_015864485.1 Pseudoalteromonas sp. SWN166
ATATTCAACTTTTAAAAACGTACTGTATATATAGACAGTTGTTCGTGTTTTGTCCAATAACATTATTAAAAGTCGTTTTGGTGTATTTTAACAACAATAACTTTACAAAATACGTAATTACTTGTTTACATGGAAGTTGTTTAGTGGAATTATTAAGCAATGTAATATACGCCGTTTTGGGGTGTTATAAACCCCCAAAGTGGTGTTCAATAAGCTGTTATGTTTTATGGAGAAGTCTGGTGCGAGTTCTAGCAATATTATCATTCATTATTATTTTCTCTTTTCCTGTAAATGCAAAGATAGCTGATATATCTTGGAATGAATTCATAGAACAAACTGAATTAGTCGCAGTTGTATCAATTCAAGAAATGAAACGAATTGATGAAACATATGGCGTAACAAAAGTAAAAGTTCTGAAGGTTATATATGGAGCCGACAACCACAAAGAAATCGATATTGATTGGAGCATAGGCACAATCAGCCAACCGTTATTTGATATTTATCACGACCATATTGTCTTCTTGAAGAAAAACATTAATGGAAAATATGAAGCTTCAATAATTGGGCGATCATTTTGGAAATTAGAGAAAAATTATTCTACTCAAGAGTATTTTGTTGATTTAGATATGGATATTCATATGAGAAGTTTGAAAAACATACCTGAATATATCTATGACTTTAAGGAAATTATGCCTAATAACCAATTTGGCCAACCATATAATGCCAGAAAGGTTTATTTAAAAAGGTTAACTGAATATTTCGAGTCAAATAAAACATAACAAGTCACTCAAAAGGACAAAAAACAGTTGGTTTTTGCTCCTGCGTCGCTTATTTTAACCAACTATTTTTTGCCTCTTAGTGAGGCGTTATATGCCAAGGGTAGTATGTCGAAATACGGATTTTCAATTTACAATCTAATCATTGGATTAATTCTGTTTGCAGGCACTTTTGCAAATTTGGAATATGACGATGGATCGATAGGTGCATTATATTATCTAGTCATCTCACCTATATTTGGTTTTATTTTTCATTTGTCTCATGAGTTACTGTTTTCGCTAAATAATGGCGAGAGTTTTTCGTATCAACCGTTGGTAGCTTTTATTGTAGGTATGTTGTTCAGTGCGTTAGTTGACTTTCTTCGGTATAAATACAAAAATCGAACATCAGTTAAAGTTGGCATATAACAAGACACTTAAAAAAGACAAAAAACAGTTTGCTGTTTTTCGTGCCTCAAACATTTTAGCAAACAATTTTTTGCCTCTTAGTGAGGCGTTGAACTAAGCCGCTACGCGGAGATCCTATTCTGACCATTTGAGCCACACTTACCTTGGGGTTATCCCATATTTGGAGGTAAGTCATGAATACACTCATTGAACAAGTCAAAACTGAAAT
>NZ_JADYXB010000087.1:0-1352 GCF_015864485.1 Pseudoalteromonas sp. SWN166
AAGAGTGGTCGGACCCGACCACGGGGGAAGGCGCGTTCGAGGGTGTGGACGAAAACTACACGTACAGCGTAATCGCCATCTACCCGAGCGCCGATTTCCGCGCCGTCATCGCCGACCGCATCGAGCCCGAGGGCTACCCAGGATGACCACGCTGGCACTCTCGGCTGCTGCGCGCGCGGCTGCGCTCGTGTCAGCTCGACCTGCTGTGCTGCAGGCTCTGATCGACCTGGCCGACGCAGGCTCTGGTCCCGCGCAACTGGAAATCTACGGCACGACGCGCCCGGCCACCTCTGGTGACGTTCCGGGGGGCGCCGCCCTGGCAACCTTGGTGCTCACGAAGCCGTGCGGCACGGTCGAACTGACAGGGATTCTGCTCACGCAGGAGTCTGTGATCGGCGACCTGATCGCAGTCAACGGGGCAGCGGTGTGGGGCCGGCTGGCAACCAGTGAAGGTGACCCCATCGCCGATGGCGACGTGACCGACATGGCGGGCGACGGGCCGTTCAAACTGGACGGCGCTGACGGCGTGAATCTCTACGCAGGAGGCCGGGCGATACTGGGCGCAACGGCGCTCTCATGAGCACGAGCCTGATCTTCTCGGCCGCCCCAACCACTGGGCTGCCGGTACACCTGGTGTTCGGTGATGAGCCGACAGCCGACATCCCGAGCGTTGCCGTTTACGTCGAGGGGGTCTTCGACCTGGTAGCGGATGACGTTTTCGACCTGACAGGCGCGGTTGCGTTTGAATACGTGAGCGGGGCCGAGCGCCCCGACGTGGGCGAAGTGCGCTCTGTCTACCAAGGGGCCGCTGCGTCCCAGGAGCCGATGCGCGGTGTGTGGCAAGACAGCACGCCTCTCGTTCCCCACTGGCAGAGCCGTTGGCAAGACGCAGACCCCGTTGAGTCGCCCACCGACCTGCGATGGCAGGACCAAGAGCGCCTGCGCAGCGACAGCACGTCGCATTACCAGGAGGCGGCGCCCCTGCAGACGACACTGGGTTCCGAATTTCAGGACCAAATTCGACTGCGCAACGACGCCTGGGCTCGATTCCAAGAAGCGCTGGGCATACAAAGTGCGCGCACGACCAAGTTTCAGGACACCCTAAACGACCGGCGAAATTCAACCGCAGGGCGTTTTCAGGAAGCCGTCGGATACTGGAATTCAATTCTGGAAGGCTACCAAGATGCGCTGCCGTTCGGTGCACTGCTCGCCGGCCGATACCAAGAGGCCATGCCACCACCGGCGGGTATCTGGGTTCGGCCACCCGTGCCCGGACCGGACCCGTGCTACCTGCCTTCGTTGCCGGTACACCTGGTGTTCTCCGAGGCGCACGTCGATGCCGCGCACCTCGT
>NZ_JADYXB010000088.1:0-1218 GCF_015864485.1 Pseudoalteromonas sp. SWN166
CAGGGCAAGATCATGAACTTTCCATTTTGAGCCAAGTGTGATCAAATAGGCTTCTAATTCATAGGAGTCTCAAATGTTATCTGCCTTTAATGAACATTTTTCACCAATCCCTGATCATCGCCAACAATCAAAAGTAGAGCATAAGCTTCACGATATCCTTCTAACACTCGTTGTTGGCGTTATCTGTGGCGCCGATGGCTGGGAGTCAATTGAAGAAGTGGCGCATAACAAGATTGAGTTGTTAAAAAAGTATGGCTCGTTTGAAAATGGCATTCCTGTTCATGACACCATTGCACGAGTAGTCTCTTCGTTAGAGCCCCAAACGATACAAAGTTGCTTCATTAACTGGATGAAATCAGCACAGGAAGAAACACACGGCGAAGTTATTGCTATCGACGGAAAAACAGTTCGCGGCTCTTATGATAAGAAATCAAAGAAAAGTGCAATCCACATGGTTAGCGCATTTGCAGCGAACAATGGTGTTGTATTAGGGCAAGTTAAAACCGCAGAAAAATCAAATGAGATAACCGCAATTCCCGCATTGCTTGATTTACTAGATATTAAAGGCAGCATCATCACGATCGATGCGATGGGATGTCAAAAAGCGATTACTAAAAAAATACTTCACAAAGAAGCCGATTATGTTATTGCAGTTAAAGGTAACCAAGGACATTTACACCAGTCCATTAAGGATTTTTTTGAGATTTGTCAAAGCGACAAATTTAAAAATGTAGAGCATGCTTATCACGAAGAAGTTGATAGTGGGCACGGCAGGATTGAGGTTCGTCGGTATTGGATAACAGATGTTCTGACAAGCATTAATGATTTAACTTCGCAATGGGATGGATTGGTAAGTGTGGGGATGGCTGAATCAGAGCGACATGTAGATGGAAAAATAAGTAAAGAAATCCGTTATTTCATCTGCTCTATAGAAGCTGACGCAAAAACATTCGGGAACGCGGTTAGAAAGCATTGGAGCATTGAGAATCAGCTACACTGGGTACTTGATGTCAGTTTTAATGAAGACTTGAGTCGTGTTAGGCGTTCAAACGCAGCTGAAAACATGTCCGTAATTAGGCACCTTGTTCTCAATTTATTGAAACTTGAAAAAAGCTGTAAAAAAGGTCTGAAAGCTAAGCGTTTCAAAGCTGCACTCGATACTGATTATGCAGATAAAGTTTTACAGCTTATTTATTGAGCTTACGTAATCTTACCCTG
>NZ_JADYXB010000089.1:0-1086 GCF_015864485.1 Pseudoalteromonas sp. SWN166
CTTGAATTCAAGTATTAAGTGCAATCATTATGCAGCCACCAGAACTTCTGATTGCCCCGTAAATAATTCATGAGGGGTTTTATACCCTCTTGTTTTTCTTGGCCGATGGTTGAGCTTATCAACTGCCGCCTGTATTTCTGCTTCACTTAGCGCCATAAAGTCAGTTCCCTTGGGGAAGAAGCGTCTAAGTAAGCCGTTGGTATTCTCATTTATGCCCCGCTCCCATGATGAATATGGGTGAGCAAAATACACATCAGCTTCTAATTTTTGTGCAACATGCTCATGGTAAGCAAACTCTTTTCCATTATCTAAAGTCACGGTAATAACCTTACCTTTATATGGTGTCATACACTTGATCAGCGCATCGGCTGTTATTTTCGCATGCTTGCTTTCAATTCTGTGAACGACTGTATATAACGTTTTACGTTCAACCATTGTGACAAGGGCATTTTTACGCCCTTTGCCTATCACTGTATCGCCCTCCCAATCACCAATCCTAGACTTTGAATCCACAATACTTGGGCGTTCATCAATACTGACTCGATTAACTATCTGTCCACGTTTATCGTAGCTTCCATAGCGTTTCTTATACTTTTTACATGCACGAGTGAGTGTCTTATGTAGTTCACCACCACGAGCCTTGTCTCTGTAAATATATTGATAAATCGTTTCATGATGCAAAACGACCTTTTTCTCTAAAGCTAAGCGGCCTGCCACCTGCTCTGGCGAAAGTCCGTCAACCAACAATTTATTAATCCAGTCAGTAACATCATCTGTTAACTTAATTGCTTTGAAAGATGACTTGCGTCTTTGCTCTGCAAAATTATTGGCTTGGTTAGGTCGATAGCCTTTAAGCCCTTTATTGCGTTTTAACTCTCTAGAGATAGATGACGGTGAACGAGTTAGTTCATCAGCTATCTGTTTTTGGTTATTTCCTGCTTTTATTAACGCGTAAATCTGGTATCTTTCTTCTTGTGTCAGCTGTTTATATTTCATTAAAGCAATTTCCTTTGGCGAGAAAATGGCCGAATTATAACAGCTGGCCATCTAATCTGAGAAATTGCACTTATTATCCGAATTTAGGAA
>NZ_JADYXB010000009.1:0-149901 GCF_015864485.1 Pseudoalteromonas sp. SWN166
CAGACGACAAGCTCAGCAGGTAACTTACGTTTGCGAATACTTGCTTTATCGGTCTGCTCGAGCACATTAGAAATCCACTCAAGAGGGATATGTTTCTGAAATGTAGATAAAGAGTCAGGAGAGGCGAATATATCTGTATCAAGTAGCCAATGACTAAGCATAAAAATACCCTCATAATCAAAAGATGATAAGGGTATTGTGAAGCAACCAAAAGATCGGTCAACTGATCAAAAAATGCCTTAACTGATCGGTGTTAGCAATTAGCGGCTTTTTTGTGTTCAATAAATAACTAATTGATTATTTACGTTTAGTCGGCTTAACACGCTGATTGTGTTTTTTAACTGCTTTACGAATTTGGTTGATTTTAGCGCGTTTATCTTTGCGTTTTTCAGGCATAACAGAAAGCTTAGTTTGTGTTTCGCGGCCTAATTTAACGGTTTTACGCAAGTAGTTTACTGTTTCTAAATCATACTCCATCCAACCACCTTGTGGCACGCGCTTATCAAGCTCTAGTTTACCGTAACGAATACGAATAAGACGAGATACTTCCGCATCTTGAGACTGCCATAAACGACGAACTTCACGGTTACGCCCTTCATTTAACGTTACGTTAAACCAACGGTTAACGCCTTCGCCACCCATAGGGGTTACAGTCGTGAATTTGGCTGGACCATCTTCAAGCTCAACACCACGTAGTAAGTTTTTAACCGTCTCGTTGGTTACTTCACCAAATACACGTGCAGAGTATTCACGCTCTACTTCATAGCTTGGGTGCATTAAACGGTTTGCCAGTTCACCATCGTTTGTAAAAAGCATTAAACCCGATGTATTAACGTCTAGTCGACCAACCGCAATCCAGCGATCGCCATCAATACGAGGAAGTCGGTCAAATACAGTACGACGCCCTTCAGGATCTTTACGTGTGCTTAACTCACCTTCTGGTTTGTTATACATAATCACACGACAGATTCGGTCTGCTTTTTCTTCGATTTTTACACTGTGTCCGTCAACACGAATCAAATCGGTTTCTTCAACACGGTCACCTAACTTTGCCACTTTACCGTTTACACTAACGCGGTTTGCGTCAATGTATTTTTCCATTTCACGGCGTGAGCCTACGCCTGCACGGGCTAAGACTTTTTGTAACTTTTCACCTTGTATAATACTCATTCGGATGGTTCTCTCACAGAAGGATCGCTCAATAACTGGTTAATTTTACTTTGCTGCTCTGTTGGCAACGCAGGTAAATTTTCAAGTCCAGTTAACGAAAAATAATCTAAAAATTGCTTAGTAGTTGCATATAAAGCCGGCTTTCCCGGAACCTCTTTATGCCCTACCACTTTAACCCACTCTCTTTCGAGTAAGGTTTTAATAATATTCGAACCCGTAGTAACACCCCTTACTTGCTCAATTTCGCCGCGTGTAATGGGCTGCCTGTATGCAATAAGTGATAATGTTTCCAGTAAAGCACGCGAGTATTTTGGTGCGCGTTCTTGCCACAAGTTATTTAACCAAGGGCTTAAACTACTGCATGCCTGAAACCGATACCCACTACCAACTTCAACTAAGCGAATACCACGAGTTTGAAAATGCTCTTGTATTGTATCTATTGCGTCATTTATTCGTGCCATAGAAATAGCTAAATCTATTAATACGATGTCTTTAAGGTGGCGTTTACTAACAGGCTTATCTGCAACAAAAATAGCTGCTTCAATGATCTCAACTAGTTGTTCATCACTAATTCGCCGACCCGCCATACACACTCTTAACAAATAAAAATACACAGCCATCTATTATGACAGAACAACACCAAACTAGGAAAATATATCTATCAAATAACTAAATTTAAAACACAAAAAAGCCAGTGCCTAGCACTGGCTTTAATCTTACTTACTAAAATGGTAACTATTAGTTACTTTTAAAAGCTTCTAATGCATCATCTTCAGCTACTGCGTTACCGTATTTTTTAATGTAACCCATAAACTCGCTTTTACTGATGCGCTTATCTTGGTTTTTATCCATGTAACCAAAATGATTTGAAATATCATCATCGTTACCTTCAACTACCGAGATATAGCCATTGCTGTCGTTATCTAGACTTGCAAAGCTGCTTTCAATTTTATCGAATTTAGCAATTTCAGCTTTAAATGCCGACTCACTTACTTCAGAATCAGTGGCTACTTTGCCATTATTAAGCTTCATATAAGTGTTAAATTCTTTGCGGCTAATTTCGTTATCCATATTGGTATCAATATTTGAAAAATGGCCCCAAATGCTATCGTCATCAGCTTCAACTTTTGAGATGTAGCCATCGCTATCATTATCTAAACTTGCAAAGTCACTGTCTATTCTTTCAAGACCTTGATTAGATGAACAAGCCGCTAAGCTTAATGATGCTAAAATAGTGGCTGCTAATGTTAACTTTTTCATAAGACGTATCCTTCGTAATTAATTAAATGTCACTTTAACTAATACAAATCCAATGCCAATAATAGTTAACTTATAATAATCAATAACTTAATCTCGATCGGTATATTTATTAAACACTTTCAATAAGTTAAGCTTGCAAGCTTTGCAAACACCCTTGTAATTTTTGCAAAAAAATATCCGGTAAAAACCAGATATCTCAATTTTAGTTATATAGTTAAGCTAATAATTAGATTGCTGCGTTTTGATAGCGTTTAACAAACTCAGTAACGTTTTGACCATTACATTTTAATGAGTTTAGGTTACCAATTTTTTGACGAACCGGTGCTAAGCCTTGTTTTAAAGCCGTCATACATAATTGAGTTTCTTGTTGAGCGTCTTTAGCAAACACTTCTATTTTTTCAGCAGATGCTGTGCTTCGCGTCGTTTTTTTAGCTATATCGCGAATATCTTCGCCATTACATAAAATGCTTTTAGAAAAACGAGACAAGTAAACACCGTGCTGGGCAGCTTCTTTACGAGCAGCACTAAAGCCTTCATTTGCGCTTAGTACACATAACTTAGATTCAATTTTGTTATCTTGACTGAAGTAAGTATTGCTTTGTGCAGACGCAGTTGCAGATACTAATAAGGCAGTAGCTAAAAGTAGTTGTGTTTTCATGAGAGATCCTATTTGAACGAGCTAAACAAGTGAATTTCGCGCATTATATATTCAATAAAAATGAGTTCAATTGAATTTTTTATTTATTTAATAAATTAATAATGCATTTACAATGTTTAAACTTTAGCCACCAATTGATCAACATTTGTGCAGCTATTATCTCAATTCAGTCATGTTATGTACGCGTATTTACTGATACAATTTGAGCCATTAAATAGAACCAATTTTAAGGTAAATTTTATGAAAGTGATTTCTTTCAATATCAATGGTCTGCGTGCTCGTCTTCATCAATTACAAGCAATTATCGACAAACATCAACCAGACGTTATTGGCTTGCAAGAGATTAAAGTTCATGACGAAGCGTTCCCTTTAGAAGATGTACAAAAAATGGGATATCACGTCTACTTTCATGGTCAAAAAGCACATTATGGCGTAGCTATGTTATGCAAAAAGGAGCCTAAATCGGTATTAAAAGGCTTTGCCACCGATACAGATGAATCTCAAAAACGCATGATAAGCGTCACTGTTGAGCAAGATAACGGTCGAGATTTAACAGTAATGAACGGCTATTTTCCACAAGGTGATAATATTAATCACGAAACTAAATTCCCTTATAAACGTCAATTTTACAAAGATTTAATGACCCACCTTGAAACCAACCACACACCCGATCAGGACGTAATAGTTATGGGCGATATAAACATATCACCTACTGACTTAGATATTGGTATTGGCGACGTAAATGCAAAACGTTGGTTAAAAACAGGTAAATGTTCTTTCCAACCGGTAGAGCGTGAATGGCTTGCAACATTACTTAATTGGGGCTTTAAAGACACCTTTAGAGAGCAAAACCCTGAAACAGACGACCAATACTCGTGGTTTGACTACCGCTCAAAAGGGTTTGTAGATAACCGTGGACTTCGTATTGACGTTGTTCTTGCAACTAATGAACTTGCTGCACGCTGTATAGATACTGGTATTGATTATGAACTTCGCGGTATTGAAAAACCGTCAGATCATGCCCCAATATGGTCAACATTTAAGTAATTACGATGCTCAGCATAACAATACAGGGACTACTTTGGTCCCTTGTAATTATCATTGCTATTTTAAGCTTTGATAAAAAAACATATAAATCGCTTTATAGCACATCAGCTCAACAAACGGGTGTGCTTGCGTGTGCGTTAGTGTTTGCAGTGCTTTGGCGAATAAAGGCAGGCATTTTAACGGGCCTTGATTTACACATACTAGGTGTTACTGCCGCTACATTAATTTTAGGCTGGCGATTAACGATTTTAAGTAGCCTACTTGCCACAGCCTTACTCGCTGTATTTGGCCAAATTGAAGTTGAGCTATTACCTGTTCAACTGCTTATTGGTGCGTTTATTCCTATTTTATTAAGCTACCTTGGCTTTATAATTAGTTACCAATATTTGCCTCGTCATTTTTTTGTTTATATATTTGTTTGCGCGTTTATAACCGCAGGATTTATAGCCTGTATAAAAATAGGCATAGGTGCTTTATTTTATTTGGCTATAGGGCAATATAATTGGCAAGAACTTGCAGATAACTACGTTTACTTAAGTGCTATTATTTGGTTTCCTGAAGCTATGCTCAATGGCATGGCTATAACAATTATGATCATTTATCGCCCTCATTGGGTAAAAACTTTTTACGATAAGGACTACCTAGACTCATGAGTCTTGAATATCAATGCCCGCTGTGTAACCTAGCACTTTTAAAAGCTGATTCAACGCTTCGCTGTGCTAACAACCACAGCTTTGATTTTGCCAAAGAAGGCTACGTTAATTTACTGCCTGTGCAGCAAAAAAACTCAAAACAACCGGGTGACTCACTTGAAATGGTACAAGCAAGACGCGCATTTTTAGAGCGTGGTTATTATCGTTTTTTACAGCAAAGCCTTAGTGATATAGTGAGTAATATAAGTGCAAACACTGTTATTGACTTAGGATGCGGTGAAGGGTTTTATACCCAAGCAATAGCGAGTAAAACAAACGCTATTGTATACGGTGTTGATATTTCAAAATCTGCAGTTAAGTATGCTGCAAAGCGCTACCCTAATTGCCAATTTAGTGTGGCATCAATCAGCCAAGCGCCCTTTAAAAACCAATTTGCTGATGTACTTGTAAGTGTATTTGCACCTTTGTTTGAAGAAGAACTTGAACGTCTTGCAAATCAAAACGCAACATTAGTGGTTGCAAGCCCTGGCCCTTGTCATTTAAAAGAATTGAAATCGTATATATATTCAGAAGTAAACGAACATACTGAAATTACGACTCCAAATGGATTTCAAAAATCAGAACAGATTCTTCTAACAGAGCAAGTAATGCTTGGCTTTGCTGATATTAAAAACTTAATAATGATGACGCCATTCGCGTGGAAATTTAGACCCGAGCACTGGGCAGCACTCGAAGAAAAAGGTGAGCACACTGTCACCTTATCGTTTTACATAACTCAATTTACTAAAACTGCTCTTTAGTAAACGCCTTATCCATTTTATCAAACATATCTTTAAGTAAATTAGCAAGCTCCATGTAACGGGGCTTGTTTTCACTTAACTGCATCTGATATCCATTAGCTACCATTTTAGTATAAAGCTCGTTATACCATTTGTGCATAGCGGGCTCTAAAGGCGTTTGTGCTCGCTTACCTAACCAAAATAAACCTTGTAACGGCAATGATATAAAAAATAATGCGCTCGCTATGGCTTGTGGTAAAAAATCAGGCCCCAAGTAATTTAGCTGAAAAAACAAAGTAAACATGGCTAAAATTGGCATTACTGTAATAGCCAGATCAGTTGCTCTAATTACTCTAAACTCTAAAAATAAAGGCGCAAGCTCTTTGCGCATTGGCCATTTTTTACCATACAAACGGCCAGTTTGTAGTTGTGACATCACACTTTTTTGCATCATGACTCCTCACAGATACTGCTTTTAAATACAATACAAATACGAGCTATACCTAAAGTGTAACACAAAATGAAGGAGTTACACTGTCTGCGCTAAAGAGCTTAAATTTACTATTAAATAGCATACAGTTCTAACTAAAACCCACTAATTAAGGTAAAGTATTTAACATTACGTTAACTGCTTTGCATTTGATCACTCAATTGTTTTTGCTTTATTTAATACCGTAAGTGTAACTATTACGTATTAATGTTCACTTACTAAATTTGTTTATGGAAATTGAATTTATGCCAACAAGCTCTCCTAAGTCACAACACGTTTTAGTGCTAAATAGCGGCAGCTCTAGCTTAAAGTTTGCCATTATAGATCCAAATAATGGTCACGAGGTTATCTCTGGTTTGGCTGAGCGCTTGGGAAGCGAAGCACCTTCAATAAAATATAAATATAATGGGGCTAAGACCGCTATTAATTTGAAAGCTAACGAAGCTCACGCTGAGGCAATCAATACCCTAGTGGCATTAATTAAATCATATAAATTAGATAAGCATTTGATAGCGGTAGGTCACCGTGTTGTTCACGGTGGTGAACATTTTATACAATCAATACTTATCGACGAAGATGTTATTTCGGGAATTACACAAGCTGCTACACTTGCTCCACTGCACGGGCATGCTAATTTATTAGGTATTTCATCTGCAAAAAAATCGTTTAAAGGATTACCCCAAGTCGCGGTATTTGACACCGCGTTTCATCAAACTATGGATGAAGTCGCTTATCTTTATGCTCTTCCTTATAAGTTATATACCGACTTTGGCGTAAGGCGTTATGGTTTTCATGGTACAAGCCACTGCTATGTTGCAGGTCAAGCCGCTCAGCTATTAAATCAATCCCTTGAAGAAAGTAATTTTATTAGTGCTCATTTAGGTAATGGCTGCTCTGTATGTGCAATAAAAAATGGTAAAAGTGTTGATACAAGTATGGGCTTAACTCCCCTTGCAGGCTTAATTATGGGTATGCGTAGTGGTGATATCGATCCCGGTTTATTTAACTTTTTAACTACACAACTAAACTATAGCGCGCAGCAAATTGACGATTTACTAAATCAAGAAAGCGGTTTACTGGGCATAAGTGGGCTTTCTAACGATTGCCGTACAATTGAAGAGGCTTCGCTTTCTGGGAATCAAAGAGCAACTCTAGCAATCGATATGTTTTGCTACCGGCTTGCCAAACAAATTGCAGCCTACATGGTGCCATTACAGCGCCTAGACGCTGTAATTTTTACTGGCGGTATTGGCGAAAATTCAGATCTTATTCGTAAAAAAGTAATCTCTCAACTTGCCTTTTTAAACATTGATTGCGATGAGGAAGCTAACCTTAAAGCCCGATTTGGACAACAAGGGATTATTAGCACTAAAAAAACAAAAATTAAAGTTATCGTTATACCTACAAACGAAGAGTGGGTAATAGCAAACGATGCCGCAAGTATAGTAAAGGAGCTTTAATTATGGCACGTCGTATTATGTTAATTCCTGTATCTACCGGTGTGGGTTTAACATCTGTATCGGTTGGTTTAGTGCGTGCACTTGAACAAAAAACAGTTAAAGTTAACTTTTTCAAACCCATCGCTCAGCCTCGTTCAGGCGAAACAGGTCCTGAAAAATCAACACAAATAGTGACTCAAGGTTCACCTATTAATCCACCTCTGCCTTTTGCACTTGATTATGCTGAGCAAATGATTGCTGACGGTAAAGGTGATGACCTATTAGAGGAGATTGTTGAACGTTTTGAGAGTAAAATTAACGATGATGAAGTCGCTATTATTGAAGGTATGGTAACCACTCGTCGCCAACCTTATGCTGGGCGTGTAAACCGCGAAATTGCACAAACACTCGGCGCCGAAATTGTATTTGTACTTACCCCTGGTAATTACACCATTACACAAATAGAAGACCGCCTTGAAATTGCAGCAGGTAACTATGGGGGCATTGATCATCCTCGCGTACTAGGCTGTATTTTTAATAAAGTAAATGCACCACTTGATGAAGAAGGCCGCGCCCGTGCCGATTTAGTCGACGCCTATAAACCTGAAGAGCTTGAAAACGAATTAAATCGTTTAGCGTCTTTACCTATTTTTAGAAAAAACCCGTTTATGTTGCTTGGTGCAATCCCGTGGGATTTTGACTTGGTAGCACCGCGCGTAAAAGATTTAAGCGCCTATTTAAAAGCCACCATTATTAACGAAGGCGACATGCTTCATCGCCGTCTGCGCCGTATTACTTTTTGCGCGCGTACGGTATCAAACATTTTAAACTACTTTACGCCAGGTGCTTTATTAGTTACCCCTGGCGATCGCTCAGACATACTTGTTGCAGCATGCCTATCGGCAATGAATGGCACAAAACTTGGCGCTATATTGTTAACCGGAGGGTATAAGCCTGAGCCGAGAATTATGGCCTTGTGTGAGCAAGCCATGCAAACCGGTTTACCAATACTTGCAACCGATGCCGACACATGGCGTACATCACTACTACTACATAACTTTAATATGGAAGTACCGAGTGATGATGACCAACGAATTGAAAAAGTAAAAAATCATAACGCAGAGCATATCAATTCAAATTGGCTCGACACACTTGCAAAAAGTGTGGGCAAAACACGTAAACTATCACCACCCGCATTTCGTTACTTACTGACTAATAAAGCGCGTAAAGCAGGTAAAACCGTGGTATTGCCAGAGGGAAATGAACCTCGCACTATAAAAGCAGCGGCTATTTGCGGACAACGCGGAATTGCTAAAACTATACTACTGGGCGATCGCGAAGAAATAATGCGTATTGCCGAGCAACAAGGTATTGAGCTAAACGAACATGTAAGTATTATCGAGCCAAAAAGTATTATAAATGATTATATTGCACCTATGGTCGAAATTCGTAAAAGCAAAGGCCTAACTGCTGTAGTAGCACAAGAGCAACTACAAGATAACGTGGTGCTTGGCACAATGATGCTTGAACAAGGTAAAGTAGATGGTTTGGTGTCGGGCGCAGTAAACACCACCGCCAATACGATTCGCCCTGCACTTCAGCTCATTAAAACTGCACCGGGTTCATCGTTAGTATCATCCGTATTTTTTATGCTACTTCCAGATCAAGTATTAGTTTATGGTGACTGCGCTATTAATCCAGACCCTAATGCTGAACAACTTGCAGATATAGCCATTCAATCTGCCGATTCTGCTGCCGCATTTGGCATAGAGCCACGAGTAGCAATGATCAGCTACAGCACAGGTACTTCGGGTACAGGTGCCGATGTTGAAAAAGTACGCGAAGCAACGAAAATTGCGCAGCAAAAACGTCCAGACTTAATTATTGACGGTCCACTACAATACGATGCCGCTATTATGGAAAATGTCGCACTTAAAAAAGCACCTAATAGCCCTGTTGCAGGTAAAGCCACTGTATTTATATTTCCTGATTTAAATACGGGTAATACCACCTATAAAGCAGTACAAAGAAGTGCTGACTTAATAAGTATTGGGCCTATGCTGCAAGGTATGCGTAAACCTGTAAACGATTTGAGTCGGGGAGCATTAGTGGATGATATTGTGTATACAATTGCCTTAACTGCCATTCAAGCAGCTCAAGCAGAAGCACTAATTATGCATTAAGCTTAACATGTGTTTTTTATAGCCTAGCTATTATTTATTTAATAATTAACTAGTTAGGCTATTTATACCCTGCAACCCCCATACTTATCCACAGAAATTGTGGGTAAGTTTTTAATCTCCATTAAAATCGATTTACTAACGCTTACTTTAGTCGCTGTTACACCTTTAATTTAAAGCCAATAATCTATACTATAAAGCTATTAATAATGCTGTATCGCAGGCGTTTAATGTCAAAACAAACATTACTATTACACAGCACAGTTTTATCTATACACAGTTTAGATGTAGACGCCGATATACCTGCGGCACTCCTAAAGCTTCCTTTATTTTTTATATCTAAAACTCATGATGAACTATCCATTGTTTGCCCTAGTAGCTTTGAAATACACTCCCTAGATACCGAGTCTGATTGGCAAGCACTTGAAGTAGTAGGCCCACTTGGCTTTTCGTTAACGGGAATAATGGCCAATATATCGGGGGTATTAGCGCGTGCTAAAATTTCTATTTTTTCAATCTCAACCTACGATACCGATTATATTTTAGTAAAAAAACAAACGGCGTCACAAGCGCTTACTGCATTAAAAAAAGAGGGTTACAACGTGGTGGCCGAATAGCTTATGAAAGCACAAACAATAGAGTATTTAGCACTCAATAAAACACCTCGTAATGCCATTCTTATTACAAGTCCATTTACAGGTAAAGTAATGTCGCTGAAAGAACACCCCGAACCTATTTTTAGATTTGGTATTCTTGGACCCGGTATTACGGTGACGCTCAGTAGTCACAAAATTTTAGCGCCCTTTGACGGTACATTATTACAAGTAAAAAACGCAGGTGCTGAGTTTATTTTACAAGCTAAAAATGGCTTAAAAGTCTTAATAAACTTAACAATTCCTGATTCGCAATCAATTACGCACACACACATAGCACAACTAAATGGCAGTGAAATAAGTAAAGGTCAGCGCCTTGCTTATTTTGATTTACGCGAATTAGATACACCTATGCTAGCAAGTTTAATTTTACTTAATGGCCATAATCTTGGCACATTTCATTACTCACATTCGCATGTAAACGCGGGTGTAGACACCCTATTAACTATTATTAAGAAGAACTAAATTTATGATCACTTTATACGGTATTAGTAATTGCGATACGATAAAAAAAG
Source organism: Pseudoalteromonas sp. SWN166 (assembly GCF_015864485.1). Lineage (NCBI taxonomy): Bacteria > Pseudomonadati > Pseudomonadota > Gammaproteobacteria > Alteromonadales > Pseudoalteromonadaceae > Pseudoalteromonas > Pseudoalteromonas sp. SWN166. The sequence goes on from NZ_JADYXB010000009.1 coordinate 10,845, forward strand.
CAAAAAAATACTTAGCCGACAACAATATCGAATTTACGTTTCATGATTACCGCAAAGATGGCGTAAACGAGCAAATGGTGAATGATTTTGCAGATAAGCTTGATTGGGAGCAACTCGTTAATAAAAGAGGCACAACTTATCGCGCATTATCCGATGAGCAAAAACAGAGCCTAACTAAAGAAAGTGCTATCCCATTGTTAGTTGAGCAACCTGCCATGATCAAACGCCCAGTACTTGTAAGTAATGGCAGTTATCATTTAGGTTTTAAAGCAGCGCAATATGACGAGATTTTTAAATAATGACTAGTGACGTAATTAAACTCGCCCAAGCGCTAATCCAACGTGAATCGGTAACACCCGAAGATGCTGGCTGCCAACAAATGATGAACGATCGCCTTGCTGTGGTTGGCTTTAATATAGAGTCATTATTTTTTACCGACACACTAAATACATGGGCTCGAAAAGGCACTCAATCACCACATTTTTGTTTTGCTGGCCATACTGATGTTGTGCCCACAGGTCCTGAAAAAAATTGGCAACATCCGCCGTTTTCAGGATTAATAAAAGATGGCCTATTGCATGGGCGTGGCGCTGCCGATATGAAAGGCTCATTAGCTGCAATGCTTGTAGCAACCGAGCGCTTTGTTACTAAGAATCCTGATCATAAAGGTTCGATTTCTTTTTTAATTACTTCTGACGAAGAAGGCCCGTTTGTAAACGGGACTACTCGCGTAATTGATACATTAGAAGCACGCGGTGAAAAAATTGATATGTGCCTTGTAGGCGAGCCATCATCACGCGATGTACTCGGTGATGTGGTTAAAAATGGTCGCAGAGGTTCACTTACCGCTTTTTTAACCGTTAAAGGTATACAAGGTCATGTGGCCTACCCGCATTTAGCACAAAACCCAATTCACTTAGCGACGCCAGCACTTACTGAGCTTAGCCAAACGGTATGGGATAACGGCAACGAATACTTCCCCGCCACCAGCTTTCAAATTTCAAATATTAATGGTGGTACGGGTGCGGGTAATGTTATTCCGGGTGAGCTTGAAGTACAGTTTAACTTTAGATTTAGCACGCAAGTAACGCATGAGCAATTACAGCAACGTGTAAATGACATTCTACAAAAGCATGACTTAAATTATGAATTAAGCTGGATAGTAAATGGCTTGCCTTTTATTACCGAGCATGGCCCGCTTGTTGATGCCACAGTTAAAGCAATTAAATCAGTAACCGGTTTAACCACCAACCTAGAAACCACTGGCGGTACATCAGATGGTCGCTTTATTGCACAAACAGGCGCTAAAGTAATTGAACTTGGCCCGCGTAACGCCACTATTCATAAAGTAGATGAATGCGTAAGTACCGATGATTTAATAACCCTTACCGACATTTACGAGCAAATATTAGAGCAACTTTTAACATAATGGATGTCACTCAACCAACACCAATAATGTGTATTACTGGCCAAAGTGATACACATTTAGCTGATATACAAAATCATCGCTTGCACAGCGCTATTATCAGCGACTTTTTAGCACTACAAAGTGCAGCCAAAAAAGCAGGATTTGAGCTTACTATTGCCTCAAGTTTTCGTGATTTTAATCGTCAATCAATTATTTGGGATAATAAGTTTTTAGGTATTCGCCCTGTTTTTAATAAACAGCAAGAGATTGTCGATTTAACTAAGCTAAGCGATAGTGATAAGTGTATAGCGATCATGCTCTACTCTGCATTACCAGGGGCAAGTAGGCATCACTTAGGGACCGATTTAGATGTGTTTGATAAAGCAGCAGTGAGTGATGACTATAAACTACAGCTAACACCTGATGAGTACCAGCAAGGTGGTCCGTTTGCGCCTTTAAGTAATTGGCTTGATACACACCTAGCTAAATTTGGTTTTTATCGTCCTTACCAGCATGATTTAGGCGGCGTAGCACCCGAGCTTTGGCATATAAGCCATATTAAGCAATCACAATTGTTAGTGAATACGCTTAGCGAGCAAGTACTTTTTGAATGCATAAAAAATAGTAAACTACAGGGCAAGCAGGCAATACTTGATAACTTACCCGCTATTTATACACGCTTTGTAACAAACGTGAGTCCCCCTTAAAAAGAAGATTAACTTAAATAATATTAAGCCTTCTTTTTATTTAAGATAAATACCAGCACCGCGCCTAATATTAACGAGCTTGCTATTACAAACTCCATTGTTACCTGCTCTGATAAAAACAAGACACCAGCAATGGCTGCAAGTACAGGTACACAAAGCTGCACAACAGCAGCTTGTGTACTTTTAAGCAGTGGCATAGCCACATACCAAACACTGTAACCAATTCCAGAAGCTATCGCACCCGAGGCACATGCAAGTAACACCCCTTCAATACTCATATTTTTTAAATAACTCATACCTACAAGTAATAAAACAGGAATAGCCACTAAGCTTCTAATAAAGTTAAATCCAGTAGTACGCAGTGGCGATACACACACTTTACCGCGAATACTGTAAATACCCCATGCAACACCACTGAGTGCCATAAGCGATGCACCTAATAAAGAAGGCACCGCAGCAGAAGGCAGCATTAAATATACAAATCCACCTAATGCCACTATAAACGCGCACCACTGAAGCACACTCAACTGCTCTTTTTTATAGATACCCCAACCAATCATAGTGAGTTGCACAGCGGAGAATAAAATAAGTGCGCCAGTGCCTGTATCTAGCTCTACATAGGCAATCGAAAAACAAAGCGCATAAACTAAAAGGCTAATACTGCTTCGCCAGCTTCCTTTGTCACTTAAAATAGCGGTATTAAATGTGCCTTTTCGTTTTAAATTATGAGTATAAATAGCCATTATAATACCTAAACACGCCGCACCACTAAGTAAACGGATTACAGTAAAGTTCCAAGCATCTATATAGCCCTCGGCTAAGGCCATTCTGCAAAAAAGAGAATTTGCGGCAAACGCAATTAAAGCAATTAATGTGTACAACGTAGCTTTCAAAAAAAATTCCTTAGCAATAAAAGCGAATTACAGCGTTATTTCAATTAATTAATTAACCTACTAAGCTCAAAACATTATCATAAGCATCTATAAAACCGCTTACTGAGCAGCACATTTAAACAGGATTGGTATAACTGTGCAAAGAGAGTATTTAGTTTAATAAATTAGATCATCTACGCTTTAGGGATCATTGTATTTAATAAGACCAATAAAGTAGCTTAAGCATTTCACTATTGTTACTCAACAAGAAAAATTCACACTTTGTTGACTAGGGCGTGTGGACCTTTGTGGATTGAAATTTGTTCAATCTAGGGGAGATTTAATCGCGGCGCGAGGTTTGTAACCTAGTGGGCTAAGTCAAAACCGAGCAACAAAGAGTTAATCGCCCCTAGAAAGAACCCTTTGGGCAGCGCCTGTTTGGCATTTATGCTGCGTTATCGCCTATTTATGGGGAATAACCACACTTCATAGGCTCTGCCTTACTTAAATACCAAACATGCTGCTGCAAAATCAACCACCAAAGATCAACACGCCCTAATATCATCTTATATTTGAATGCTAACAGTCAGTATTACTCTACGATTTTTTACAATATTTCACACATTTAGCTAAAAATAATATGTTAATGTATACAGGTAAATTAAGAGGAGTGCGCAGTGCGCCTAAGTATAATTTTAAGCTTTTGTTGGATTTTAAGTGGGTGTAGCACAATGGGCTTTAATGACCTATTTAATGACTATGCCACGCAAATGACACCAATAAGAAATGCGGTCGAAAAAAATAATATCGAAGAAGCCCAATCTCTTATTGCTAATAATAGCGCCATGCACAGTAGCTACTTACTCAATCAACTTGAGCAAGCTCGCTTAAACGACTTAGCCAACACACCAGAGGGTGCACAAAGTAAGTTTGAAAACGTGTATACCCAAATGCAAAAAAAACGCGAAGGTGCCAAAATACAAGTAAGTGCAGGGCTTGAACAAAGTAATGCATTATTTACTAACGACTCAGCAATAACCTATGTACCACCAGCTTACGAAATGAGCATGCTACACAGTTATAAAGCACTTAACTATGTATATAAAAATGATGTAGAAGGTGCTTTAGTCGAAATTCGTCGTGCTAATAAAGTACAAGTTGATGCACTTAGCGAAAATGAAGCAGAAGTCGACTCAACAGTTAAAGAAGCGCAGCAGCACTACCCTAGCATGGGTAATGTGACCAGAGATGTAAAAAATGGCTTTCAAAATGCCTACACATTTTACTTATCTGCTTTGCTTTACCAAAGTGCTAAACAATACGACGACGCGTACATTGATTACAAAAAAGCACTGGCTATACAACCTAACAATGTTTATTTACAGCAAGACGTAATGCGCCTTGCTAAAAAACAAGGGTTTGATCAAGACCTAAGTGAATTTAAAAAGCGTTTTAGTGATGCACCTACTATTTCTGCAACACAAGGCGAAGTAATTGTTTTATTTGAACAAGGCTTAGTACCAAAACAAGATGAATTTAAGCTACGTTTACCAATTTATTCATCAGGTGGCGATGCACGCTTTTACAGCTTAGCAATGCCAGTGTACAAAGATAACGCCTATGTGCGTCGTCTTAACAACATAAATATAGATGCACAAAGTTTAGAACTTAGCCCACTGGTACATCTTGAAGCACTTGCAGCTAAAACGTTAGAAGATCAAATACCTGCAAAAGTCGCTCGCCAAGTACTTAGGCTTGTTGCAAAAGAGAAGGTGCGTGCAGAGCTTGCACGCAGCGCAGGTGATGTAGGTAACATACTCGCTAACATTTATAATTTGGCGTCTGAGCAAGCCGATACACGTAGCTGGCTTACACTTCCAAATCAAATAAGCGTTGCAAGGCAAAGCCTAAATACAGGTGAGCATTCCCTTAATATAGGCACACAAGCACCTATAAATTTCACCATTAGTAAGCAAGGGTTAACGTTAATTTACTTAACCTCTATTAATAACTACTTTAATTACCACGTAGTTCAACTTTAGGAGCCATCATGAAATACATAGCGCCATTATTAGCAGTCTTAATGCTCAGTGCATGTTCCAGCAAACCGGTTACATCGGGTATTTCTGTTGAACAAAATAAAAATCAGTTCAATGAGCAATTACGTGTAGATAACCCAGAACTCGGTAAAAAGCTGGCCATTACTGATGTTAAAACACGTCAAACTAACCAGTTAACCGACGTGGTAGTGACACTTTCGAGCCAGTATAAAAAGTCACAGTATTTACAGTATCAATTTAATTGGTTTGATAAAGACGGCTTTGTGATTAAAGGCAACCACTCGCCTTGGCAAGCTCTTACCTTATTTGGTTTTGCAAAAACACAACTACCGGGCTTAGCACCTAGCTCTGATGCAGTTACCTTTTCTTTAGCAGTAAGAGAAGTGTCTACCGAATCACAAGAATTTAAAGATTAAAGGAAACAATTATGATCATCAGTAAAAAACTTAAAACAGCATCAACTTACGCTTTAGTTGGCTTAAGCGCTTTAGTACTCAGCGGCTGTGCTAATAAAGCCGTAGTAAGTTATGGCGATGCACAAGCAGTAGAAACAACAGATATTAACTTTGGTTCTACCGACTTACAAAAAGTAGCGAGCCAAATGACCGACTCATTACTAAGCTCACCTGTGGTTGGCACAATGACCGCTAATAAACGCCCTGTAGTATTTGTTGAGCGTATTAAAAATAAAACCAGCGAGCACATTGATACAGAGTCAATCACCGATTCAATCTCAACACAAATGCTGCGCAGCGGTAAATTTCGCTTTGTAGATATGACCCGTGTTGAATCAGTACGTGAACAATTAACGTTTCAAAACGAAGATGCCCTTGTTAACCCTGCAACAGCCGTTGCATTTGGTAAACAAATTGGCGCGCAATATATGTTATATGGAAATTTATCGAGCATAGTTAAATCAAATGCCGATAAATCAGACGTATACTACAAATTTACAATGCGTTTAATGGATATGGAAAGCGGCCTAGTTGAGTGGGCAGACGAAACTGAAATTCGTAAAACGAAAGAAAAATCAACCTTTGGCTGGTAGCTAATACCAATCTGCTTATATATGAGGTCTATTTAACGAATTAAATTGATCAAAGATTTATGCAGGTTGGTATAAAAGGAGCAAGTTATGAAAGCAATTACTGTAATAATGTGCGCTTTACTTACAATTAGTGCACCTACGTTTGCTAAATACGAGCGCAATAAAGCAGTCCCTGTGCAGCAAGTTTTATTTGGTGACGTGAAGTCGGTACGCAATATTACCGAGCAAGAAATCATTCAAGATAAAAACAACGGTTGGAAAACCTTTGGCGGTGCATTACTCGGTGGCGTAGTAGGCAACCAATTTGGTGGAGGTAGCGGCCGTACTGTAGCAACAATGTTAGGCTCGGTAATCGGCGGCAGTGTTGCACACAACAGGCAACAGCAAAGTCATTATCAGCAAAATCACTTTGTTGAACTACTAATACAAGTTGAAAATGGCGACCAGTTTATGGTTGTTCAAGATCAGGACCAATCTATGCGTTTTAGCAAAGGCGATAACGTAAGGTTAGTGTACTTGAACGACAATACAGTGCGTGTAGATAAAGCGTACTAGCCAATATATCTAGTATATTCATGACTAAAGTAAAAACGAGCCAAATTTGGCTCGTTTTTTTATGCATTTAAGTAATTATACTTGTCGGTAATCTTTAAAAAAGCGTTTCATTTTTAACATCGCATCGGATAAATCATCTTTGCTTGGTAAAAATACTAATCTAAAGTGATCAGGCTCTGGCCAATTAAACGCCCTGCCATGCACAAGTAATATTTTTTCGGCTTTTAGTAAATCGTACATCATCTTTTCATCATCTTTGACGTTAAAAAGTGCTATATCTACTTTGGCAAATGCATAGAGCGCGCCTTTAGGTTTTTTACAACTAATGCCTTCAATATCATTTAATCCACGCCATGCAATATCACGCTGCTCATATAAGCGCCCACCCGGGTTTATTAGACTATCAATTGATTGCACGCCGCCCAAAGCCTGTTGAATCGCATACTGTGCAGGTACATTTGCGCACAAACGCATAGATGAAAGTATTTCTAGGCCTTTGCGTAAATCATCCATTACCGAGGTACGACCACTTAGAACCATCCACCCCATTCTCAGCCCCGCTGCACGGTAGGTTTTAGCTAAACCATTAAAAGTAATAATAGGCACATCGTCGCAAAGTGAGCCGATTGAAGTATGCGTTATACCATCGTATAAAATCTTTTCGTAAATTTCATCGCTCAATAACAGCAGTTTATGTTCACGCGCTATATCAATTAATTGCATTAACAAATCATCACTGTAAACCGCACCAGTAGGATTATTAGGATTAATTAATACCAGAGCTTTAGTTTTAGACGTGATTTTACTTTTTATATCGGCAATGTCCGGAAACCAATCTTGCTCTTCATCACATAAATAATGTACCGGATTACCACCCGATAACGTGACCGAAGCAGTCCAAAGTGGATAATCTGGAGCAGGAATAAGCACTTCGTCACCATTATTTAATAGCGCTTGGGTGATCATCTGAATAAGTTCGCTTACGCCATTACCAATATAAATGTTATCTACATCTAAATTATGTAATCCACGTTGTTGGTAGTGCTGATAAATAGCCACGCGGGCTGAATAGAGGCCTTTAGAGTCACAGTAACCTTGGGCTGAATATAAGTTGCGGATAATATCTCGGTGCATATCTTCTGGCATATCAAAACCAAAAGCAGCCGGATTACCTATATTCAATTTTAATACTTTTTGACCTTCGTCTTCCATTTTTTTAGCTTGTGCTAAAACCGGCCCACGAATGTCATAACATACACCTTCTAATTTGTGACTCTTTTTAATATCAGACATTTTTACCTCGACTAGTGAATCTTTAGACTAACCTAGTAAAGGCATAAAATGCCAGTGTATTTAAGCGCTTAATACTGAAATAAATTCACGTTTCAGTTTCAATAATTAACGAGATGCTAACCATTCATTTAGCTTAGCTTGAGAGCCTGTTACTTGAGCCATTAAACTATTAGATGCGTCGATGGCTTCAGCTAAGTTATCTAGGTTTAAATTTTGTTCAATAACGCGAGACACTTCAGCAAGGCTTGAAGCCCCAAACTGCGCCGCGTTAGATTTTAAGCTGTGAGAGTGACGAATCGCCGCTTCTCTGTCTTTTCCAATGGTTGCTAAAACTTCAGAGCCTAAACGCTCAAACTCCGAGCAGCAAAAATCAAGTGTATCAGCAAACTGCTCACCCAATAACGATTCCATACTCTCTAATGCTGATGTATCAATATTTATTTCTGTCATATTTTAAGCCCTTAAAACAATCCATGTAAATTACAGTTTAATAGTACTACTTTATATTGATGCGTAAAAAAAACCAACTTAATTACCTTATAAATGTATAATTGTGAGGATCATACTGGCAACAAAAAGTTTATTAAATGGCACGCACACTTTGTAATCATTGTAACTTTGCACTTAACACCTGTATTTGCAGCGCAATTACAAATATAAACAACAAAGTTAAGGTTATTATTCTACAGCACCCAAGCGAAGAAAAAATAGCAAAAAATACCGCTAAACTACTCAATTTGTGTCTAACTGATTGCCAAATAGTCAAAGGCGAAAATAATGACGACTTTTCTATTCTTAAATCACTGCCAGTAAGCTCAACTGTTTTGCTCTACCCTAACGAACACGCTGTAAATTTAGACGATAGCGCTGAGCAATCTAATATAAAAAACATCACCCATTTAATCGTGGTTGATGGTACATGGAAAAAAGCCTACAAAATTTTGCAGCTCACCACATTGCTAAATCAATTCAAAACGGTCAGTTTTAAACAGTTACCTAAAAATCGTTATGCTATTCGTAAAGCCCCTAGGGCCGACAGCCTATCCACACTTGAAGCCGTAGCGCATAGTTTGTTTTTAATAGAGCAGTTAAATCCTGCACCACTTTATAATGTGCTTGATGAATTAATACAAAAACAAACCCAACACATGCCCGAGCACGTAAAAGCACGTTACTTAGATTAAATTCGTTACTATATGAAACTTGCAATGCGTAACTACCCTAACAGGCTAAAACGTGGCTTTACTCGCCAAGGCCCCGACTATCGCTTTGACGACCAAGTCGACTTTAGCGATATAAGAGATACCTTTGGCTTTAGATCAATGGTCGTCGGTAAATGGGTAACTAAAGAAGAGCGCTACATTAGCGCTAATTTAATTTACGATGCACTGGCCGACCTTGCACAAATACTGCATTTACCGCCTAAAGCGATTGGCCTGCGCGGCAAACTTAATTTTGCATTTGGGCATGGCGGTCAAAAAGGTGTACAAGCGCATTATAATGCAGCTTCTCAAACGCTTGCCCTTGCAAAAAATGCAGGCGGTGGTGCACTTGCTCACGAATGGTTTCATGCGTTTGACCATCATATAAGCGAGCATTTATTTGCAGCAAAACCACGATTTGGTTTTGCCTCAAAATTATGGCTTTCAAACACGCCTAATTTATCGCATCCACTTAATAATGCTTTGAACAGTTTTTATAAACATGTATTTTTAGATGAGCACGGCGTTGATGCAAATAACTTTGTACAAACGTGTATAGAACACGATAAAGCCCACAATATGAATTATATGAGCATGCCAGAAGAGCTTGCAGCACGGTGTTTTGAAGCCTGTATTGAGCAGCATTCAAATATAAAAAATAGCTTTTTAGTGGGGGGCTTACAAAGTAGTAATTTAATATACCCAAATATTGGGCATATTAATAAAGCAAATGAAGCGCTTAACCAGTACTTTGAACTACTGGGTTATGCGCTTCATAAAATGGATTAAATCAGCTCTTAAAGTGATGCTTAGCTAAACCATTACCTGTACTAATGGTTAGCGAACTAAATCTAGTAATTTGTCTGTGCTCTGAACATTACAATAACCAAAGCTCAATGCAGCCATAAATGCATGATGAACATTATGTGCAGATACTACCACCCCATTAAATTCAAGATCTAATGTAGCACAAGCATCATGTGCTACATGACATTCATAGCCAAAATCTACTGCAGCACGAGTGACAGCATCAATACACATATGGCTCATAGCACCAACAATAATCAACCTTTCAACGTTGAGCTCTTCTAGTACTCTTTGTAAATCTGTATCGCGAAAACTATTTATTTGATGCTTTAAAACGACCGGCTCACCTTCAATTGGAGTAACCGTAGGATGGATTTTCGCACCATCAGAGTTAGGCACAAAGAACGGAGCCTCGTCAGAAGGAAACTCATGACGAACATGAACTACAGGCATACCATTATCACGAAATTGAGCTAGTAGTATTGCTGCATTTTCTGAGGCTTTTTCAGTTCCAGACAGAGGCCATTTAGCTCCTTCGAATGTAGAGTAATAATCGTTTTGTAAATCAATAAGTAGTAATGCTATGTTAGACATAATAATCTCTCTTATGTTGTTTAGGTTATCTGTTGAGACTATTATGCAAAACATCAACTCATTACACCGATGGCGAAATAGCCATAAATCAGTTTAAAAATGACAAAGCATGTTCAGATCACAATTATCGACTACCCCAACGCCCTACAAAGTGCAGTACAAGGCTTTAAAGAGTTATTTTTTTTGGCAAACAGGATAGTTATAGAAAGCCAGCTTGAAGTTCAGTTCTCTGTAAAGGTCATTCAGCCCGATATAGATTTAGATGGGATGAGCCAAAATGATATTATTATTCTTCCACCAAACTTAGATGGTGATTATTTCTTCACGCCTCAACCCAAGTTGTTGCAATACCTCAACGAGGCTCATCAAAAAGGGACTATATTATGCTCTGCTTGCGCTGGTGCATTTATACTTGCCAAAACAGGCTTATTAAATAATCGTGTTGCTACAACACATTGGCAATTAGCTGATGAATTTCATGAGGCATTCCCTAAAGTATCTCTTGAGATTGAAAGTTTACTAATTAATGACGGTGATATTATTAGCGCAGGTGGGCTGATGTCATGGATTGATCTAGGGCTAGAAATCGTGGCTCAATTCACAAAACCACACGTTATGCGTACACTTGGAAAGTTTCTTATCGTTGATACGGGTAAAAGAGAACAACGCTATTATGGCAGCTTTTCGCCAAAACTTAATCACGGGAATAAACAAATACTACAAGTTCAGCACTTCATTCAAGCAAATTATAATAAAAAACTGAATGTCTCCATGTTAGCTGCTTTGGCCTGTATGAGCGAACGAACATTTCTTAGAAAATTTACCCATGCTACAACATTAAAGCCGATACAGTATATTCAAAAAATAAGAGTGCAAAAGGCATGTGAGCTATTAGAATCGACCACTCACAGTTTTGAGCGAGTAGCTCTAAATATTGGCTATGATGATGTAAACAGTTTTCGCAAAGTATTTATTAAAACAATAGGGTTAAGCCCTACAGCGTTTAAAGAAAGGTTTGTTTAAATAGATAATACCAAAGAGAAGAGCCATTAATTACCGTTGTGTTCTCACTTCACTATTAAAATAAATGGCTATTATTCTAATTATTGAATTAAAGGTACAAAGCTTTCACTTTTATACTTAGTAAACTTGTTGTATCCGCTTAATAAAGCAAATGAAGCGCTTAACCAGTACTTTGAACTACTGGGTTACGCGCTTCATAAAATAGATGAGTAATGTCTATATTTGGTGATTACTTATCGTCACTAATACGACTTGCAACTGCACTGTTTTGATCTTTATATTTAGCATCTTTACGAATATTGTATGGGTTTTCACACGGGCCCGATAACATTTCAAAGCTCATTGCACCAATTTTCATCAGTGGGCGAAGCGCCAGTGGTAATTTACCTGAGTTGTAAAACTCTAACACAATATTACCGCTCCATCCTGGATCTATTCGGTGCGCAGTTACATGCACCATTAAACCTAAACGTGCTAGCGATGAGCGTCCATCTAACCAACCTACTATGTCTGCTGGCAGAGTTACTTTTTCGTGTGTAATAGCTAGAGCAAGTTCACCTGGGTGTAAAAAGAATGCTTCACCTTCATCAAGCACTATTTCTTCACTCATGATTGATTCCATGGCTTTATTTAGCTGAACTTTTGGACCACTCAAATCGACGTATGCCGCGTTGTGCGCATTAAAGGTTCTAAATTTATTACCTAAGCGTAAATCGGCAGTAACACCTGAAATCATATCGCTTGTAGGTGCAGGCTCAATAACAATGCGGCCATCGTTTAAGTATTCATTAATATGTGTGTCTGAAAGTCTCATTATTTATTAATCTTCTGTAATCACAATTTCAATCGGATTGTGATGCTGTTGATAATAGAGCGTGCTGGCTATAAGCCTCGCTGCTGCGCTGTATGTTTTGCTTATTGCGGCGTCGTTATCATTGGCAATAAGTTTGCCCTGCTCAGAGTATTCTCGAATATCTATAGCAAGAGGAATATGGCTAAGTACGGGCACGCCATGCTTGTGCGCCAATTTTTGTGCGCCGTCTTTACCAAATACATGATTAGCTTCACCACAATGGCTGCAAATGAAGTGGCTCATGTTTTCAATTAAACCAAGCACTGGCACGTTTACTTTATTAAACATGGCAATGCCTTTTTGCGCATCGGCAAGGGCTAAGTCTTGCGGCGTAGTGACAATAACAGTGCCGCTCGCTGGTACTTTTTGACTCATTGTAAGTTGAATATCACCAGTGCCCGGTGGCATATCTACAATTAAATAATCAAGCTCGCCCCAATCGGTTTCGTTAAGTAACTGGCTCAGCGCGCCTGAAGCCATTGGTCCGCGCCATACGGTGGCGTCATCGCTTGGGACTAAAAAGCCAATTGACTGCGCTTTAATGCCGTTTGCATCAAAAGGCTGTAGCTGTTTGTTATCTTTAGTGACGGGCTCTGCGCCCACCAAGCCCAAAAGCATTGGAATCGACGGCCCATAAATATCAGCATCTAAAATACCGACCTTTACGCCTTCATTTTTAAGGGCGCCCGCCAAGTTAACGGCAGTAGTCGACTTACCTACTCCTCCTTTGCCTGAGGCAATAAGTACAATATGTTTAATCGCTTTAAATTTAGCCGCCTCTTTAATGATAACCTTGGCGCTAATTGTTACAGCCACATTTAAGCTTTCACTTACGTGTTGCTCAACTAAAGGCATTTCTGATTGCCCAGCAAATGGTAAGGTTAATTTAATGTGTAGTGATTTATCGTCATTTTGAGTAATAGTATCAATGAAGCTTTCGTCAATACCCACGGCAAAAGCCGCACTACGGTATGCCGCTAAGGCAGTAATAATCGGTTGTTTTTGCACCGATTTAGAAGAGAATAGTTTCGACAGTCCAAACATAGCAATTAAATAGCGTTTCTTTGATGAAAAGTGCCACGGAATTATGTAACATTCAGGGCATTAACACCAGTCAATTAATAAAAATCCATAAGCTGTGTGCACTCTAAGCAAATAGCTTGTAGATAAATTAATGATAATTGCCGTTTGTATAATAAAAACGGCGTTTTATCCTCAATTCGGAATGATTATGACGCAGCGAAAGATCCTGATTACCAGCGCATTACCTTATGCAAATGGCCCTACTCACTTAGGTCATTTATTGGAATATATTCAAACTGATATTTGGTCACGTTTTCAAAAACTACAGGGCCACGAAGCTTATTATGTTTGCGCAGACGATGCCCACGGCACACCAATTATGCTTAATGCGCAAAAGCAAGGGATCACGCCTGAAGAAATGGTAAAACAAGTGAGCATAGAGCGCCAACGCGACTTCGCTGACTTTAATATCAAATTTGATAACTACCACAGCACGCACAGCCAAGAAAACAAAGAATTAAGCGAACTTATTTATAACCGCCTAAACGATGCCGGTCATATTAAAAAGCACACTATTTCGCAATTATTCGACCCTGAAAAAGGTATTTTCTTACCCGATCGTTTTGTAACAGGTACTTGCCCAACGTGTAAGTCTGAAAACCAAAACGGCGACAGTTGTGATTCGTGTGGTGCTACATACAGCCCTACCGAACTCATTAATCCGCGTTCTGTAATGTCAGGTGCAGAGCCTGTACTTAAAGATTCTGAACATTACTTTTTTGACCTGCCAGCATTTGAAGGCATGCTAAAAGAGTGGTTACACTCGGGCACTATTCAACAAGAAATGGCTAACAAGCTAGACGAATGGTTTACCGATGGCTTGCAGCAGTGGGATATTAGCCGTGATGCGCCTTACTTTGGTTTTGAAATTCCAAATGCACCAGGCAAATACTTCTACGTTTGGTTAGATGCACCTATTGGTTACATGGCGAGCTTTAAAAACCTGTGTGACAAAACAGGCATCAACTTTGATGAATTTTGGGCTGAAGGTTCAGACGCTGAGCTTTATCACTTTATTGGTAAAGACATCATTTATTTCCACAGCTTATTTTGGCCAGCAATGCTAGAAGGCGCTAATTTTAGAAAGCCAACTAACGTATTCGCTCACGGATTTGTGACTGTAAATGGCGAAAAAATGTCTAAATCAAAGGGTACGTTTATTAAAGCGCGTACGTATTTAGATAACTTAAACCCAGAGTACTTACGTTACTACTACGCAGCAAAATTAAGCAGCGGTATTGTTGACCTTGATTTAAACCTAGAAGACTTTGCACAACGAGTAAATTCAGACCTAGTAGGTAAAGTAGTAAACATAGCGAGCCGTTGTGCTGGCTTTATTACTAAAAAGTTTGATGGCAAGCTAAGCAGCACTATTATGCAACCAGAGCTGTTAGCAGAGTTTCAAGCGGCTGCACCTAGCATTACAACACACTATGAGAACCGCGATTACAGCCGTGCAATTCGCGAAATAATGGCGCTTGCCGACAAAGCAAACCAATTTATTGATGGCGCAGCACCTTGGGTGTTAATTAAAGACGACACTAAGCAACAAGAAGCACACGAAGTGTGCTCTCTTGGTCTTAACTTATTCCGCGTTTTAATTACTTATTTAAAACCAGTGCTTCCAGAAATGGCCGATAACGTACAAGCGTTTTTAAATGACGACCTTGCATGGGACGGCGTTCAAAACGCACTAGTAAGCCACCCTATCAATAAATTTAAGCCGTTAATGCAACGTGTTGAAATGGATAAAGTGAACAAAATGGTTGAAGAATCTAAAGAAAGCTTAGCGCCAACAGTAACTATTGACCCTAACAGCCCACTTGCAAAAGAGCCAATTAGCGACGAAATAGAGTTTGATGACTTTGCAAAAGTAGATTTACGCGTAGCCAAAATTGCTAAAGCAGAACACGTAGAAGGCGCAGATAAACTACTTAAGCTAACACTTGATTTAGGCGGCGAAACTCGCCAAGTGTTTGCGGGTATTAAATCTGCTTACGCTCCAGAGGATCTTGAAGGCAAGCTAACCGTTATGGTTGCTAACCTTAAGCCTCGTAAAATGCGCTTTGGCATGTCTGAAGGCATGGTATTAGCAGCAGGCCCTGGCGGAAAAGAAATTTATATTCTTAACCCAGATGACGGCTCAGAGCCTGGTATGCGCGTAATGTAATATTACTCATACTATAAAAAACCGTTGATGTATCAGCGGTTTTTTTATGGGCAAAAGCAATGTTTAGTCGTATATTAAGCCTAGCCGTTTATACAAACGCCTTTGCATTAAATAAAGTGAATTGTAATTATGACCCAGATTTTAGATGCCAACAGAACAAAAGTAAGTAGCCAAATAAAGCAACACAAGTTAGTCGCCATACTGCGCTTAAAACAACAAAGCGATGTAGCACCATTAATTGATTGTTTAGTAAATGCGGGCATAAACGCATTAGAGATCACGTCAAACACACCTGGCTTTGAGCAAGAAATAGCAAAAGCGCGTGCAGCTCATAAAAACGCACTTATTGGTGCAGGCACAATAATAAATACCACCCTTGCCCAGCAAGCAATTGATGCGGGTGCACAGTTTATTGTAACGCCAAATACCAACAAATCAGTTGTCGAACTTGCCCACCAGCATGGTTTGCCAGTATTAATGGGCGCACTAACGCCTACCGATGTAGCAAATGCAATTGAATATAACGCAGATATTATTAAAGTATTTCCTGCCGGCAGTATGGGCGTTGGTTACTTTAAAGCATTAACGGGTCCATTTTCAGAAGCACAATTAATGCCTGTTGGTGGTGTGAATTTAGATAATTTATCACAATGGTTTGAAGCAGGCGCTTGCGGCGCTGCAGTCAGTGGCGATTTTTGTAAGGTATTAAACACTAAACAAGAGCGTAGTGATCTCACCAAGCTTGTAAAAAACTATATAAGTAAACTGCCTAAATAGGCAGTTCACTTTATTTATAAAATAGTTATATGTACGCTCATAAATTTGATTGGGCGCTATACAAAATTAACTATTACTAATTAATTCAGCTTTTTCAATACACGTTCTTTTCTTGGTAGGTAATAATTATCGTAATCAAGTGACACTATAACGCGCTCTGCTTTTCCTAATAACTCATCACGCGGAATTAAACCAATTACACGCGAGTCAGCGCTATTATCGCGGTTGTCGCCCATTGCTAAATAATAATCATCCGGAATGGTGATTGCATCAAACCCCGATAAACGTGAAGGAATATTTGCCACTCTTATCGAATGCTCTAGCCCGTTTAAATTTTCAATTTTATCAAGCGAGTCTATGTTGCTTCGCTGATCTGCATAATTAAGCTTTTTACCATTAATAATGAGCTCGTTGTTTTCTAGCGCAACGGTATCTCCTGGTACACCTATTACACGTTTAATTAAGCGGTTATCGGCAGCTTGTGAGTCAAAAACAATAATATCACCGGTTTGTGGGTCCGCTAGTTTAAGTAATTTTATATGCGTAAATGGTAGACGGATATCGTAAGCCATTTTATCCGTTAAAATTCTGTCGCCTTCTTGAATGGTTGGCTTCATTGAGCCTGTTGGCACTTCGTACCAGTCAGCTACAGCGCTTCTAAATACGCTCATCAGTGCTATAAATACGATAAGAGCGCGGTTGTTTTTCCAAAACCTATAAAGCGGTTTCATATTATTTCCCTGCGTTAATTAAGTATTATTATGACTAACTAAATACAGAGCAGTTCAATGTAGAGTGTAACAAAAAGTGTGAGGTTTACGGCGGGTATAGCAAGGTAGTTGCTTACCTTGCTATATGATCAATCTGAAAATTAGATTATAAATTATTGTTGATTTAGTTTTTCTTTTGCTTCTTTTACTTTTTCAAAATCCAAACCAAGTTCGTCAGTCGCTTCTTTGATCAGATGCGGTTGCGTCATCACGACTGCCATAAGTTGCTGTAGTTTCTCTGGCGGAATACCAAGCTCTTGAACAAGCGCCATTGCCATCATTGGGTTTTGAGTAAACGCTTCAAACAATGCTTTTACTTTTTCATCGCTTACATTGTGCTCTTTAAGTATTGCTAGTATTGGGTTCATTTTTAACCTTGTGTGTTTTGTACGTATTTTATATTACTAAATTATATTAGCTGAGCCATGCATTAACAACGTCAATACACGTCCCAGTGTTACATCTCATGGTTATTCTACAAGTAAAACCACTTTTCCTGCGTTTTCATTACGCTCTAAAATAGCGTGAGCTTCGCTTGCTTCGCCCCATGGTAGTGTTTTATACAGGTTAAAGTCGTACTTTTTAGTAGCAATATCATTGTAAAAACGCGCTACAAAGTCGTCGCGCACCTGGCGTTTAAACTCAATACTACGATTTCTAAGCGTTGATGCATGAAACGAAATACGTTTGCGTAAAAGCGCGGCAAAATCCACTTCTGCAAAACGTCCATCTAAAAATGCAAGCATAACAATTTGGCAATCCATCGCTGCAATAGCGGCATTTTTATTTAAATAACTACCCGAAACAGGATCTACAATTGCATTTGCTGTTAACTCATGTTCTTTCATGTATTCTACAAAGTCGGTAGTTTTGTAGTTAATTGCATGATCGGCACCGAGTTCTTTTGCATGTTGGCATTTATCATCCGTACCGGCAGTAACAACAACGGTAGCACCTGCGCTTTTAGCCATTTGAATTGCAGCACCGCCTACGCCACTCGCACCTGCATGAATAAGTGCTGTTTGTCCTTTTTGCAATTTACCAAGCTCAAATAACGCGCCAAATGCTGTTAGGTACACTTCGCTTATTGCAGCGCCTTCAGCCATTGTTACATCATCGGGTAATTCCATAAGCTGCTTTGCATCAACGGCTACATATTCACTATAAGCGCCGCCTGAGCACAAGGTAAAAACACGTTTATTAAGCCAAACTCTATCAACTTTACCGCCAATATCACTAACTACACCAGCGCATTCTAAACCTAAAATTGGGCTATCTCCCGCAGGAGCCGGGTATTTTCCTTGACGCTGCATGCTATCTGCACGGTTCACACCTATAGCTTCTACTTTTACGAGTACTTCATGGCTCTTTAAAACCGGTTTTTCGGTTTCACTAAATGCAAGATTGCCATCTTCATGAGAAATATATTTCATTGTCGCTCCAAGTTTAAAAACTGTAATTACATATAGATGGGGATGAACACAGATTCAAACAACCTCAAAATCGCCAACTTTGTTTATAAGGATAAACATCGGGTAGATAGCCATTATATATTTGTTGCTGGCAGCCTTCCCAAAATGTCGCTAAAAACAAATGACTGTGCTCGTTATTAAAATAGTTAAACGCAAGTTCGTTAGCACTAAAAAACACCTTAAATTGGCTCGGAAATATATCATTTTCGGCTATATCAAAATACGAGTGGCTACTTAGCTCTTCAAGTGCATTTTGGGTTTGTGGCACCTCTCTAAAGTTGCAATCGGTCAGTGGGCAAATTTCGTCAAAGTCGTAAAATACCACTCGTCCCCATCGCGTTACGCCAAAATTTTTCATTAGCATGTCGCCCGGAAATATATTAGCGCCGGCAAGCTCCTTTATTGCTTTACCGTAATCATGCATCACTCTTTCTAAGGTTTTGTTATCGCATTGGTTAATATACAAATTAAGCGGGGTCATTTTACGCTCAACATAAACGTGCTTTAAAATAAGTGCCTTGCCCGATATAACCATACTGCTACCAATTTGGTTTTTCATCTGCTCGAGCAGTTCGTCGCTAAAACGACTTAAATCAAACGCTAAATATCTAAATTCGTGTGTGTCTACCAAACGACCAACCCTATCTGCTTGTTTTACAAAGTTATATTTTTCTTTCACCTGTGCTTTAGTAGCTGTTTTTGGCGCGCTAAATTTGTCTTTTATTACTTTATATACGTAATCTAGCCCTTCAATAGTAAAGACCAGCATTACCATGCCCGGAGTACCTGGCGCTGTAACATATTTAAAGTTGGCTGGACTATTTTTAGTGGTATCAACTTTGTGCCGATAAAACTCAGTTTTGGCGTGCTTTATAAAACCAATCGCGTTAAATAATTCAAAGCGTTGTTTGTGCGGCATTAACACGCTTAAGTAATCTACATAACGAGCAGGCTGGTCGGTATCAACCATAAAATACGTGCGCGCAAAACCAAATAATAAACTTAATTGATCGGCGCCCATCATTACAGCATCAAGCTTTAGTCCCTCATCGGTATTTAAAATAGCGATAGCAAAAGGCATGTTGTCGCCATTTTTAGCAATGCAGCGCCCAATTAAATAACAGGCTTTGTTTCTAAAAAATAATGAGTTGGCGTATTCAATATAACCGTCGTTTAAATTTATAAGTTCGTACACCTGTTTGCATTGCTGCTTAGCGCCTTGCATTAATGTACTTTGTAACGTGGCTACATCGCTCGCTAACTGACTAAATGGCAATCTAAACACTTGATTAGTAATAAGCGTTTTAACGGCGTTATTAAACCCGTTTTGTAGCGATATCCTGCTCACTAAGCTTTCATAAGAGCGCGGCTCACTACGATACTTTGCTTTTAATACAAACAAATGCACAGTACGAATTTTTTTATCGTCCCAAATTGCGCCAAACGTTGAGTTAAAAAAGGTATGCGCAATAGGTTTATTTTCGTGATTTTGTACCATATCGCCATAAATATTTTTAGCTAGCTGCCACGTTTGCGGGCAAGTAAGTTCAGCGTAAGCAATAACTAGCACTGCTTCACTCACATTTTTTACTTCGCGCTCATACACTTGTAAACGCTCACGCATAGCGCTTTGTACATCATGGTATTTTTGTTGTTCAAAACGGCTTTGTGCACCCAATGTAATATTTAAAAATTGCGAAAACATCGCCTCAAATCCAGCAAAAATAGATCGTGCAAGCTTACTGGCTACAACGTGTTGTAGCGCATTATTAGATTGATTTGTTAGCCTATTTTGCATAAATACAGCACTTATATTGATGCCAGTTATGGCGGTTATTTTTTATTAATTGTTTACACCTTAGCAAGCAGGCTTTAATTTAGATAATTAATAAAGCATATAAATAGAATTTATTGGGCGTATTGACCTTTCGAGGTTAATTTTGCAGCCGTGTATTTGGTTTTTAAGCAAGGCAAAGTACATGTAGTGTGGTTACTCCCCATAAATGTACTTTAACGCTGCATAAAGGCCAAATACACACTGCCCATAGGGTTCTTTCTAGGGACGATTAACTCTTTGTTGCTCGATTTTTACTTAGCCCACTAGGTGGCAAACCTCGCGCCGCGATTAAATCGCCCCTAGATTGAACAAATTTCAACCCTGAAAGGCCAACACGCCCATATGAATATAAGAAACGTCGATCTTAACCTTCTCGTTTATTTAAATGTGTTAATAGATGAAAAAAGTGTGTCAAAAGCGGCTCACAAGCTCGCGCTTACGCAACCTGCTATGAGTAACGCATTAAAGCGTTTGCGCGATTTATTTGACGATCCGCTACTTGTGCGTGCCGCAGGCTCAATGACGCCAACAGCTAAAGCACTTGCATTAAAGCCTGAGGTTGAGGCGCTATTAAAAATGGCCGAAGCTATTACGCAGCCTAGTGAGCAATTTAACCCTGCAACGGCTGAAGTTACGTTTAGAATAATGGCAAACGACTACATAGAGTCGACCTTAATAGCCCCTTTTATAACTGCGCAGCTTAATAAAAATCCCGGTATTAATTTTGATGTATTAAGCCCAAGCGACGTAAACCTACAAGACATGGAAAAAGGCACTATAGATTTAGCCATAAACCGCTTTAACGGTTTGCCTCGCTCGTTTCATCAAGCCAGTGTATGGCGCGATAACTACTGTTGTTTAACCCATCCTAAAAATACTTTTTTACAACATTCAGGGTTAGACGACTACTTACAAAAAGAACATATTTGGGTAAACCGTGCAGGTTGGGGGCCAGAGGCTGCTGTTACTAATAAATCGGGAAAGCAAAAATTAGGCTGGGTAGACGAAGCGCTTTGGCAACTCGAACAAACCCGTAAAATACGTGTTTTTACTCGCCACTACATGGTTGCAAGCCTACTTTGCCAATCAGAGCAACTTATTGCCACCCTACCGCGCAGGCAGGCTAAATTATTAACTTCTCATACTGATTTAGTAATCAGTCCTGTACCATTTCAAATAGTCCCTATTGAAGTAAAAATGATATGGAGCCCACTGCTGCACCATGCCCCTGCGCACCAATGGTTAAGACGTGAGTTATTAGCATTTGCTAAAACAATTGCGGACAGATAAATTAAATGCTGAAATGTTGTGTTATGTGTTTCACATATACTCGGTTTTATACAATAGCTGCAAATGGAGAATAAATGGATAGTGCATCAATAATTGCGTGGAGTGTTTTGTTTGGCGGCATAGGTATTGGCTACCTTACTTACGGGCGAAGAAAAAAAGCCGTAGTGCCACTTTGTATTGGTTTGTCGTTATTGGTGTTTCCGTACTTTATGACCAGTGTAAGTATGTTGCTTATTGTAGGCGCTATTTTAGTGGCTATTCCCTACTTTATTAAAATTTAACATTACTACTGTTATTGTTCTTGCTACGGCTAAATAAAATACACGCGAAAATAAAAAAAGCGCCATGGTATTCAACTTTGGGAAAATACCGTGGCGCTTTTGGAAATCGTCGATATAGGAATCTACCTACAGCGTATAATCAGCAAGCTTAGTACCAACTTCACTAAAAAATTAAAATCTAATAAAAACAATCAACTAAGAATCCTTCTTTATTCCTCAACTCTTCCCTTTGTTCCATTTTTGTGCACGACTGGACGACTTTGCACCAAATTAATTGGCATTATTTAAGGTTGTTTTCTGCGTTCTATTAACCATTAAATTTTACTATTGATAAAATCAATGTCAGTTATTGAAAACAACAATTTCATTAATAATACACTTAGCGCTAGAGTGAAGTTAAGCCAACAAACTAAGAGTAATTATTATGACAACAGCTTCTTTCACACGCCAAGACGGATTATTCATCGATGCTAACTTGCATCAGTTCATTGAAGAGCAGTTATGCACTAAAGCTAACACCACTGAAACTTACCAAGCATTAGCTACTTTAGTGGATGAGTTTGGTTGTAAATGCCGTAAAACAAAGCATCAGCCAGATGATGTATTAGAAGTTGATACATTATTAAACGCATACCAACTTAAAAACCACCCGCTTTGCCATGTTGATGCGCAAACTACGGAAGCCGTTTTAGATGAATATTGCTGTCAGGTTCCTGCAATTATTGTTGTAGCGTTAATGGATACGCTTAGTGCTACGCAGTGCGATGAACCCCAAGCACATGAGATTTACCATCGTGCAGCGCAGTTAACTAACCGCCCTTGCATGCACAGAGTAAAAACTGCCTCAGCAGCTTAATAATGGATGTGATTAAAAGTGCTCGATAACCTTTTTTGCAAAACCAGTGCAAGTTAAGGTTGTCGAGTTATGAATACTTGAGTTATTTGTGTGCTCTTGCGCTAAATCAAAGGTTACTTCACCGCTTTTAAATGTTTGCTCTAACGCATTTTCTATGAGTAATGCGGCCTCTTCCCACCCCATAAATTTAAGCATTAATACTGCACTTAAAATACTGCTACTTGGGTTTGCTTTATTTTGCCCTGCTATACGTTCAAACGTGCCGTGAGTGGGCTCAAAGAATGCGACATCGTTATTTAAATTTGCAGCGGGCATTATACCAACACCACCAACCTGCGCGCTGAGCATATCCGCTAAAAAGTCGCCATTTTGGTTAGTAGTTACCACTACATCAAATTGCTCTGGGTGCATTAAACATTGCTGCAGCATGTTGTCGGCTATGACTTCTTTAATAATTAAGGGCGCTTGGTGTGCTCGCTCTATTTGCAGCCAACGCCCATTTTCATGTGCAGTGGCATTAAACTCATTTTGTGCAAGTGCAAACCCCCAACGCTTAAATGCCCCATCGGTAAATTTAAGTACATTACCTTTGTGTACTAGCGTTAAAGATTCACTATCGTTTTTTATTGCATAGTTAATGGCATAACGCACTAATCGCTCTGAGCCTTCCTTGGATATATTTTTAATACCAATTCCGCACTCTTGTGAAAATCTTAGGCGGGTTACGCCCATTTCCTCACATAAAAAGTCGAGCATTTTTTCGCTTTCTACACTGCCTGCTTGCCACTCAATACCTGAGTACACGTCTTCGCTGCTATCACGAAGTACTGTTATGTTTGTTAAGAATGGATTTTTTAAAGGAGAAGGGAGCGCACTAAAACCTTTTATAGTGCGCATATTTACAAACAAATCCATTTCTTGCCTGAGTGCGACATTAAGCGATCTAAAACCACCACCCAGTGGTGTGGTTAACGGCCCTTTTATGGCGATTTTACAGGCACGTACCGCGTTAATTGTTTCTTGTGGAAACCAGTCACCGTCATACAGCTTTGCGGCCTGCTCGCCATTATAAACCTGCATCCAATGAATTTTCCGTGCACTTTTATAACAATGATCAATTGCACTATCAACAACATGGCGCATTACCGGCATAACATCTAGGCCCACGCCATCGCCATCAATAAAGGCAATGATAGGTTCTAACGGTATTTGCCAGTGTCCTTGTGCATCAATAGTGATATTTTGGCCGTGCTCAGGAACTTGAATATGCTGATACGTCATGGCTAAAACCTAACTTAAAATAACGATTAATTGATTAAACCATGCTTAGCTAGGAGTGTCTGTATTTGTACTTTTATAGTTACTATCATTTTAAAAAATAAAGAATTAGGCGTGATTATTTATCCATTTAGTTGGTCTTGTATATTAGAATTTTCGTACCAGTTATTAATTACAGCGGAGCACTTTAATGAAATTCTTTTTTGTACTGCTACTATCAATCAGCTCTTTTAACGCGTTAGCCGTTGAAGTGGTAATACATAACCTTAACTCACTCTCAAGTAATGCTCAAAAAACAGTGTCTACATGGGTTAATCAAAGTGTTGAAAAAACACAAAATACACTGGGGCCTTTAAAACAAACCACATTGCCTATTTATTTAAAACCACAATACGTTGCTTTTGAGCCTGTACCTTGGGCTATAGTTAAGCGCAATAACCCCGATGGGCTTGAGCTACATATAGATCGCTACGCCAGTTTAAATGCATTCACTAAAGATTGGACGCTATACCATGAACTTTCGCATTTATACTTACCGCTGCTTCCTTACTCTGGCTTTTGGCTAAGTGAAGGTTTTGCCAGTTATATGCAAAACGTAATAATGCGTGACAGCGGTATAATTACCCAGCCACAGTTTGTACAACGTTTAAATGCAGGATTTGATCGTGCCCGCCTGCAAGCCAAAACTAAAACACAGCCACTTAATAAGCTCTCTGCCGATATGTGGGAACAACGCGCCCAACAACGTATTTATTGGACTGGTGCAGCTTTTTTTGCACAGGCTGATTTAGAGCTACAAAAACAAGGGTTATCGGTCGCGGGTATAATAAAACAGTATCAAGTATGCTGTAGACCCGCTCGCTCAAATGCTAAAACATTTATAAAAGAGTTAGATAAGCTATCCGGTAGTAGCGTTTTTACAACACTCTATGCAAAATATAATACTCGTACTGACTTTCCTGATATTAATAAAGAGCAGTTAAACACGCTTTAAAAGCGGCTCTGTTTTATATAGTTACTATATTCAACAAGCCCTTGTGGGTTAAAGTTGGTTGAGTACTCGTTCATAAAACCATGCAAAAAATTGGTTTTATAGCACTTAACATCCGCTTTGGTGCTTAAAGCTTTAATAATTTCATCAACATTAAAGTGACTCTCACTTGCTGGGAATATAAATTCGCAGGGCACTTTTGCGCTTAAATTTAAATTATGCCTAATTTGCGATGGGTAAAAGCCAATTAACTTTTTAAGGTGTGTATTGCCTGTTAATAACTGTGCTCGCCATGCCGCACTTGCTCCCGCACTAAACGCAATACAGATAGTTGGTACGGTTAGGTCCTCAAAGCATTTTTGAACTTTAGCAGTGTATTCATCATGACCACACTGCTGCATAAAGTTATCGTAACTATTTTGTTCATTTTCAATGGGTTGACAGTTACCGCTGTAGGGGTCAATAATAGCCACATTTGCGCTAATCACTTCTGACAACCTCATTAAAGCGGGTGTTAAACCGTAAATATCACTCACTATTAGGTAATTCATACTTATCCTTTGGTAACTAAAAATGGGCTTTGTAAGCAGTTGATAAGATATATTATAAATATTTTTACAAAAATAGCTTGCACACAATATATATATAAGTTACCTTCCCTCTCTGGTTTAAAGAAACCGCCGCGGTTAACCATTTACCCTGATCCAGTAAGCCCCGCAAAACGTATATTTGAAAGCTAAGTTATTGTACGGCGAGAACCCCTTGAATAATACCGAGATGATTTTTTACTATCATCGCAAAAGTGTCATAAAGATCGTCAACACTGTAATGAAGCTAAACACAACATCGTTTATTTATTGACTGCAATTTGCTATAAAATTATAGCGCAGAATAAATAACAAGAATAAAGTGAGTTTTATTATGTCTTATAAATATAATGGGTCTATGATCCAAATTGCACATCCAGTGCAATCAATTTCAGTAAACAAACATCGTGTAATCTTTAGTGATACACAAGGTTTAAAAAATGCATTGTTTCAAAAAGCGAGTGATGCACGCCAGTTTGTTAAGTGGCTAAAAGCTAACTAAGCAACACATAACTTTAATTGCCTTTTTATTATTGCAATTATTGATAAGATATTATGCCAGCCTCGTTGCTGGCATTTTACTTTTTAGCTCTTTATTGGTTACAATAGTTTTACAATAATAATTACTGGCAGCTGTTGTAATGCTCCGTATATTTTTAACTTTCTTACTTTTTTTCTGTTTGAGCTCAATCAGTAATGCAAGAACTATTACTTGGTTAGCGCACGACTTTGCACCCTACTATATTTTAAATGGTCAATACCAATATCAAGGCCGTGACGAAAGCATAATTGCACTTCTTGAAAAACAACTCCCCACTATTACATTTAAAAGAATGATCATTCCCTCAGGTAAAGTAATTCAAGAGCTTTCGAATAATTCGCATAATGTGTGTGCATTATCGCTTTACAAAAACGATGACAGAAAAGAGCACATTTATTTTACAGACGAAAGCTCAACAACAGGCCTTTCGCCTTCTATTGCCCTGCATAAACGATTGGCTGATGCGCTAAATATTGAGGATTCAGGTGAAGTATCGCTACTTGATTTATTACAAGATAAAAAACTAACGCTTGGAGTCTCTATGAGCCGCTCTTACGGGCAAGAGATAGACTCCTTAATAAACAGTACACCCAATATTAATTTGGTAATAAGACCCACTCGCGATAGCTTAGCGAGCCTTACGTATATGCTTAACTTAAAACGGATTGATATTTTACTGGGTTACCCGAGTGAGCATTACTATTTAGCTAAATCAATGCACTTTGATGAAAACTTAACACAGCGTCCATTAACCGAATCACCCGCGTTAAGTTATGGCTTTATTGGCTGTACTAAAAACGAGCAAGGTGAAAAAGACATCGCGATTCTAAATGAGCAGCTAAAAATAATTAAAAAAACGCAGGCTTATAACGATTTACTTATGCGCTGGTTACCTGAACATTTAAGGCCTTTATTAAAGTCGCGTATAAATAGCACAAAATCAATAGACTAAAAGTTGCTTGATTTAAGTTTCTATAAAGCAAAAAAAAACGCTACAGTAAGTGGCGTTTTTATATTTAATAATGCTATTACTGACGAACTCCTTCTATTGATAAAATAATATCAACATGAGTAGATGCAGGTCCTAAGTTGTAATCAATACCGTAATCGGTAAGTTTAAGGGTGGTTTCGCCCTCAAAACCTACGCGGTAACCGCCCCATGGATCTTTACCTTCGCCCACTTTATCTATTTCAAAGGTAATAGTGTTGGTTACGCCATGCAGCGTAAATTCGCCGGTTACGTCGGCCTCTTCACCGTCTTCATCAAACTTAATACTTGTGCTTTTAAATGTCGCTTTTGGGTATTTATCTACATTTAAAAAATCTTTACCATGTAAGTGCTTATCACGCTCTGCATGGTTAGAGTCAAGGCTAGTGGTATCAATATTTACCATAATTTTTGATGCATCAGGGTTTTTAGCATCATAGCTAAATGTGCCGTCAAAAGTATTAAAACGACCATATAACCAGCTGTAACCTAAGTGTTTAATTTTAAAGTTAACAGAGGCGTGCCCGCCTTTTGTATCAATTACATAATTAGCTGCATTAGCGGCTGTTGCCGATAACATCATTGCAGCCGAAACGGCTGTGCTTACTAATAATTTTTTCATTTTAATCATCCTTTAATGGTTTGATCATTCTTATTAAGGTTTTATCTTTATCGATAAAGTGATGTTTTAACGCCCCTAGTGCATGCAATACTGCAAACCCTATTAATGTGCACGCACCATAATAATGTACTTTTCCTGCAATATCGGCTTGGTCATCAAAAGCAAAATCAAGCGCTGATACGTTAAATAAGGTAAACACTTCTATTGGACGTCCGTCTGCGGTTGATATTAAATACCCTGCAACAACAATAACGGCCAAAATAATATACATAGCAATATGCGCAGTATGCGCTAATTGGTTCATGCCTTTAATTTCACCTAATGGTTTAGGTTGTGTAGATAAAGCACGCCATAAAATTCTAAATAAAAATACGGCCACAAGCGTAATTCCAATGCTTTTATGTAAATCGAGCGAGCCTTTATACCAGCTATCGTAATAAGTAAGCTCAACCATATATAAACCTAAACCAAACAGGCCAAAAATAGTTAGCGCCATGAGCCAATGTAAAATAATGGCGACAAGTCCGTAAGATGAAGGTGTATTTTTAAACATGTGTAACGTCCTATAATGCTATGACGTTACAATATAGTTCAAAGAGGTAAATGAAAATAACATTTACAAACACTTTACGTGCGTATACGCACAGAACTTTGTTATTTAAAGTCAGTTTTGCAAAAGTGGAGGGGGAAACAGATAATTTTATAAGGTGGATTGTTCGCTCAAGCTGACATAAATTAAGCTCTCAGGGCTTACTTGCAAACAGGTAACAAGCCCTTCTTTAATAAGCTCAAGCATAGCTATAAAACTAACCACTACACCACTTCGCCCTTCATTTGGGGTAAAAAGCGCATTAAATACCACTGCCGAGTTTGCTTGCGATAGTTGCTGTAATATTTGGCTCATTCTCTCTCGGGTTGAGAGTACTTCGGCAGTAATTTGATGATGCTCAAACGTTTTTGCTCGCGCCATTACATCACTCAGCGCCAGCATTAAGTCTTTAAGTTCAATATCGGGGAGGTTTTGACTTGTATCTTCACTTATTGGCATAGCGGCATGCGCTATAAAAATATCACGACCAACACGAGGGATATCGTCGAGGTTTTCGGCGGCTTGTTTAAATAACTCATACTCTTGCAGACGTTTAATAAGCTCAGCACGAGGATCTTCTTCCTCTTCAAGCTCTTCGTGTACAGGTAATAATAAGCGCGACTTAATTTGCGCAAGTAACGCAGCCATTACTAAATATTCGCCAGCAAGTTCGAGTTGAAACTCGGTCATCATTTCTACATAACTTACGTACTGCTCTGTAATACTAAAAATAGAAAGCTCGAGCACATCAAGCTTATGCTTTTTAATTAAATACAGCAGTAAATCGAGCGGGCCTTCAAAGGTTTCTAATATTATTTCGAGCGCATCTGGTGGAATGTATAAATCTTCGGGTTTATCTACAACCGCTTTACCATGCAAAAAAGCCAGTGGCAGCTTTTGCTGCACTGGCTTTTCACTACTTTTTGTATCAGCAGTACTTTCGCTCACTACTTATTACTCAAACGGGCTTGTATCGCCACAGCCAACACGTAAAATTTTAATTTCATCTTCTGATAAATCAATTACTGTGGTTGCTTGCTCGGCTAAGTAGCCACCGTGAATAATTAAATCAACGTGTTTGTCTAGTCGCTCTAATATTTCATCAGGATCTGATTCTGTAAATTGCTGACCCGGTAAAATTAACGAACATGACATGAGCGGCTCGCCAAGTTCAGCAAGTAATGCGCACGCTATTGGATGCTCAATTACACGCATACCAATCGTTTTTTTCTTGTCGTTTAATAAACGTTTAGGAACCTCTTTTGTGCCTTTAAAAATAAAGGTATAAGGCCCTGGTGTATTATTTTTAATAAGTCTAAATAGCTGGTTATCTACACGTGCATAAGTAGCAAGCTCAGATAAGTCACGACAAACTAGCGTAAAATTATCATTTTTTTCAATACCGCGAATGCGCTCTATGCGCTCTTTGGCTTGCTTATTACCAATGTTACAGCCGATGGCGTAGCCCGAGTCGGTTGGGTAAACAACAACGCCGCCTTGTTTGATAATATCAACAGCTTGACTGATCAGTCTTGGTTGCGGGTTATCTGGATGAATGTGAAATAATTGACTCATAATAATGCCCCTTCTTGTCCTTCCCAAGCTTGCCAAACACCTTGGCAGTCTTTAGGTAGGTATAAGTTTTTGCCAAGCTCTAAATAGCTTGTCGGAAAATGAAAATCAGACCCTTGCGAGCAAAGTAGTTCGTACTCACGGCTGAGTTCACCTAAAAATTGACGTTCGCTTGGCGCCTGTTGAGGTTGTGCAACTTCCATTGCGTCCCCTCCTACACTTTTAAATTCTACTAATAATTTGCGTAGCCACTTGTTTGACATTTGATAGCTACTTGGGTGTGCAAGTACCGCAACACCACCAGCAGCATGAATAGCCTCAATGGCAGTTTGCATAGTGCACCAGCAGCTTGGTACGTAGCCTGTTTTGCCACGCCCTAAGTACTTTTTAAATACACCTGGAAAATTTTTGGCAACGCCGCGCTCTATTAATGCGCGTGCAAAATGCGCACGTGTAATTTGCGCGTCTTTTGCCAACTCTTTAGCTTGCTCGTATATGCCATCAAAGCCATTTTTTGCAAGGCGAACACCAATTTCTAGTGCGCGTTCTTCTCGCTTTTGCTGCTGAGCCGATAATAAAGAGGTGAGGTCAATATTATCAATATCAATATTTAAACCCACAATATGAATTTCAAAGCTCTCCCATTTGGTAGACACTTCGGTACCCGTTATTAATGAAAGCGGTAAGTTTTCAGCTTCAATAAATTGCTGCGCAGGCTTAATTGCCGCCACAGTGTCATGATCGGTAATAGCAAACACATCAATATTTTTATCAACAGCGCGATGCAATAATTCTTCAACCGTTAAACGCCCGTCTGAATGTGTGGTATGGCTATGTAAATCATATTTTATCAAAAGAAAACTGCTTAAAATTAAGGGTTAGTGGTGTTTATGTAAGTATAACAACTTTTTTGACTAAATTGTTTTAAATAAACACTTGACACAAAAGCATAAGATACGTTTTACTGTAGCCACTTTCAGACACATTAAGAATTAACAATAATGATCAATTCAAACTTAAACACTATTTGGTGGTGGCACTCGTAATTTTCGGGTGATGAATTGTCGTGTCTAACAAAAATTCAAAACCCGCAACTATGCGGGTTTTTTTATAACTAAATTTTACGAAACGTATACGTTAAAAATATTTAATAAATTTTGAGGCAGAAAAACATGAATAACGGTCTTACTCTTACACATCGTTGGTGGTGGCGCCTGATATAGCGGGACGGTAATGATCTGTTTGTAATTTAGATATCGTTATTCAAACCCCGCATTGCACAGCATTGCGGGGTTTAATTTTTTGAGGGAATGAGGTTTGATTTTTAGTCATATAACTACCACACCAGGCGAAGTAACAAGCATTACGCAAGTACGCGACTATATTAGTAGCCCACTTGCATTATACGCGGCACTTGATAAGCCTAACTCACTACTGCTTGAATCGGCTGAGATTGATTCTAAAGACAGTGTAAAAAGTTTAATTTTAGTCGATTGTGCCCTGCGCATTGTATGCCAAGGTAAAACGGTAACCGTTACAGCAAAGTCGAATAACGGGCAGCAATTACTTAGCTACTTACACGCTAATGTTAAAAGCTGTACAGCCACGCTAAACGATACAACATTAACGCTTGAGTACTTAACCGCTAATAATGATATTGACGAGGCGAGCAAGCTGGTTGCCGACAATGCATTTAGCGCCCTTCGCACTTGTATTAACAGTATTAAAAGTACTACTAACAATCCTTTTTCAGTCTTTTTAGGCGGTGTATTTGCCTACGATATGGTGGCAAACTTTGAGCAGTTAAGTGACGTGCCAGACGGCGAAAACACCTGCCCAGATTACGTATTTTATTTAGCCGAAACCTTAGTGGTTATTGATCATCAAAAACAAACAACTGAGCTTATTGGTAATGTATTTAACGGGCCAGACGTACACGCAAATTGCTTTGAAGTAGGTAAAGAGCTTGAGCGCTTAAATACACTGTGTGATAACGCTGCTGAATTTAGTGCCGATATGCAAAGCGGCGAGTGCGACGTAAGCGTTGATATAAGCGACGAAACGTACTGTGAGCAAGTAGTAAAGCTTAAAAAGAACATTGTTGATGGCGATATTTTTCAGGTAGTGCCATCGCGTACATTTTCTCTACCTTGCCCTGACGCTTTACATGCGTATAGCCAACTTAAAAAACAAAACCCAAGCCCGTATATGTTTTATATGCGCGATGAAGACTTTGCATTATTTGGCGCATCTCCCGAGTCAGCACTTAAATACACTGTGCAATCTCAGCAAGTAGAGGTATATCCAATAGCGGGTACTCGTCCACGTGGTAAATTTGCTAATGGGCAAATAAACCCAGATCTAGATAGCCGTATTGAGCTTGAACTCAGAAACGATCAAAAAGAGCGCGCCGAGCATTTAATGCTTGTCGATTTAGCCCGTAACGACGTAGCCCGTATTAGTGTTGCAGGTACTCGTTTTGCTAAAGAGCTATTAAAAGTAGACCGCTACTCTCAAGTAATGCATTTAGTGTCGCGCGTTGTAGGTACTTTAAAACCAGAGCTTGACGCACTGCATGCTTACCAAGCGTGTATGAACATGGGCACACTTGTTGGTGCACCAAAAGTGCGTGCTGCTGAGCTTGTTCGTCAAACAGAAGGCAAACGCCGTGGCAGTTATGGTGGTGCTGTAGGTTACTTAACGGGCGATGGCACAATGGATAGCTGTATTGTTATTCGCTCCGCTTTTGTTAAAAATAATATAGCCTATGTGCAAGCAGGTGCCGGTGTAGTGTTTGACTCAGACCCTATTTCAGAAGCAAACGAAACACGCGCTAAAGCACAAGCGGTTATTACCGCCATTAAATCTACGTACAAGGCGGTATAAAATGAGTGAAGCTAATCCTATCAAAATCTACTTTTTAGATAACTTTGACTCATTTACATATAACCTTGTTGATGAGCTTACGATGCTTGGCTGCGAACTGGTTGTTTACAGAAACAACATTAGCGCTGAGGTTATTTTTAACAAAATGCGCCAAGAACAAGGTCAAGTACTATTAGTACTTTCGCCAGGTCCTGGCACGCCAAGCGATGCAGGCTGTTTAATGGAGCTTATTGAGCTCTCTAAAGGCCACTTCCCAATGCTAGGCATTTGTTTAGGCCAACAAGCATTAACACAAAGCTACGGTGGAGTAATCGGTCACGCCGGTGAAACCGTACATGGTAAGTCTTCAATTATTAATTTAGGCGAACATCCTGTATTTGATGGTATGGGAGATACAATGCCTGTTGCACGTTATCATTCATTAATGGCAACAAAAGTGCCTGACAACATTGAGGTAATTGCTCAATATGAAGATATACCTATGGCTATTTATCATCACGATGACAATGCATTAGGTTACCAGTTTCATCCAGAATCTATACTAACGCCAAACGGCGCAATGCTACTTCAGCAAAGCGTCGCTTACCTAACACGCGCTAAATAAAAGAGGACATTATGAGTACACAACCAGAAAAGCCCATCAATGTTCAACACGCTATTGAGCAACTAATTACTGGGCAATCATTAAGCTACGCCGACTCCAAAGCACTGTTTGATGAAATAATGCAAGGTAATATGAGTGAAATTGAGCTAACTGCCCTACTTATAAGCCTTAAAATTAAAGGCGAAGTAAGCGACGAAATTGCAGGCGCTGCGGCCTCTATGCGTGAAAACGCCGTTGCCTTTAATACAACTAGCGCGCAACTCGCCGATAGCTGTGGCACCGGTGGTGATGGTTCAAACACCATTAATATAAGCACAACAGCCGCTATTGTTGCCGCTGCTGCCGGTATTAACATGGTAAAACATGGTAATCGCAGTGTATCGAGTAATTCAGGCTCAGCCGACTTACTAAAAGCCCTGGGCATTAATATAGATATGAGCCCAGAGCAAGCAGCAAAGTGCCTAGAGCAAACTAACTTTACTTTTTTGTTTGCACCGCATTATCACAGCGGTGTACGCCATGCGATGGGCGTACGTACAGCGCTTAAAACACGTACTATTTTTAATATTTTAGGCCCGCTTGCTAACCCGGCGGCACCTGACGTGCAATTGCTTGGTGTATATAACGAAGCGTTATGTATGCCAATGGCGCAAACACTTAAAACATTGGGCACAAAGCGCGCTATGATTGTTCATGGCTCGGGAACTGACGAAATTGCCCTACATGGCCCAACAACGGTTGTTGAGCTTAACAATGGTGAAATTACACAGTACACACTCAACCCAAGCGACTTTGACCTTGCAAACTATTCACTTGAACAGCTCGCTGGTGAAGGTCCACAATACAACGCAAATGCAAGCCTCGCTATTTTACAGGGTAAAGGCACTGAAGCTCACAATGCCGCCATTGTGGTTAACGTAGCTGCATTGTTATACCTAACAGGTAAAGCACAATCTTTAAAAGAAGGTGCGCAGCAAGTAAACACATTATTAAGTTCAGGCAAGGCCATGAACACATTAAATGCAATTATTGAGGTAAGTCATGGCTAACGTATTAGACAAAATTGTTGCTGATAAAGAATTAGAACTGATTGAGCGTAAAGCCGCGCGCCCGCTTGAAAGCTTTAAGCACCTTGCAGTGCCTACCAGCCGTAGCTTTTATAAAGCGCTTGCAGCGCCTGGCACACAGTTTATTTTAGAGTGTAAAAAAGCATCTCCATCAAAAGGGCTTATTCGTGAGCCATTTGATTTAACCGAAATCACCTCGGTTTATAAAAAATACGCCACCTGCATGAGCGTACTAACTGATGCTAAATATTTTCAAGGCAGCTTTGACTACCTCGAATTTGTACGCAGCCAAGTAGAACAACCGCTTATCTGTAAAGACTTTTTTATAGACGAATACCAAGTGTACATGGCACGAATTTATGGCGGCGATGCTATATTACTGATGCTTTCGGTACTTGATGACGAAAGTTATAAGGCACTGCATGCGGTTGCCGATTCTCTGAATATGTCGGTATTAACCGAAGTAAGCAATGAAGAAGAAGTACACCGCGCACTTGCGCTTGATGCACAAATTATTGGTATTAATAACCGCGATTTACGCGATTTAAGCACCGATTTAGCCACTACCGAAAAGCTACGCAAACTTATCCCAGCAGATAAAGTGGTTATTTCGGAATCGGGTATTTACACCCATCAAGACGTAAAACGTTTAGCTCCATTATGTGATGGCTTTCTAATTGGCAGCTCGCTTATGAGCGAGCGCGATTTAGAGCAAGCATGTCGCCGTGTTATTTTAGGCGACAATAAAGTATGTGGTTTAACACGTAGCCAAGATGCACAAGCCGCTTATAAAAATGGTGCTGTTTACGGTGGTTTAATTTTTCACCCTAAATCGCCGCGTTATGTTGATTTAGATTGCGCAAGAGAGCTAAGCCAAAGTGCTCCGCTTAATTTTGTGGGTGTATTTGTCGATGCCCCAATTGAGCAAGTTGCTCAATACGCAAGTGTGTTAAAATTAGCGGCAGTTCAATTACATGGACAAGAAAGTGACGATTACATTGCTGCGCTGCGTACACAACTTCCAACTAATTGTGAAATTTGGAAAGCCCAAGCAATTAAAGATGCATTACCAACACCTGTAAAAGGCGTTGACCGACACCTTTACGATACGCACAGCGACACGCAAGCTGGCGGTACAGGTAAAGCATTTGATTGGTCGGTGCTTAGCGGCGCAACTACACCGTTTATGCTCGCTGGAGGCTTAAATCCAGACAATATTAAAGATGCGCTTTTTCAAGGTGCCTTAGGCCTTGACTTAAACTCAGGCGTTGAAGAATCTGCGGGTAAAAAGTGCCCTAACAAATTACATAATGCTTTTACAAGCATCAGAAATTATTGAGGTTAAAATGCAAAATCCAGCTTATTTTGGCGAGTTTGGCGGTATGTTTGTACCCGAGTTACTTGTCCCTGCGCTTAAGCAGTTAGAAAACGAATTTAACAAAGCACAAAAAGACCCTGAGTTTCAGGCAGAGCTAAGTAAATTATTAAACGAGTATGCGGGTCGTCCTACC
Source organism: Pseudoalteromonas sp. SWN166 (assembly GCF_015864485.1). Lineage (NCBI taxonomy): Bacteria > Pseudomonadati > Pseudomonadota > Gammaproteobacteria > Alteromonadales > Pseudoalteromonadaceae > Pseudoalteromonas > Pseudoalteromonas sp. SWN166. The sequence goes on from NZ_JADYXB010000009.1 coordinate 47,039, forward strand.
CCACTTACTTTAACGCGTAATTTAGTTAAAAACCCAAAAGTAAAACTGTACCTAAAGCGTGAAGATTTACTACATGGTGGCGCACATAAAACCAACCAAGTACTTGGTCAGGCGTTACTTACTAAGCGTATGGGTAAAAAACAAGTTATTGCTGAAACAGGTGCCGGTCAACACGGTGTTGCAACAGCGCTTGCATGTGCCTTACTGGGTTTAAAATGTCGTATTTATATGGGCGCAAAAGACGTTGAACGTCAGCAACCTAACGTATTTAGAATGAAGTTAATGGGCGCAGAAGTTATTCCGGTAACAGCGGGTTCTGGCACATTAAAAGATGCAGTAAATGAAGCGCTGCGTGACTGGTCAGCAAATTACCAAGACGCGCACTACCTACTAGGTACAGCTGCGGGTCCTCACCCATTCCCAACAATTGTACGCGAGTATCAAAAAATTATTGGTGAAGAAGCTAAACAACAAGTACTTAAAGCAGAAGGTCGTTTACCTGACGCTGTTATTGCCTGTGTTGGTGGTGGTTCAAACGCAATTGGTATGTTTACCGACTTTATTGACGAGCCAGGCGTTAAATTAATTGGTGTTGAGCCTGCTGGTAAAGGTCTTGATACAAATGAGCACGGTGCAACAATTTGTAAAGGCACAAAAGGCATATTGCACGGTACTTATACGTACATTATGCAAAATGATGATGGCCAAATTGAAGAGTCTTACTCTGTATCAGCGGGTCTTGATTACCCAGCTGTTGGTCCTCAACATGCATTTTTACACGAAACTGGTCGCGCTCAATACGTGGGTATTACCGATACAGAAGCGCTTGATGCGTTTCAGTCGCTTGCTAAAAATGAAGGGATTATTCCGGCGCTTGAATCAAGCCATGCGTTAGCTTATGCGCTTAAGTACGCAGAGGAGCTAACCGAGGAAAGTGTTATAGTGATTAATTTAAGTGGTCGTGGCGATAAAGATTTAGCACACGTTCACAATGTACTAACTGAAAGAGGTCAGCTATGAGCCAAGTAAAAACGGATCGTTACGGCAAAATGTTTGCAGCGCTTAACGAGCAAAAACAAGGTGCGTTTGTACCATTTGTAACGATTGGCGACCCAGGTAAAGAGCAAAGTATTGCGATTATTAAAAGTCTAATTGACGGCGGCGCTGATGCGCTTGAGCTTGGTATTCCGTTTTCTGACCCAATTGCAGATGGTCCAGTAATTCAAAAAGCTAATATTCGCGCCCTCGATGTGCACATTAACACACAAGATTGCTTTGATATTATTAAAGAAATACGTGAGTATAACGCCGACATTCCAATTGGCTTATTATTGTATTCAAACCTTGTGTTTAAACGTGGTATTGAAGCATTTTATAAAGATGCAAAAGCAGTAGGCGTAGACTCAATTTTAGTGGCTGATGTGCCTTTACATGAATCTAAAATGTTTAGAAAGTCAGCAATGGATAACGGTGTAGACCCAATTTTTATTGCAACACCAAATGCAGATGACGACACACTTCGCCAGTGTGCCTCTTACGGTCGTGGTTATACGTATTTACTATCGCGCGCAGGTGTTACCGGTACCGATACTAAAGCACAAATGCCTGCTGGTAATATTGTTACTAAATTAAAAGAATACCATGCAGCCCCAGCTCTTTTAGGGTTTGGTATTTCAACACCAGATGATGTAAAAGCGGCTCTTAATGCAGGAGCAGCCGGTGCTATTTCAGGTTCTGCCGTGGTTAAAATTATTGAAGCTAACCTTAATGATTTACCTGTAATGACCGCGCATCTAAAAGCTTTTGTAGCCGATATGAAAGCAGCTACATCGCTATAATCTAACTAGGGCGTGTTTTATACGCATTAAAAAAAGGGCATTTAAAATGCCCTTTTTTGTTTTTTAGAATCAAACGCTGTATCAATAACCAAACGTTTTAAAAAAGAAAATTAGTGAGCTTGGTGTTTACCCTCTAAAATCTCTTCAATAAATTTAGCATTAAACGCCTCTAAATCAGCGGGACTTCGGCTGGTTACTAAACCTTTATCTACACATACTTCTTGATCAACCCAATTAGCACCTGCATTAATTAAATCGCTTTTAATACTAGGAAAAGAAGTTATAGTACGATCGCGCAATTTATTAATTTCAGCTAACAACCACGGCGCATGGCAAATAGCAGCAACGGGTTTGTTTTTTTCTGCGCCAAAAAAGCCGTCGATAAAGGCTTTAGCATCTTTATCTTGGCGTAAGCTGTCTGGGTTAAATAAGCCACCTGGAAGCATAAGCGCGTCGTAATCAGCAGGATTCGCGTTTGTAACTAGTTTATCGACTGTTACTTTATCGCCCCACTTTTCTTCATCCCAGCCAGTAATTTGGCCTTCTTTAATTGATACTATTTCGATGTTTGCACCAGCATCAAGTAATGCGCTGCGTGGAGATAAAAGCTCACTTTGCTCAAATCCATCAGTGGCTAAAATTGCAATTTTTTTGCCCTGTAAACGTGTGCTTGTTTGTAATGTACTCATTGAGATCTCCTTATTTGATACCAACCTGCATAAATCTTTGAGCAATTTAACGAATTAAATCGCACTATAACGTCGTTAAAAATCTTTCATTTAGAACAACTAGATACAAAAATTATTGCCTAATTCTAGCGTGATTTTCTTAACGTTAAATAGACCCCATATATATATGCAGATTGGTATTATTAAAAATATATTCGAAACACACAGTTAAAAAAGCACGATGCATGCCAAAAACAAGCCATTGAAAATAAGGAAATTAATTTTACTGAAGTTTATAGGGCTATGTAAATCATTTAGACAATATGAATAATCTACATAAAGCAGATACAACACAGTTTTGGTACTCGATGATTAAATACTGAAGCTTCACTTCTCGCGCGAGCAAGTTCAGCGACTACAACTCATGCTCGGCATTATGTTTATATTTGTAGACGCACAACTTGTTGGCGTTTAAAAACGTAGTTTTTATGATCGGTGGTTAAGAAATACAGAAGCTGCGCTTCTCGTGTGAGCAAGCTAAACGCCTACAACTCATGCTCTACATTATGTTTATATTTGTAGACGCACAACTTGTTGGCGTTTAAAAACGCAGTTTTTATGTTCGGTGATTAAGTAATTAGAAGCTTCGCTTCTCGCGTGAGCAAGCTCAACGCCTACAACTCAAGCACAGCATTATGTTTACCCTTGTAGACGTACAACTTGTTGACGTTTATAAACGCAGTTTCTATGAACGGTGGTTAAGTAATTAGAAGCTCAGCTTCTCGCGTGAGCAAGCTCAACGCCTACAACTAATGCTCGGCATTATGTTTATTTTTGTAGACGCGCAACTTGTTGGCGTGATGGACAAAGCCCATAATTTGTATGTTGAATAATATATTTAATAACTCCAATCAAGCTCTGCAAACGACCAAACTAAGTAATACTATTTAAAGAAGATCTTTTAACGCTTTAGCAGGTTTAAAAACCGCTTTATTTGCGCCTTCTATTTCAATTGCAGCCCCTGTTTGTGGATTACGACCGGTACGCGCTGGATAGTAACTTAGTGCAAACGTACCAAAGCCATTAATTTGAACTTGATCGCCCTCAGAAAGCGATTTAGTAATCACTTTTTGCAAGCTGGAAAGCGCTGCTTGAGCATCTTTTTTTGTTAATTCACTTTTGTGTGCAATGGCAGCAACGAGTTCTGCTTTATTCATTTTAGGCTCCTAAATACACGCTAAATCAGTGTTGGTTAAGCGTGGGAATATGATGATATAAAAAATACCAAACCAAATTGGTAATAAAGCCACGCAGGCTAAGGGTTACAGAGCAACAAGTCAACCTTGTAGTTGCTAAGCTTTATGTGGTAAAAAGCCTTTGATTCTTTTTTGTATAATTTAGGTAGACTATGCACGCTTTAATTGAATACATTCCGCTCATACTGTTTTTTGCCGTTTTTAAGCTTGTCGATATTTACTGGGCTACCGGTTTATTAATGGCCACTACGCTCATTCAAGTTGCTTATAGCTACTTTAAACATGGCTCTGTGCCTACTCGTCAGTGGATCTTTTTTGGTATTGCAGCCGTGTTTGGTACGCTAACGCTAGTACTTCACGATGAGCAATACATTAAATGGAAAGCAACACTGATATACGCTGGTTTAAGCTTAACGTTACTTATTAGCCGTTATGCGCTTAATAAAAATTTAGTTAAGAAGGCACTTAGCTCAATACTCGAAAATGCTAATGATACAAAACAAGCCATTGTTGTACCTGAACCTTTATGGAATAAGCTCAACCTTATGTGGGTAGCAATTACAGCGGGTATTGCAGCACTAAATATATACATTGCGTATAATTTTTCGCTCGACTTTTGGGTTAACTTTAAAGTGTTTGGCTTGATGGGTATTACCTTTGTGAGTATTTTTGCCACTATTATTGCCTTGTACAAATACCTCCCTAGTGAAGAAGAACCTGCAAAATAATTTTATAGATCACTTTGTAGATTACTAATCTCGTCATAAAAATGTCGTCTTAGCTTGATAGCTTATTAAAAAAACAAGTTGAGACGACCTTGAACGCCAATCAATATCGCTGGTTTGAATTTACCCTCATTTTTGTATTGCTGCCCTTGTTGGGTTTTGTATTACGCGAGTATTTAGCTAACTGGCTTATTCCTGCGCTTATTATTTTAATGAGCGTGTGTTGTATGTTGCTACTGGGCGATCCTCATTTTAAGCATTTTAGGCTTACAAGCCTTGGGCAATTTTCTGCTGTTAAAAAACGTGTGTTTAGCTTCTTTTTTTTAGGTGCACTGTTCTCAGGTATGTTTTACGGGATTATTTATCAGGGAAACTGGTTTACCCTTCCCCGCAACTCGTTTAATGATTGGCTTTTACTGTTGCTACTCTACCCAATACTGTCGGTTATTCCTCAAGAGTTAATATTCAGAACGTATTTTTTTCATCGTTATAAACGCATCATGCCCAAAAAAGCAGTGCGTATTGTAGTTAGTGCGAGTGTATTTGCGTTGGCGCATATTGTGTATGCAAATTGGATTGCAGTAGCCTTAGCATTTTTAGGTGGCTTACTGTTTGCCTATACCTATGCGCAAAGCCGCTCAACCGTCGTGTGTGTTATTGAGCATAGTTTATGGGGGATATGGATGTTTACACTCGGGATCGGCAGCTACCTTGATTCAGGCGCATTTAACTAATATAACAAGCATTAAAAAATCCGATACTAGAAAACTAATATCGGATTTTGAATATTTCTAAAACCACTTAACTAATGGTTAAAATAACGATTCAAACTCACCATTTGGAAATAAAACACCAGGAATACCACGTACTGCAGTAACATCAGCTAGTTTAGTATCACCAAAATATAAACCGCCACTGTAATTACGGCCCTTTTGTTTTACATCTAACCAACGTCCATTTTCGCCTTTCGCTATTAGATTAATGTTGCCACTAACATCACGAATACGTAAATCTAGCGCACGGTTTTTTATACTAACAAATATATCTGTAGAGGTAAGTTCTGATAAGTTTTCAACATCGCCCACGTAAGCAAACTTAAAATCGCTTGCACCACTCAACGGAAAATCTAATTCAAAAGTAAATGCTAAATCGTCATTATCTTCACCAATAAAAGGCGAAGCCTCTACTGCTGTAATATGAAATGCAGTGCTCTGAATGTCACTTACGTAATCGCCATTAAAATCAAAAGTAGATAACGTCGTAGACTCTTCACCTAATGAATTAACAAAACGATTTAAGTTTAGTGACAAGTCACCTTCAAGTTTACCCGCTGCTTTATTGATAATTACATTGGTCGTTACCTGTGTAATACCTGTATCGGCTTCTGGGTTTAATTCACTTTGTGCATCTATGCCGTCAAATTGAATCAGTAGTTCACTTACATCTACACTTAAAACCGTAGCACCATTTGTGACTGTTGCGCTCATTACACCTTCAATTTTATTACCTAATACACCACTTACTCTAAATGTTGGAATTGATAAATCAATTGTTATAGGTAAATCATCATATGTGCCAGTTATAGCCCAAGTATAAGGTGATTGGCTGTAATCAATATCTAAGTCACGAAGTTTATATTGTCCTGATGGTGTAGAGCCATCAGCTAGTGGTGAATAATTTGTAATAACTTCGTTTAAAGCATTAGTAAGTGCATCAAGTGTTCTTTGTGTGTCTTCATCAAACGCACTTTCAAGCTCAGCGAATTTTGCGTCTAATTCATCTGAATAGCTTTTTTCTTGAAGTCTTGCTGCACCTATAATATTTCGTGTATCAACAAGTAACTCTCTTGAATCTAAGCTTTGAACTTCTGTTGAGCGAGCCTGCCAATTTGTAAATGTAGTTACACTTGCAATCGTTTGCTTAACTTGACCAGCTACATTTTGCAGTAAAGCATTACCTTGGTCGCTAAATAAGTTATCTGTAACATACTGCGCTGCTAAATCGCTATAATCTTGCCATGCTTGCTGGTCAGTCTCTAAGTTAGTAAATGCATTAAAAGCACTTTCAACACTAAACGAACTATCAGCAACACCAGCTAAAATTGCCGCGTAAGTAAATGCATTAGTAACCATTTCTGCTTCAACACTTGCATTTAAATTGCTGTGCGTTAAATGATAAAAAGGCGTGGCTGATAAACTAGCTTGCGTAGCACTAAAGCCTTCATCTGTAATTGCTTTACTCAATGGCGATAAATAAACCGTATTTACACCTGGTGCACTAAATGCATCTGCTTTGTAATTAAGAGTAACGGCTGTCAATTCTTGGTAGTCTATTAAACGGTTTGCGTTTAAGTCATTTACATCACCACGAACTGTTCTGCCACAACCTGTAAAGCGAGGACAAGGTAGAGCAGTATCACTCGGTATAAACTCAAAACTATTAAAAGTAAGTGGAGTTACACTTACACTCGCAGTATTGATGTTTTCGACTTCAATTGATTCTTGCACCACCCCGTCGCTATCTAAAACATTAAGCGTGCCCTGTGGTGATTGCCAATTAGATACATAAAAACTCACAGAAGAAGATGTAGCAATCTCACTCACTGCAACAGATTCTGAACTGTCACTGTCTGATGAAGAACCACAACCTACCAATGCAATAGCTACCCCTAAGGGTATAATTTGTTTTAACATCTTCATTCCTTAAAACTTAATGTTCACGTACCAATTCACATTAGCATAATAGGCTTTATCTAAATCTAGGCTATCAGTTTGTAAATTAAGACCAAAATACTCGTTTTCTATACCAACTAAAAATGCTTCACTTTTTGTCTCATAGCCTGCCTGTACTTTCCAATGATCCCAAAAGTGTATACGGCCTTTTAATTGGCTGAACGTGTCTTTGTCGTAACGTTTTAAAGTTAACTGAGTCGAAAATCGGTCGTTTATTCTGTAATCGGCAAATGCTTGTAGTCGCATTTCCATTTCTAAATCATGAGATACCGTATTTCCAAATGCAGATGTTTTTAATGAAACTGTTGGCTGAGTAATAATATCGCCGTTGTCATCTTCGCTAAATGGAATTTCAGTAGTTTGACCTTTTACAGAGCCGCTGTCTTCGTACTCTGTTTTATAGAGTAAATCTTTTACGCTAAAACCAACTTGAAGCTCATCATTTACTTGCCAATCAGCAAAAATATCTAGGCTATAGCCAAGCCCTTCAGGTTTTTGTGAAGGTGAAAACTTTTTAAATAATATGTCTTTTGAAAAATTGTAATCAACAGTTACAGCGCCTTCAACTTCATCACTATAAATTTCACCATTTACAGTCGCGTCTTGATAGTGCGAGCTGGCAAAAACAGAAAGTTTAGGTGTTATTGTTAATGCATTTTTGTCTAAAAATTTAAAATCATAAGATACAAATACACCGTTAGACGTTGCTTGTTTAGCATCAAGGTAATATGTATAAAATCTATCTTCAAACTCTAGATCATTTTTTTCGGTATGAGTATATTTGGCTGTATCAGGATCAAAGTTAAGAACATAATCGTAACGACTTTGTAAACCTACCTTAAAATTACCGTAGCCAACACCTACTTCAAATATATTGTAGGTAAATGCACTGTCACCCGATTTTAATGGTGCATCAAAATCATCTACAAACGCTTGTACTGGTTGTGCTTCAGTATAAATTTCTGCGTCAAAATGAGTAAATATTTGAAATTGGTTATCTGCGGAAGCAAGTGGAGAAATAAGAGCTGATGAAAATCCTAACAAGAGAATTTTTTTTTTCATAATTTAATCGCTTTCTATAAAAAAAGGGAAAAGCACTGCTTTCCCCTTTTATAGTTTAAATATTACTTAGATGAATCAATTAAATCAACATCAGTGTAATCAACCACGTCACCATCAATGTAAGTAATTGAAAGACCGTTTGTTGTTTTAGTTGCAGTACCAAAAGACATCATCATCTCATTGTACATAGCCATAACGTCACCAGTGTAACCTGTACTTTCATTATCAGTAATAGACAATGTATAACCCATTGCATTATTTACTGTAATATTTAAAGCACTTGTCTCTTCCATATCACTATCAATAAATGTAGCCATTACTTTAAAGTCTACATCACCAGAAACACCTTCTAATGAAATAGAACCTGAATCTGTTGCATCGTCGGCTGTAATGCTTAACACGCCATCAAAGCCTGAATCGCCATCAACAATTTCAACATGGTTCGACATCTCAGTCATTACAATTTCAGCGTCATCTACATTTTCAGCCGTCACTGCGCCATCAAAAGTAAATACTAAACATGAATCGATTTGAGTTGAATCAATTGTACCAGCGGCAAAATCAACACAATCTGTCAATGCTGCTGTTTGTGTATCAGCCGTTACAAGCTTAACTGAAACGTCATTTTCACCTACTAGCGTAGCACCCCAAGCAACAACAAGCTGATTGTCTTGATAAGATGCAGCTGCGCTGATCATTTCACCTGTAGTCGCATTGCTAAGCATTAGAGTAAGATCATCTAAATTATAAGCATAATCCCAATCAGCATTACGAGTTGAAGTACCTGTACCTGAGTTATTACCCATTTCAGCTAATTCATCAATTACGTCAGCAAGAACGTCTGCTGCATCAGCAACGGCTTGGCCGCCAGTGTTAGTAAGCACAGTCATAGTCGATAATGACTCTGATGTAGCTTTAACAGAAGTTAGTACTTCAAGTTTTGCAACTGCAGTTTCAGCAGCAAGTTGTAGATTATAAGCTGTTACAAATTGCTCGCTAGCTAGTACACCTTGAGCTACAGCAGCTGTTTGCATAGCTGTAAGCGCATCAATCATTGCTTGTGCGCCTTCGCCTTCAAGTTCTAGGTAAGCATTAGCAGCAACAAGTGCTTGCTCAATAGCAATTTCAAGTGCATCAACAGCAGCAGCAAAATCAGACGCAGCAGTAACTGCAGTCATCGCAAGCTCTTTTGCTTCAGCAGCGTTTGCAACAGTATCTACCATTGCATTTTCTGCGTTAGCAAGTGCGCTAGTAGAAGCCGCTTCAGCTGTGTCTGCTAGTGATTTTTTCTCATCGGCAACGTCTGCAGTGTCTTCAGCAACTAGTTTTGCAGCAGCAAGAGTCACATCAAACGTTGTAATCGCTGCTTCGGCTTCAGCTACTAGTGCAGCTAGTGCCGCGTCGTATGCAGCGGTGTCATTTACAGCATCAAGTGCATCAGTTTGTAACAACGATGCAGAATCAAGAACTTGCTGATAATCAGAACTTTGAGTAACTAAGGCATTTGCAGCAGTTACATAACCTTGTGATTTAACAAAAATAGAGTCTGCTTTAGCTGTTAAATCAGCCGTAGTAGCTTCATTTTTCAGTAATGTAACAGCGCTTACAAATGCAGCTGCGTTATCAGCTGTAAGAGCGTCGCCGCCCATTGCTTGAACATCTGCAAGTGAACTTTGAGCTGTTTCAATGCTCATTTCTAATGCAGTAAGTGCAGTTTGAGAAGCAGTAATTTCTACTGTTAAAGCAGCTGCTAGAGCTGTATAAAAATCATCCCCAACTGTACATTCTGCGCCAGTACAACCAATTACTTCTAATGCTTTTTTAATTTTAACTGCAGCAGCAGCAAGGCTCGCATCAGTTGCCGCACCATTTTTAATCGCTTTATCTTTAGCTTCTTTTGCTTTTTTGGCAATACCAGCTGAGTTAGCAGCAAACGCAGCGATCTGACCTGCAGTAGGAGTTGGGGTTTTTGCTGCGAAAGCGGCTTCTAACGCAGTTTTAATATCATCTTCAGTGCCAGTAGCAATAGCAACAAAAACATTTGAAGTACTTGCTACAGCTTTTTGTAACATTGTAGCTATTGCAGCAATGCCAGCATCAGTATTGCCTTTAAACTGGCCTGATTTAATACCCGCTTTAATGCTGTTAATTACATCAACAATAGAAGGCAGGCCTTGAATTGAAGACGAGAATTGTGCAATTGCTAAAATACCGTCAGTAAGTTCTTCTTCGCCATCAACATCACTTAAATCTACAGCGCCGCCATTAGATAAGTCACCGATAATAGCTGAAAGTAAAATTGCTGTATCTTGACCCATTAGTTGTACAACAGTATTCAAGCTTGCTGCAGCAATAGCGTCTTCATCTACACTTGAACCTGAGTCAAGAAGAAGAGCCGCCACTAACGATGTTAAGAAAGTAACATTAGCGTTATAAGAAGCTTCTACATTAGCATCGCCTGCAGAACCGCTTGCTCCAGATGTATCGCCTTCAACAGCTGGAATAAATTTAACAACTGAAAGCTCTAGGTCAGTTTTGTACCATTCACCAAATTCAATTGCAGTATCGCCATCATTTACGTCATCAGACTCTGGCGCTGTATCGTAATCGCCACAACCTACGTAAGCATCACAGCGTAAAAAGCTATCATCGCCTTCGGCAGACGTTTTAACAGTAATGTAAACTGGTCCAGTAAAATCATCGTCTAGGTAGATGCTGTAACGGCCGCTTTCATCAGTTAATACTTCAGGGTTAGCAGCAATTTTACTTGCTTCTACTGCTGCATCAGCGGCACTTTGTGATAGTGCTTCTTCAGAAAAAGACTCTGCTTCTGCTGAAGCAGCTGAGCGAAACGCAACAGGAACGCTTTGACCAGATGCATCTAAAGTCATTACAGTTACTACTGCATTTTTCATTGAACCTTTAACTGCTTTACCAGTTACTTCAATGTTGAACTGTGCATCACCTGCTGCAGTAAAAGATTCTACCGGTGTAACAGGAATGTTTCTGTCATTGTCCGAACCACATGCTGTTAAGCCTAATGTAAGTGCAACTGAAGCTGCAATAGGTGTAAATTTGATCGTACGCTTTACCATTTATTTCTCCTTGATAGCCTGGAATGAGTATCAGAAATTAGTTTAGTTGATAGTGGCTTGTGTAAGCTTTTATGTTTAAAAATCATTAAAAAAGTACACAATCATAACCTTTGTTACCAGAACATTAAAAATACCATTAAGCTATATAGTTATGCTACATATTTATACGTTTTATAGAAGTATTTATCTTTATTCTATGAGCTACTTCTTTATCAGCATCTCTATTATTCAATAACCTATAGACACTCATAAAGAACCAGCACATATTGATACAATATATTCACTTTATTAAATGAATATTACATACAATCTAGTTTGTTAATTATATTCTTCAAGTAAATGCGATGGATGAGAGCTAAAAAAGAGGAAAATTAGAAAAATTAATGAAAAAGGATTGTTTATAATGAATGTTAGTAGGTTTTACTTTAGCTAAGCAAACGTTTATAAAACTTGTTTACTTACCTAAAGTAAATGTTTAGTAATTACTGAGGGACTCTTACAACCCCTTCCATTAATACGCGTGCACTTCGGCTCATACTTGCTTTAGTAACTTGCCAATTACCTGCATTATTTTTAGCTTCAGCACCTACTTTTAGCGTGCCCGACGGATGACCAAAGTTAACTTCTCTTAATGCGCCGCCACCAGCGGCTATATTTACAAGTGTGCCTTCAATAGCCGCCGCTGTGCCAATAGCTACAGCGGCTGTGCCCATCATGGCATGATGCAGCTTACCCATCGACATAGCGCGCACGAGTAAGTTAATGTTTGCAGCCTCAATAAGCTTACCGCTAGACGCTGTATAATCTAAAGGCGCTGCAACAAACGCAACTTTTGGCGTATGTTGGCGAGCTTGCGCTTCATTAATGTTAGTGATTAAGCCCATTTTAACGGCGCCATAAGCGCGAATGATTTCGAGCTTTTCAAGCGCGGCAACATCATTATTTATATCGTCTTGCAGCTCTGTGCCGGTATAGCCAATATCAGCTGCGTTAATAAATACAGTAGGAATACCTGCGTTTATCATTGTTGCTTTTAAAGTACCAACACCTGGCACCTCTAAGTCATCAACTACATTACCTGTTGGAAATAACGCGCCATCGCCATCAGCGGGATCTATAAACTCAAGTTTTACCTCGGCTGCTGGAAAGGTAACGCCATCGAGCTCAAAGTCACCGGTTTCTTGCACTTCGCCATTGGTCATAGGGACATGCACTAATATGCTTTTTTTAATATTAGCCTGCCACACGCGCACAATAGCAACACCGTTATCGGGTACTCGATTTTTATCAACCAAACCATTACTAATAGCAAAGGCACCGACTGCTGACGTTAAGTTGCCGCAGTTACCGCTCCAATCTACAAAAGGTTTATCTATCGCCACTTGACCAAATAAGTAGTCAACATCGTGATCGGCTTGCTCACTTTTACTTAAAATCACAGTTTTACTGGTACTTGATGTAGCGCCGCCCATGCCATCCGTTTGCTTAGCATACGGATCGGGGCTACCTATAACGCGCAGTAATAAATTATCGCGCGCCTCACCTGCTACTTGAGCAGGCTTTGGCAAATCAGTTAAATTAAAAAACACACCTTTACTGGTGCCGCCACGCATATAGGTTGCAGGCACTTTAATTTGCGGTTTAAACATAGTGTTTGCCCTTATGCAGATTGCGTTGCTTCTAAAAAGTCTTGAGCAAAGCGCTGTAACACACCACCAGCCGCGTAAATAGAAAGTTCTTCTTGGGTATCGATACGGCACTTCATAGGCACAGTAAGTACTTCACCGTTTTTACGCGTAATACTTAAATTAACGGTAGCACCTGGTTTTAAATCGCCCGCTACATCGTACGTTTCGCTGCCATCAAGCTTTAGCGTTTTACGGGTTGTGCCTGCTTTAAATTCAAGTGGTAAAACACCCATACCAATTAAGTTAGTACGGTGAATACGCTCAAAGCCCTCAGCTGCTATTACTTCAACGCCTGCAAGCCTTACGCCTTTTGCAGCCCAATCGCGCGACGAACCTTGGCCGTAATCGGCACCTGCTACAATAATAAGTGGTTGTTTACGCTCCATGTAGGCCTCAATTGCTTCCCACATACGAGTATTAGTACCTTGTGGCTCTAAGCGTGCGTATGAACCTTGCTTAACCTCGCCGTTTTCGTCCAGTACCATTTCGTTTAGTAGTTTTGGGTTTGCAAAAGTTGCGCGCTGCGCTGTTAAATGATCGCCTCGGTGCGTTGCATACGAATTGTAATCTTCCTCTGGTACGTTCATTTTAGTTAGGTATTCGCCAGCGGCACTGCTTGCCATAATCGCGTTCGAAGGAGATAGGTGATCGGTTGTAATGTTGTCGCCAAGTACTGCAAGCGCACGCATACCGGTCATTGTGCGCTCACCCGCAAGTGCACCTTCCCAATAAGGAGGGCGACGAATATACGTACTTTCTGGGCGCCAGTTGTAAAGTGGGTCGTTATCTTCACCGTAATCTACGGTTAAATTAAACATCGGCTCGTACACTTTTCTAAACTGCTCTGGCTTAACGCTTTGCTTAATAACCGCATCAATCTCTTCGTCAGATGGCCATAAATCTTTAAGCGTAATATCGTTGCCTTGTTGATCTTGCCCTAGTATTCCTTTTTCAATATCAAAGCGAATAGTACCTGCAATGGCGTAAGCAACTACTAAAGGAGGTGATGCTAAAAATGCTTGCTTAGCATAAGGATGAATACGCCCATCAAAGTTACGATTGCCCGAAAGCACGGCTGTAGTGTATAAATCGCGATCGATGACTTCTTTTTGAATAACAGGGTCAAGCGCCCCGCTCATACCATTACAGGTAGTACACGCAAAACCAACAATCCCAAAGCCAAGTTGCTCAAGCTCTGTTAGTAGGTTTGCATCTTCAAGGTATGATTGCACCGCTTTTGAGCCCGGTGCTAATGAGGTTTTAACCCAAGGTTTGCGCATTAAACCCTTGGCATTTGCGTTACGGGCAAGGAGAGCTGCAGCAATTACATTGCGTGGATTGCTCGTATTAGTACAGCTAGTAATAGCCGCAATAATACACGCGCCGTCTGGCATTAAGCCTTCTTCATTTTCAACAATGCCCGAAATACCTTCTTTAGCTAAATCGCTGGTTGATACACGGCGGTGCGGATTAGATGGACCTGCAATATTGCGCCCTACGCTTGATAAGTCAAACTTAAGTACACGCTCATATTTTGCGGTTTTTAAGCTATCGCTCCAAAGGCCTGCTGTTTTAGCGTAGTTTTCTACAAGGGCTATTTGCTCTTCTTCGCGACCGGTTAAACGCAAGTAATCTATTGTTTTATCATCGATATAAAACATAGCTGCAGTTGCGCCAAATTCTGGTGTCATGTTCGAAATGGTTGCTCTGTCACCAAGTGTAAGCGCGTCGGCACCTTCACCGTAAAACTCTAAATAAGTAGATACAACACGTTGCTCGCGTAAAAATTCTGTAATAGCGAGCACAATATCGGTTGCGGTAATACCAGGTTGGCGTTTGCCTGTTAGCTCAACACCAACTATATCGGGTAAGCGAATATAAGAAGCACGGCCCAGCATTACGCTTTCAGCTTCAAGCCCGCCTACGCCCACAGCAATAACGCCCAGCGCATCAACATGTGGTGTGTGGCTATCGGTACCTACTAGTGTATCTGGGAATGCAATGCCATCTCGGTTTTGAATAACCGGCGACATTTTTTCAAGATTAATTTGATGCATAATGCCGTTACCCGGTGGGATCACGTCAATATTTTTAAAGGCAGTTTTAGTCCAATTTATAAAGTGAAAACGGTCGTCATTTCGTCTGTCTTCAATGGCGCGATTTTTTTCAAATGCATCAGGATCAAAACCGGCATGCTCTACCGCTAACGAATGATCAACTATTAACTGCGTAGGGACTACCGGATTCACTTTTGCCGGATCGCCGCCTTTAGCTGCAATTGCATCACGAAGTCCTGCTAAATCAACCAGTGCTGTTTGCCCTAAAATATCGTGGCACACTACACGCGCCGGATACCACGGAAAATCCAAGTCTTGCTTGCGTTCAATTAGCTGATTAAGTGCATCGGTTAACATGGCAGGATCGCATCGGCGTACTAGGTTTTCGGCAAATACACGTGATGAATAAGGTAGCGTGGCGTATGCACCTGGCTTGATTGCGTCAACGGCTTCTTGTGTATCGTAGTAGTCGACATTTGAGCCCGGTAGAGTTTTACGGTATTGGGTATTATTAATTATGGTCATAATAAGGGTTCGCTAATTTGGTGACGGATGTAGTACCAATTTTTATGGAGAGTGCAATTGGTATTTTTCAAGAAAGGCTTTAGGTTTGTAGTTGTTTTTATTATATAAAGCATTAAAGCCGTAAAAGGTGAGCCATTGGCTCACCTTAGTTAAAAATAATTAACTTCTTGATTCGATTGGTGTGTAACTGCGTGCATCAGGCCCTGTGTAATCGGCACTTGGGCGAATAATACGGTTGTTAGCACGTTGCTCTTTTACATGCGCAGTCCAGCCCGTAACACGGCTCATTACAAATATTGGCGTAAATAACTTTGTCGGAATATCCATAAAGTGATAAGCAGACGCATGGAAAAAATCGGCATTACAAAACAGTTTTTTCTCGCGCCACATAATTTCTTCACAACGAACAGAAACAGGGTAAAGCACAGTATCGCCTACTTCATCAGCTAGCTTTTCAGACCACTTTTTAATAATTACATTACGTGGGTCCGATTCGCGATAAATCGCATGGCCAAAGCCCATAATTTTGTCTTTACGTTCAAGCATACCCATTACTTCTTGCTCGGCATGTTCTGCGCTTGAAAAACCTTGAATCATATCCATAGCTGCTTCGTTAGCACCACCATGAAGTGGACCACGCAATGTACCAATCGCGCCTGTTACACAAGAATGAATATCAGAGAGCGTTGACGCACACACACGGCCTGTAAAGGTAGACGCATTAAACTCGTGCTCTGCGTATAAAATTAGTGATACGTTCATCACTTGTGCAAACAACTCGCTAGGTGCTTTATCGTGCAGCAGCGTTAAAAAATGCGCACCGACAGAATCGTCATCTGTTTGTGTTTCAATGCGTACACCATCGTGCGTAAACCGATACCAATAACAAATAATACTTGGGAATACAGCAACCATACGATCAATTGCATCATTGGCTTGGCTAAAATCAAGCTCCGTTTCAAGGTTACCCAACATAGAGCAACCCGTGCGCATTACATCCATTGGATGCGCGTCTTTAGGGATATTTTCGAGCACGGTTTTAAGTGCATCGGGTAAGCCGCGTAAGCTTTTTAGCTTTGCTTTATATTCTGCCAGTTCGCTAGTGGTTGGTAACTCACCACGAGAAAGTAAAAATGAGACTTCTTCAAACTGCGCTTTTTCGGCCAGTTCACTAATATCGTAACCACAATACGTTAAACCAGAACCACTTTGCCCTACAGTACACAATGCTGTTTGACCAGCCACTTGTCCGCGTAAACCCGCGCCACCTAATGCTTTATCTACCATGATTTTCTCCTATCTTAAATTTGTGTGTGATATCTGTTCTAATAATTATTATTTGTCAGATTTTGATGAAAAAAGTGTGTCGAGTGTGTTCTCGTACGTGTGGTAATCTAAAAAGTCGTAAAGCTCTGAACGCGTTTGCATATTTTCAATTTGGCTTTGTTGCGAGCCTTCATTTAAAATTGCTGAATACACGTTGAGTGCTGCTTTGTTCATGGCTCTAAATGCACTAAGTGGGTAAAGCACCATTTCAACGCCTACATCGCTTAACTGCTCTTTAGTGTAAATGGGTGTTTGGCCAAACTCAGTAATGTTTGCCAAAATTGGAACATTAATCGCTTTTGCAAATGCTTGGTAATCAGCAAGGTCGTGTACGGCTTCAGCAAAAATAGCGTCAGCGCCGGCTTCAACACAGGCAGCTGCACGGTCAATAGCGGCATTTAAACCTTCTTTTTGAAATGCATCGGTACGCGCCATAATATAAAAATCGCTATCGATTTTTGCATCAACCGCTGCTTTAATACGGTCAACCATTTCACCTTGGCTTACAATCTCTTTGTTAGGACGGTGACCACAGCGCTTTTGCGCTACTTGATCTTCTATATGAAAACCCGCTGCACCGGCTTTAGTCATTTCTTTTACTGTGCGTGCAATGTTAAACGCACCGCCCCAACCCGTATCGGCATCAACAAGTAGTGGTAAGTCGCTAGCACCTGTAATACGACGAATATCTTCAAGCACGTTATCAAGGCTTGTCATACCTAAGTCAGGCATACCAAACGAGGCGTTTGCAACACCGGCACCTGAGAGATAAATAGCTTGGTGGCCCATCTTTTCTGCCATCATCGCTGTGTATGCGTTAATAGTGCCTACAACTTGTAACGGGCGGTTATTGGCAATAGCCTGTTTAAATTTCAATCCTGCTGACATTACTTTCTCCTCACTTTGAACGGTTGCTACGTGGAGTAACTTATATTTAATCTGTAATTGTGACTGTTTAACTATTCTGCTTAACTTTTAGCTTTTAGCTTTTAGCAGCTTATGCTTTTTGCTTAGCTAATAAGTCGAATTTGGTTTGAATATTTGCTTGCGATGCACTGATATGGCGCTTCATTAGCATTTCGGCCAGTTCGCCGTCGTGGTTTTCTATCGCGTTAATAATAGCTAAATGCTCATCAAACGCTTTAGATACACGCGGCCCCACCATACCCATTTGCACACGGTACATGCGTATTAGTTGATAGAGCTCATTACACAACAAATGAATTAAATGCGCGTTTTTACTGCCTTGAATAATACGGTAATGAAAATCTAAATCGCCAGCCTCTTGATAATAAGACTCGCCCTCTTTAACACGCTGTGTTTGTAGGTGCTGATTAAGTAATTGCTTTAAGCCTTTTACTTCTTCGGGTTCCATATTGTCGGCAGCCAACCTACATGCCAAGCCTTCAAGTGAGCTGCGAACTTGATAAACTTCAATCAAACGATCCGCGGTAAGGGCAACTACTCGGCAACCTACGTTAGCTTTACGCTCAACAAGGTAGCAACTCTCTAAGCGATTTAACGCTTCTCTAAGCGTTGCACGGCTTACGCCATAACGTTTTGCAAGTTCTGGCTCTGATATTTTACTACCTTGAACTATACTGCCTTCAACAATCTCACGGCGCATATCTACAAATACTTGATCTGATGCGGTAGTTATAGGCGCTTCGTTTAAAAATGTGTGTGTCATAAGTTATTTTTTAGATTGTCGACAATTCATGTTGTCACTATGTGCTTATTAAAAAAACATGTCAACCCTAAAACCCAATAAAAAGACTAAAAAACACACGAATTGTCGACACTATTAATCTAAAGTCGTATATAACTGGTTTTAAAATAAGCTGTCGCAGTAAAGTGTCGACATAAATTCAAAGTAGTTAATATGGTTTTAGCACTGAAAACACCTTATATAAATGCTATTATCGCGCTTTATTTTTTATAGTATGAGCTAACGCGTGAACGCCAACACTTTTATTCCTGAGCACTTTATTGACGACGTAAAAACCTATTTACCAGCGCATCTAAACTTAGATGACTTTTTAAATGCGTGTCGCAGGCCCCTCAGAAAATCTATCCGCGTTAATACATTAAAAATTAGCATTAAAGAATTTGTAAAACGTGCAGCTGAAAAAAATTGGTTACTAACCCCAATCCCATGGTGCAGTGAAGGC
Source organism: Pseudoalteromonas sp. SWN166 (assembly GCF_015864485.1). NCBI lineage: Bacteria > Pseudomonadati > Pseudomonadota > Gammaproteobacteria > Alteromonadales > Pseudoalteromonadaceae > Pseudoalteromonas > Pseudoalteromonas sp. SWN166. The sequence goes on from NZ_JADYXB010000009.1 coordinate 66,182, forward strand.
TTTTGGCTAGAACGCCCAAGCGATGAAGAGCAAAATCTAGCCCTAGGTAATACCGACTTACATTTAAGCGGTGCGATGTACGTACAAGAAGCAAGCTCAATGCTGCCGCCTATCGCCTTAAAGCAAAGTATTGAACTAGCAGACCCTCAAAACAATTATGTACTTGATATGGCATCAGCGCCAGGTTCTAAAACATCGCAGCTAGCAGCACTTATGAATAACCAAGGCGTGCTTGTTGCAAACGAGCTATCGTCATCTCGTTTAAAGGTACTTAGCGCTACATTAAAACGCATGGGTGTTGGTAACTGTGCGCTCTCGCATTTTGATGGCGTTATATTTGGCAGCTATATGTTTGAATGCTTTGATAGCATATTGCTAGACGCGCCATGCTCTGGCGAAGGCACTGTACGTAAAGACGCTGACGCACTAAAAAATTGGTCAATAGAATCAAACATACAAATTGCTCAAGTACAAAAAGACTTAATTAAAAGCGCTTTTTACGCATTAAAGCCAGGTGGCACATTAGTGTATTCAACCTGCACACTTACTCCGCTCGAAAACCAACAAGTATGCGATTATTTACTCAGTGAATTCGGTGACTACATAGCACCGCAATCCCTAAGCGACTTATTTGAAGGTGCAAGCAAGGCTACTACCGATGAAGGCTATTTACATGTATGGCCGCAAACGTTCGACAGCGAAGGCTTTTTTATTGCTAAATTTAAAAAGCACGCAAGTTGCAATAACCCAAATCAAACAGTAAAAAAAGGTGCATTCCCGTTTAACGAGTTTGATAAAAAGCAAAGTGCTGCGTTTATGCAATCGCTTAAAAAACACTTTGACCTAACGGCCTTACCTGGCAGTTTAATGCAGCGCGATAAAGAACTGTGGTTATTTCCTGAGGGGTTTGAAGCCGTACAAAATAAAATTAAGTACGCACGTTTAGGTATTCAAATTGGCATCATCCATAAAAATGGCGTAAGGCTAACGCATGAGTTTGCAACCGTGTTTGGCAATGAGTGTAAAACCAATGTATTTGCTTTAAATAACGAGCAAGCCAATGATTATTTTCAAGGTAAAGATATACGCTTAAGTGAAGTAACCCAAACAATAGGTGAAGTGGTATTAACATTGTGTGGATGCCCTATTGGCTTAGGGAAGTGGCAAAAAAATAAGATTAAAAATTCACTCCCTCGCGATCTAGTACAAAATACGCAGTTAATAAGCTGGAGCTAAACTAAAGTATAGAATATGCATAATTAATCTAATCCTTTATTGCCAAATGTAACTAAGTGGCAAAATTAGTTATGCTTTATTGAGTTGCTTTACTATAGTTTTAAGTACTTTCTTCTTCTCCCTAATGAACCAGAAAGTTTTTAGTTAACGCTAGACTCAATTTAGAGTCATTTTATTGCCCAGAGGTTTTTATAAGTCTTTGGGCATTTTTATTTACAGCCTATTTTATAAACAATACGACTTCTTACTTTCTCAAACGCTTTACCAAGCGTGCAAATTTACAGTTAACTTGTAGATGAACAACTTACTGTTCTTCTAAATCAAACTCAGTTAAATGCCCATCGCCATGAATCAGTTGGTAGCGGGCTAAGTTTCCTTGCTCTAGTGTTATTAAACTAATAGCTGAGTTGCTTACTAAGTATTTTTGCCCTTCGCCTATGGTTTGGTGCTTATCTACTTCCATGTGCCAACGTTTGGTAAAAAAGTTTAAGGGGCTTTTGGGGCCGTATAGAATTGAATCTAGTTTATCGAGTATGTTTATTAATTTACGCGGAAATTCGTTTTTAATACCGCTGGCGGTAAGTTGCCAAATTCGATTGGGGTGATCGCCAAAACGCTTTTGCACTGAAAAGCAAAATGAGTAATGTACATCACCCGATAAAATTAGCGTTTCGTTTGGGGTGTCGGTTCGTCTAAACGTATCGAGTAGCTTTTTGGCCGAGCCTTCGTGCGCCATCCAGTTTTCTACATCGACCATGAGCGGTTGGCCACATATATTAAAAGCAGCCTGTATGGCTTCTATTGATTTAACTCCAAATACAGGAGCTGGCGATACAATAATAACTTGGTCGTGGCTTAATAGGCTTTCTTCAAATTCTGTGAGACGTTCCCAATCAAGTAGACCTGAGGGCTCGTTAAAGTTTTGCTCATTTCGCCAGCGGTGCGTACGCGTATCTAGTACCACTACTTTAGGTATGGTGGTAAGTTCGTAATGCCAAAAACTAAAATCGTTTAGTGGTTTATCAAATGCTTTAAACTGCCAAATATTATTGTTGTTTTTACTTTGCTTAAACGCAGTTAAGAGCTCGCCCGTTTTATTTAGTGCATCGTTCCCCATACCTTGGAACAACCAATAGCTAATTAAGCCGTTATTAATGATTCGTTTACTACTTGGATTTTCATTTATAGCTTGCTCCCACCCTGCGGTGAGGTTCCAATCATCGGTTACATCATGATCGTCAAACATCATTAGTGTAGATACATTGGCAAACAACCGCTCCACTTCACTTAAGCCTTTTGCATAATCAATCAACGCTGCTTTTTCGGCGCTGAAAATAGTCTGATATTTTTGATTTTTTCCAGCGTATAGCGTGTTTTGTATATCGACGCACTGCCATGCAGCAGCACTAAAGTTTAATAAATAAAGTGCTATGTATTCTTCAAAGTGGATAAGGTGATTGTAAGCTTTTACACTTGAAAAGTGCGGTTCGTCTTTTTTTAGCCAGTAGCCCACACCTAACTTTGAGCGTTTTTGCCAAGGCGTTTTTGGTAAGAACAAATGGCGATTATAAAGTTGCTCATTTATATCGTCCGGTAGCTCAATGGCAAGTGGTTGCTCTTTATAGATACCTAAGGCTTTAATTAACTGATGAATAACTAACAACATGGGCCCAGCTACGTCATCGGCATAAACCTGATCACCGCTCAGTAATAACAATTGTGCGCCTTGATTATTATTACCGCGCTGAGTATTTTGCCAGTGACTTGCAGACACTAAGCTATCTTTTGCTGGGTGATGTGCATTACGGCACGAGCCATGCAAAATATCACTGAGTTTATTGGGGATTACAAATGCAGGCGTTGTTTGATTGCTATAGCACCAAGGCGATAAATCAATTATTGCATCGTCAATGATGAGCTCATAACTTAATAATTTATCTACAGGAAACAGATTTTCTACTGGTTTTATAACAATAAAATGCAGGTATAAATGCTGGCCTAAAGCAATTGTTTGTTGTTCGCTATAACACTCAATATTTAATAAGTTTATTTGGCAGCTAGCAGATTTGGAGGTAGCAAACTGAATACAGACTCCAGTTTGCTCTGCACGGCGCACCATTGACCCCATTAGTAAAATAGGAAGGTTAGCCGTGTGAGTAATCATGTATTTAGCCTTTAGCTGCTAATTTAAATAAAGAATAAAAGTTCTCGGTAGTGGCTTTAGCAAGTTCATTAAAGCTAATGCCTTTAAGCTCACTAATATAATAAGCAACATCTTCTACGTATGCTGGCTGATTAGTTTGCCCACGATACGGTACCGGCGCTAAATAAGGCGAGTCGGTTTCTATTAGCAATCTATCGAGCGGTATTTGTTTTACAACTTCTTTTAGCTCAATAGCATTTTTAAAGGTAACAATGCCCGAAATAGAAATATAAAAGCCCATGTCTATGGCTTTTTTAGCCATATCCCAGTCTTCGGTAAAACAATGCAGTACGCCACCGCAGTTTTCGGCTTTGTGCTCACGCATTAAATTAATGGTATCGGCGCGGGCATCACGTGTATGAATAATTAACGGTTTTTGTAATTCGTTAGCCACTTCAATATGCCCAACAAAGCTAGCTTGCTGCACTGCGTGAGTATCTTTTGAGTAGTAGTAATCAAGACCCGTTTCGCCAATAGCTACAACTTTTTCATGTGAAGCTAAGTCGATTAGTTGTTGTTTATTAAGGGCGTCTTTTTGATCAAGTGGATGTACACCGCATGAGGCTGATACATCGTCGTAATGCTTAATTTTATCAAGCATGCTTGGAAACTGATCAAGCGTTACGCTTACACATAAAAAGTGCTCTATTTGCTTTGCACGCGCTTTAGCAAGAACTTGGTCAAGGTTTAAGTCTAGTTTATCAAAATCAAGACGATCTAAATGGCAATGAGAATCTACAATCACTATAAGGCCTGTATTATGTTCAGGGTTTAAATTTGTTCTTTTAATTTATTATGTTAGCAATTAAAAGAACCCAATATAGGGCGGCGTTAATCTCAATGAAAAACCGACCCTATAACTACATGGTATATGTTTGATCGCCTGAGTTTAACATAGTCCCAAGCAGCTTTTCGATTTTAGCGTTTAGGTTTGTTTTATCATCTAAAAAGCTAATACCAATACCTGGAGGATTAGAGCTTTGTGCGCCTTGTGGTGTGATCCACGACACTTTACCTGTTACTACGTCATCTTCTAAGGCATCGGGCAAGGTCACTCTAAGTGCTAATGAATGCCCTGCTTCGTAACGCATATTAGTACGTACAAATAAGCCGCCTTTTTTTAAGTAAGGCATATAACAACGGTATAACTCGTCTAAATCGTCTATGTCTACTAGTAGTTCTTGCATGATTAATCCTTTTAAGAATTTCGCAATGTGTATGCTAATCGTGATACAGCAAGCGGTAAATTAAGGCCAAGTACTTGTGTGTTATTTTGTAAGAACTCGCCTAATGCATTTTGCGCACTTTGATAAGCGTCAAAACTCATGCCTTGCAGTAATTGCTGCTTTAGTTGCACGCTTAAAAATAAAGTAAATATGCGAACAAGTTCAGGCTGTTTATTTATTATATCGACTAACGCTTTGAAATTATGGCTTTGTTTAAACTCAGTTGCAAACTTATACAGTGTATCAATATTTTTTAGCTGGTCTTGCTGTTGCCAATGCTTTACTTGCAGCGGTTGGTTATAAAAAAGTGCTAGCCAACTATAGTTAGGTATATCTAATGTCTCTAGCCATTGCTGAGCAAGTGCTGTATTAGTTATTTTTACGTCACTTTTAGCACATCGACTTAAAATAGTTGCAGGGAGCTGTGCTGGTTGGCTTGTAGTTAATATTAAAAAGCGGCTATTGGTTGGCTCTTCAAGTGTTTTTAATAATGCGTTAGCAGCTGCAGTGGTCATTTTTTCGCAATTTTCGATTATCGCAACTTTATTGCCATTTTGCGCAGCTGAGTGATTCATAAAATCACTAATGCCGCGTATATCATCTACGCCTATGCTTTGCCCATCAACTTGCGTTAAACGCTTATCGGGGTGAGTACCCGCAAGAGTAAGTAAACAGCTTTTACACTGCCCGCAAGGTTTTAGCATACTATTTGGCGCTGCTACCTGCTTAGCAATATTTTGGCATAGCAAAGCATTACCAAGCTCATCACTTAATTCAAATTTACCTACGCCAACAGGCCCACAAAATAATTGCGCATGATGAAAACGCTCTGCGCGATAACTTTGTGCTAAACGTGCTTGAGTATCATGTAGCCAAGGCAATGGCATATTATTTTAAGCCTTCAAAAAATGAATGCAGTACATTGGTTATATCACGATGTACTTTATCAATACTTTGGTTTGCATCGACCGTTTTAATTGTGTTGTCGTCATTAGCAAGCTCTAAATAACGCATACGTGTACGCTGAAAGAACTCAATAGCTTCTTGTTCAATACGATCAAGCTCACCACGCCCTTTTGCACGTTCAAGGCCTATCACTGGGTCAATATCGAGGTAAATAGTTAAATCGGGTTTTAAGCCCTTTAATACCATTGAAGAAAGTGAAGCTAATGTATTTGAGCTAATACCACGCCCACCGCCCTGATAAGCCTGAGACGATAAATCATGACGATCGGCAAGTACCCATTGGCCTTTATCAAGCGCTGGGGTAATAACATTGTGCATTAACTGCGAACGAGCTGCGTACATAATAAGCAGCTCGGTTTCAAAGGCGATTTCTTCTTCATGTTCTGCTTTTACAAGCGTACGAAGCGATTCAGCCAATGGTGTGCCGCCAGGTTCGCGCACGTTAATGAAGTCTATTTTTTGTTTGTTTAAAAAGTCTTGGCATAGCGAAATAGCGGTTGATTTACCCGCGCCTTCTAGCCCTTCTATTACTATAAATTTTGATTTCATAAAACTTAATTCTTTTTATTTAATATATACGTTTTAACTGCCGCATTATGCTGCTTTAACGTGGTTGAAAATTGGTGGCTACCGGTACCATCGCCTTTTGCTACAAAGTAAACGTATTCACTTTGAGGCGGATTAACTGCTGCTAAAATAGCGGCTTTTGAAGGCATTGCAATTGGTGTTGGCGGCAAGCCATTAATGCGATATGTATTGTAAGGCGTATAATCGCGCAAATCTTTGTATTTAATATCGCCATCAAAATCGGCGCCTAGTCCGTATATTACGGTTGGGTCTGTCTGTAGGCGCATATTAGTGTTTAATCTATTAACAAACGCTGATGCAATTAGCGGACGTTCGCTAGCAAGACCTGTTTCTTTTTCAATAATTGAGGCCATTATAAGTGCTTCGTATGCTGTTTTGTAAGGGAGATCAGCTGCGCGCTGCTGCCAAGAATCGTCTAACGTTTGCTGCATTTTTTGTGCGGCACGTTTTAATACACTGCTTGCGGTATCGTTATTATGATAATGGTAAGTGTCGGGAAATAACCAACCTTCTAGATGCGTATTTGTACCCAGTATTTGTGTACTTAGTTCATCACTTTTTAAATCGTTTTGTAAATTATTGGCCTTTTTAATAGCACTTAGCACTTCACGTAAGTTTTGCCCTTCAATTATGGTAAAACTAAAGTTGATTTGCTGGCCTTGATTAATTTTTTTTACGTTGTTGATAACGCTATCGGCTGTTAGCTCGTAAAGCCCCGCTTTTAAATCGGTAAGTGTTGGGTCTAATTTGGCAATTACCTGATAACGCCAGCAACTCTCTACCCAGTTATTAGCTTGCCATTGCTGACATAACTTATTAAAGCCAGTGCCATGCTTAACTTCAAATTGTGTGTTTTTAGCTACCTTTAGCGGGCTATTTATTGTTGCTTGTAATTGCTGATAACCAATAGCAGTGGTTATAACAGCTAAAAAAAGTACCGATAAAATAACTTTTAACACTCAGCCTCCTTGGCTAATAATTTAGTTAATAATGCGTGGCTGTCGTCTGTATTAAATACTTGTTGCTCAATACGTTTAACAGGCACTGCTCCCATTAAGCTATTACACACAAATACGGCGTCTGCTTGGGTTAAGTCTTCTACTTTCACGCGTTTAAATTCAACAGGCAATTTATCACATAACGATTGTAGATAAACGCCCTTTATTCCGCACTCATCAAGCAATGGCGTAAACACACACTTATTTTTAATCGCAAAAATATTAGCGGCTGAAGCTTCTATTACATTATTGTTGTAATCGAGCACTAACACATCGTCGCAGTTTTGTGTTTGCATTGCTTTTTTAATTAATACTTGTTCTAGCCTGTTTAATGTTTTGAGGCCTGCTAAATAAGGCTGAGCAGCTAATTTAATCGGGCTTACTTCTAGGCTCACACCCTTTTTAGCAATCGCACTATAATTACTAGGGTAATCTAATACACTCAATAAAATAGTGACATTACACTCACTGGGTAGCCCATAACCACGTCCGCCTTCGCCGCGCGTTACCAGGATTTTAAGCACATTTAGCTTTGCGTTTTTTATGTAGTGAGTAATTTGGTTTTCAAGGCTAATAAAGTCTAACTCAGGAAAACCCAAGCGCTGTGCGCATTCAATCAAACGCGCTTTATGATAAGGCCAATACTGTACTTGCCCTTCAATAACCTTAGCCGTTGTAAAAAAGCCATCACCGTAATTTAAGCCCCTGTCACGCGTGCTTAAAGTGCTGTTTTGATCTGCTGCTATTATTGTTTGCATTTTGTTTGGCATATAAAAAAAGCCCAGTTAAACAACTGAGCTCTTATAATTTGATTCGTTGTTAAAAAAGATTATACCTTTTTAAATAGCAACGAGCCATTAGTACCACCAAAACCGAACGAGTTACACAGTGCAAAGTCTAACTTTGCATCACGTGCAGTGTGAGCGATATAATCTAAGTCACACCCTTCGTCTGGGTTATCAAGATTGATAGTTGGCGACACTTTTTGATCTGTCAGCGATAAAATCGAAATAATCGATTCAACCGAACCTGCAGCACCTAACAAGTGACCCATCATCGATTTAGACGAGCCTACCATTACATCTTTAGCTGCATTACCAAAAATAGACTTAACAGCCGCAGTTTCTGCTTTATCGCCTGCATTTGTAGATGTGCCGTGTGCGTTAATGTAACCAATTTGCTCTGCATTTACTTGCGCATCATTTAGTGCGTTTTGCATTGCAAGTGCCGCGCCCGCACCATCTTCTGGTGGTGACGTCATGTGGTACGCATCACCACTCATACCAAAGCCTACAAGCTCAGCATAAATTTTAGCGCCACGTGCTTTAGCATGTTCGTACTCTTCAACTACAACAACACCAGCACCGTCAGAAAGCACAAAGCCATCGCGGTCTTTATCCCAAGGGCGAGAAGCCGCTTGTGGATCGTCGTTACGTGTTGAAAGTGCACGTGCAGCATTAAAGCCACCCATACCAATTGGGGTACAGGCTTTTTCTGCACCGCCAGCAACCATTGCATCTGCATCGCCGTAGGCAATCATGCGCGCTGCATGGCCAATATTATGCAAACCAGTTGTACAAGCAGTTACAATTGAAATATTAGGACCACGAAGTCCATGCATTATTGATAAATGACCTGAGATCATATTAATAATGGTAGACGGCACATAAAATGGTGATAACTTGCGCGGACCACTGTTTAATAGCTTAATGTGATTTTCTTCGATAAGTGTTAAGCCACCAATACCAGAGCCCACGGCTACACCAATGCGTGCTGCGTTTTGCTCAGTAATTTCAAGGCCTGAATCTTTAAAGGCTTGAACACCCGCTGCAATACCGTACTGAATAAACAAGTCCATTTTTTTAGTATCTTTCGCTGACATGTATGCAGTTGCATCAAAGTCATTTATTAAACCAGCGAATTTAGTACCAAATTTTGATGTATCAAAGTGCGTTATTGTTTGAATGCCACTTTTACCATCTAATAAGCCTTGCCAGGTTGATTGAACATCATTACCTAGCGGCGTCAACATTCCTAAGCCAGTTACGACAACTCGACGTTTAGCCACGGTTTGCCTCCAATAAGGGGAATTTTACAAGGGGATGTCATACCCAAGCTACCTCAAAGTGCTAGTCCCAAAATAGATTAAAAACGCATAACACAATCAAAATTATTTTTTGCTAAAATTGAGCATTGAGTCTTAAGTCTTGAATCACGAACTTTGAGGTGGTTTGGATATAAAAAATTAAAGGCAGCGGATGCTGCCTTTAACGTGCGATTAATTACTCAGCGTGTGCTGTAACGTAATCGATAGCAGTTTGTACTGTAGTGATCTTCTCAGCTTCTTCATCTGGGATCTCAGTATCAAACTCTTCTTCAAGAGCCATTACTAGTTCAACAGTATCAAGAGAATCTGCACCTAGGTCATCTACGAAAGAAGATTCATTTTTAACTTCTTCTTCTTTAACACCTAGTTGTTCAATGATAATTTTCTTTACGCGTTCTTGGATATCGCTCATTCTTCTTTCCTTTATTAAAAACGCCAATGCGTTATTTTCAGATTGCGGCGTAGTTTACGCCGCATAATTCTCTGATTCAATGATTTGACCATAAATAATTGTCTGGTCAAACCTCTGAGTGTGTGTTTTGTCTTTTATCGCTTATTTTCGCAGCGATTTCAAGTATGTTTAAAGCAAGTTCACAAATAATTCAATGTTTTTGAGGTAACTTACTTAACTTTATCAAGTAGCAATGTGGGTACAATGGCTATTAAACCATGTACATCGCGCCATTTACATGCAAAGTTTCGCCTGATACGTACGCAGCCGCGTCAGATGCTAAATAACATACTGCAGCCGCAATTTCGTCAGGTTGACCTAAACGCCCTGCTGGAACATTTGCAAGCGTAGCTGCTTTTTGCTCATCAGTTAAGTTATCAGTCATGTCTGTTTGAATAAAACCAGGTGCGATAACGTTAACGGTAATACCACGTGATGCAACTTCGCGCGCTAGTGACTTAGAAAAACCAATTACACCCGCTTTAGCCGCTGCATAATTAGCCTGACCTGCATTGCCCATAGTACCCACTACAGAGCCAATGTTAATAATACGGCCTTTCTTTTTCTTCATCATTGGACGAAGTACCGCTTTAGATAAACGGAAAACTGAGCTTAAGTTGGTGTCGATTATATCGTCCCACTCAGTCTCTTTCATACGCATTAATAAGTTATCGCGTGTAATACCAGCATTATTTACAAGTACGTCAATATCGCCTAAATCTGCTTTTATTGCAGCAAGTGTTGCTTCTATTGATGCAGGATCGGTCACGTTTAATGCATAACCTTTACCGTTTTCACCTAGGTACTCACTAATTTTAGCAGCGCCTGACTCACTTGTTGCAGTACCTGCAACTTTAGCGCCTTGTGCAACTAATGTGTTTGCAATTGCTTTACCAATACCACGGCTGGCGCCAGTAATTAGGACAACTTTGCCTTCTAAAGAAAATAAATTAGACATTTTATATACTCTTATTTAGCTGCAGCGATTGAAGCGGCGTCGTTTACCGAACCACAAACCATTGCTTTATCAATTCGTTTAGCTAGTCCTGTTAATACTTTACCAGGACCAAATTCGTAGCTTTGTGTTACATCTTGTGCAACCAAGGCTTGTACTGTTTCTGTCCAGCGAACTGGGCTGTAAAGCTGGCGTACTAGTGCATCTTTAATTGCATCAGCCGACGCTTGTGCTTTTACATCAACATTATTAATTACATCACACTTAGGTGTATTAAATGTTAAAGCGGCTAAGTCTGCTGCTAGCTTGTCAGCTGCTGGCTTCATTAACTCACAATGTGACGGTACACTAACAGAAAGTGGTAATGCGCGTTTAGCACCTGCATCTTTACATGCTTGCGATGCTCTCTCTACTGCCGCTTTATGCCCTGCAATAACAACTTGACCAGGAGAATTGTAGTTAACTGGAGATACAACTTCACCTTGTGCTGATTGCTCACACGCTGTTTTAATTTCTTCATCGCCTAAGCCAATGATAGCAGCCATTGAGCCTACGCCTGCTGGTACAGCTTCTTGCATGTACAAACCACGGTTTTCTACAAGCTTTACAGCTTCGCTCAAGCTTAATACGTCGCTACATACTAACGCTGAGTATTCACCTAAGCTGTGACCCGCCATAACAACGTCTGTATCAGGGTTAGCTGCTAACCAATCACGGTAAATAGCAACACTTGCGGTTAGTAATGCAGGTTGTGTGCGGTGGGTTTGATTTAATTTTTCTTCTGGGCCATTAAGAACTAGCTCTGCTAAGTCGTAACCCAGTGCATTTGACGCTTCTGCGAATGTTGCTTTAACAATGTCAGAACTCTCTAGTAGCTCTTGTAACATACCAACGCTTTGTGAGCCTTGACCTGGGAATAGAAGTGCAATTTTTTGTGCCATACTTTGCTCTTTTTAATTAAACAAATAAATAATGAAATACACGGCACATCAATTATTGATTAACCGCCGTGTCTTTAGAATGTGTTTTTTCGAAAATAGCGGCTATTTTATCAGGAAGTTGACGTTCAACCTCTTTTACCGCTTCATCAATTGCTGCTTGAAATGCTTTAGCTGACGCATTTCCATGACTTTTAACGACAATACCGCGCAATCCTACCAGAGAAGCACCGTTATACTGGTCGGGGTTCACCCTTTTATAGAGTTTTTTTATTATTGGGCGCAATATAAACGCCATACATTTATATAAAAGGTGCTTTTCGAGTGCGGTTGTAAACTTATTCATAATAAGTTTGGCAATGCCTTCACATGTTTTAAGTGCCACGTTACCCACAAATCCTTCGCATACAATTACATCAGCCTTACCCGAAAAAATATCACTTCCTTCGCTGTAACCAATATAATTAATATGTGGGCTTTGCTGCATTAATTGTGCAGCTTGTTTAATGTCGTCGTGGCCTTTAATGTCCTCAGCGCCAATATTTAATAGACTAACGCGAGGATTATCTAAACCAAGTGCTTGCCCAGCAACAATAGAGCCCATAATGCCAAACTGATAGAGCATTTGCGCATCACAATGCACATTAGCACCTAAGTCGAGTAAGTATACTGGGTTTTGGCTTTCTGTAGGAACAGATGAAATGAGTGCGGCACGTTTAACACCTGGCAGCATTTTTAATACATAGTGAGCCATAAAAAATAGTGCGCCGGTATTACCGGAGCTGACACATGCTTGAGCCTCGCCCGATTTAACTAAATCAAGGGCAACACGCATAGATGAATCTTTTTTTGAACGCACAGCAATTGCAGGTTCGCAGGCATTAGTGACTATTTCACTACAGTGACGAATTATGAGTCTAGGATGAGGTAGAGAATCGAGGGATTCGAGTTCTTTAGATATAACGTGTTCATTGCCACATAAAATGAGAGTTAAATTGGCATGAGCATTTACCGCACAAACGGCAGCAGGAATAGATGAACGGGGGCCGTAATCGCCCCCCATCATATCTAACGCTATGGTTAGATCTTTCAGCATATAAGTAATCTCTTATTTAGAAATTACTTGAACGCCTTTGTAGTAACCATCTGCAGTCACATGGTGACGACGATGAGTCTCACCAGATGTTTGATCTACAGTTAAAGTTGGACCACTGATCGCATCGTGTGAACGGCGCATGCCGCGTCTTGCACGAGACTTTTTGCTTTTTTGTACAGCCATAGTCTTCTCCTAAGAATCTTTCTTAAGTTGTTTCAAAATATCAAATGGATTAGGTTTATCATCTTCCGCCTTTAATACACCAAAGCTGGCAGGCTTTGCTGAATAACTGCATGAAGCTTCGTTGTGGGTAGCCACTAATGGAACTGCTAAAATTAGCTCGTCTTCAATTAAATCAAAAACGTTAATTTCACCATTTTCATCAAGCGTTACTTCATCGTAGTCTTCTGGAAAAATATCCAACTCTGTATCTTCACCTACTGGTGAATATGCAAAGTCTTGAACCAAATCCAACCCTAAATCACCATTACAACGTTGACAAATGACAGTAACGTGTGTGGACAAATTGCCTCTAATCACAGCGAAACCTTGATCATCGTTTTTGCAATGTATTTTTACCGCTATTTCACCTACTTCTTCCTGCACAACTTTCTCTAAACGAGTAAGTTTTTCAAGCGGTACAATTCCGTCATACTTTAAACGGTGCTGCGCTGCTTTGCCTGGATGAAGAGTGATGGGAATTTTCACCTTTTGCATAGGGGCTGCATCATATAGATAGTTAGTTTGTTAGTCAAAGTAAAAAACCATTTTTACTTGGTTTTTAACGTGTTTTACTCTCGGATCTGATTTATCCTAACTCAATCTGAATTATTGAAGGAAAACAGTCCGTGAAGCACCCACTCATTTTAGCGTCAAGCTCGCCTTTTAGGCAGTCTTTATTACAAAAATTTAATTTACCATTTGATACGTTTTCACCGGATGTTGACGAATCAGCACTTGAAGCCGAAACACCTACTGAACTGGTTAAGCGTTTAAGTGAATTAAAAGCCTCAGCGGCTAATAAACACTTTAACAAAGGGTTAGCTATTGGATCAGACCAAGTAGCTGTGTTTAATAATCAAATTTTAGGTAAACCGCATAATAAACAAAATGCCGTAAAACAACTAAATTTATTTAGCGGTAATACTGTAACATTTTTAACAGGGCTTTGTGTTTACGATATTGTAACTGGCACTAAAAAAACGTGTGTTGAACCCTTTGATGTTACTTTTAAAATACTTAGTGATACACAAATTAGTGCTTATTGCGACGCAGAGCAGCCTTATAACTGTGCTGGTAGTTTTAAAAGCGAAGGGTTGGGTATTTGTTTATTTGAAAAACTAACGGGTGACGATCCTAATAGTTTAATTGGATTGCCATTAATTAAACTCAGCCAATTACTGGCTGAGTTTGGTATTGATGTGCTTACTGCTCAGGACAAGTTCTAGTTAAATAAATTAACCAAGCAGAACCTGCTGCAGCTGCAGATAGTTATCTACCGTTGCAATAGGGCTAAGCTCATTTAGTTGCTGAGCGTTGTGTACACCCATAGTTACACCAATTCTATCCATGCCAGCGGCTTTTGCCATGTTCATGTCTATTTGAGTGTCACCAATCATTACAGCGTCATTAGCGCTTATGCCAAGTTCTTCTAGTAATTGATACAACATATCTGGAGAGGGCTTAGATTGCGCTTCGTCGCTAGTACGCGTTGCACTAAAAAAGTGGCGCAATTTACTTTGTTCAAGTAAACGCTCTAATCCATCCCTACCTTTACCTGTAGCAACGGCTAAAACAATGCCCTGCTCTTTTAAGGTACCTAAAACGCTGGCAACATTGTCAAATACAGGAGTAGGTGTGGTATCCACACTATATTGATGCTTATAACCAGAAATTAACGCTTGATGCTGCGCTGCATTATTGGGAAATAAAACATCAATTGCTTTTTCAAGCGACATCCCAATAATATTCTTAATTGCTAAGTCGCTTGGCGGCACAATATTAAGTAACTCAGCACTACTTCGAATACAGTTAACTATTTTAGTGACTGAATCCATAACAGTGCCGTCCCAATCAAAAATAACGAGCTTATATTTTTTAATTGGTACTGCTTTAATCATAGTTTTGCATCACGTAATTTTAGTAATGTATTTTTAAGCGTTTTATCCAGCGGTGCTTCTACTCGCATCGTTGTTTCGTTTTTAGGATGATAAAAAGTTAAATCGTGTGCGTGTAAAAACAATCGGTTTAAACCAACTTTACGCATAGAATCGTCAAAACCCTGATCGCCGTATTTATCATCGCACGCTATTGGGTGGCCTTTACATTGCGTGTGCACACGAATTTGGTGCGTACGTCCTGTTACAGGCGATGCTTGAACCAATGAGCAGTCATTAAAGCGCTCTAGTACCTTAAAGCGAGTATGTGAAGGTTTACCCTCAGTGTTATCTACGCGTACTACGCGCTCACCCGATTTAAGAGTGTTTTTACGCAGCCCTTCGGTAACGTTTTTAGTTTTAGAATCCCACTGTCCTTCTACAAGTGCCCAGTAGTTTTTTTCCATTGTTTTTTCACGAAGTTGTTCATGCAATGCGGTTAACACCGAACGACGCTTCGCGATAAGTAAACAACCCGATGTATCACGGTCAAGCCTATGAACTAGTTCAAGGCTGCGCTCTTCTGGGCGAAGTGCTCGTAGTGCTTCAATTAAACCATAACTTAAGCCACTGCCACCATGAACAGCCATACCTGATGGCTTATTGATAACGATGAGGTATTTATCTTCAAATAAAATATCGTTTTCAAGGCGCGTTACTTTGTCTAATTTTGATGGAACAAATTCTTCACGCTCAGCAACCCTGATAGGGGCAATACGAAGTACATCGTCAAGCTGCAGTTTATATACAGGCTTAATACGCTTTTTATTAACGCGTACCTCACCTTTGCGCAAAAGTTTATAAATAGCGCTTTTAGGCACCCCTTTTAAATGGGTAATAAGAAAGTTATCAATACGCTGACCTAAATGGTCTTCGTTGATCGTGACATAAGTTACTTGTAAGTCGTTTTTTTCTGACATTGCCTAATCACTAATTTAAGTAAAATAATTTAGTTGCTAACACTGTAATAATAGTGGGATAATCAGCAGCGCAAATATTTAGTATTTGCAAATAACAACGGTGCTTTTTAACACATTAAAACATTCGTGATGCACATTCTGGGTAGCCGATCATACAGATCCGAGTTAAGTTTTCCAAAGCTTTTATGCCTCCTCAGTTAACACGTGCGATCAATTAACGGCAATGCGCGTAATATATTGCTGGTTAAGTTTGAACATGAAACGATTTTTAACGTGCTAGAGAAAGCAATGAACAGATAATTTGTCTGATAGTGACGACGTAAAAAACGTCGTTCAGCACTAGCTCAATTATTGTAGTACCGTACAGCAGCTTATTTAGAACTAAAAAAATCTAATAAATAAGCGTTCATTAACATCGGCAGCAATTTTTGCTCTTAAAACGGATATTAGCGATACATCAGTATGTATTGCTCACCAACTTAATGAGCCCTACGCGCCTAATATGAATGATATTTAGTAAGATTAATATGACAGGCCGACTTCTGGGTAAAACTTGTAAACGTAGCTGAAAAGCCGACAGTTTTAGCACCATTAAGAATTTAATAGCGATAATAATTGCTATTGTTTGCCAGCATTTAAAATACTGCATACGAGATACAGAGCCGTTCCGTTAAAGACCCAGTCGTGAGGCTGCACATTCTAAAAATAGGGACAACTGAACAGGCGATAAAAACATCGTCATGTCAGCGACATAAATAAGTAGAGTAACAATATGAAACGTATGCTAATCAATGCAACGCAGCAAGAAGAAATGCGCGTAGCACTGGTTGATGGCCAGCGCCTTTATGATTTAGATATCGAAAGCCCAGGTCACGAACAGAAAAAAGCCAATATTTATAAAGGCAAAATCACTCGCATTGAACCATCTCTTGAAGCAGCATTTGTTGATTACGGTGCTGACCGCCATGGTTTCCTTCCTTTAAAAGAAATTGCCCGTACTTACTTCCCTGCAGGTTACACTTTTCATGGTCGCCCTAATATTCGCGACGTGATCAAAGAAGGTCAAGAAGTTATAGTACAAGTTGATAAAGAAGAGCGTGGCCAAAAAGGCGCTGCGTTAACTACTTTTATCAGTGTTGCTGGTAGCTACTTAGTGCTTATGCCTAACAACCCACGTGCTGGCGGTATTTCTCGCCGCATTGAAGGTGATGAACGTACTGAACTTAAAGAAGCATTGGGTCGTTTAGAACTTCCTAAAGGTATGGGCTTAATTGTGCGTACTGCCGGTGTTGGTAAATCGTTTGAAGAATTAAACTACGATTTAAAAGCATTATTAGTACATTGGGAAGCAATTAGACAAGCAGCCGATAGTGCTAAAGCGCCATTTTTAATACACCAAGAAAGCAATGTAATATTCCGTGCAATACGCGATTATTTACGTCGTGATATTGGCGAAATTTTAATTGATAAACCACGTGTTTTTGAAGAAGCTAAAGCGCACATTGAGCGTTTTCGTCCTGACTTTATGAGCCGTGTTAAGCTTTATCAAGGCGACACGCCTTTATTTACGCATTACCAAATTGAAAGCCAAATTGAGTCTGCGTTCCAGCGTGAAGTACGTCTGCCTTCTGGTGGTTCAATTGTAATTGACCCAACTGAAGCACTTACATCTATCGATATCAACTCGTCTAAGGCAACTAAAGGCGGCGATATTGAAGAAACAGCACTTAATACTAACTTAGAAGCAGCCGATGAAATTGCACGTCAATTACGTCTTCGTGACTTAGGTGGTTTAATTGTTATCGACTTTATCGATATGACGCCTCCACGTCATCAACGTGAAGTAGAAAATCGTTTAAAAGATGCTGCTCGTCCAGATCGTGCTCGTGTTCAAATTGGTAAAATTTCACGCTTTGGTTTACTTGAAATGTCGCGTCAGCGCCTGCGTCCTTCATTAGGTGAAGCAAGCCAAGGCCCATGCCCACGTTGTAGTGGACAAGGTACTATTCGTTCAAACGAATCTATCGCACTTTCTATTCTTCGTTTAATTGAAGAAGAAGCAATTAAAGACAACACAGCACAAGTAAATGCACAAGTGCCTGTTGCCGTTGCTGCTTATTTATTAAATGAGCAACGTCGTAGTGTTCATCGCATTGAAAAACATCATAAATGTGACGTAGTGATTATTCCTAATCAACATATGGAAACACCACATTACGAAGTTATGCGTTTACGTAAAGACGAAACACTTGAAACGGTAAGTTACGGACAAGTTGTTGCGCCAGAACCTGAAGCATTTGAGATGTCAAAATCACCAAGTGCACCAGTACGTGAAGAGCCAATGCTAAAAGGTGTTGTAATGCCTTCTACACCGGCTCCACAAGCAGCGCCTGCACCAGTAGCTCAGCCTGTAGTAACAGAGACTAAAACTGAAGGTGGCTTGTTTGAAGCAATCACTAAATGGTTTAAATCGTTATTTGCAAGCGAAACAGTAGAAGAGAAAAAAGAAGCTGTAGAAAAAGAGCAGCAAGAAGCGCGTAATAACGCTCGCCGTGGTAACGATAATCGTCGTCGTAATAACAACCAACGTCGTCGCAATAATAACCCGCGTACTAATAAACCACGCAATGAGCGCCCAGCAGCTGAAGAGGAAGTTAAAACAGACTCACCAGCAGCAACTAGTACTGAGACTCAAGAGAGAAGCGAGAACCGTAACAAGCGTCGTCGTAACCCTAACTCTCGTAAGCGCCCAGAGCATAAAAGCGAAGACAAAGATCAAGTTAAAGCTGAAGCTCCTGTAAAAGCAGAAGTAGAAGTAGAAACTGATTCTAAGCCAGCTCAAGCTGTAGAGCCTAAAGAGCAAAAGCCTAAAGTTCGCCGTCAACGTCGTAACATACGTAAAAAAGTACGTCTGCAAGATGAAAACGCTGAACAAGCTAACTCAACAGAGCAAACACCTGAACAAGCGGTAGTGACTGACACTCCACAAGTTCAAGAGCAAGCACCTGTTGTAGAAAAGCAAACACAAGCTCCGGCAGAAAAAACAGCGCATATTAAAGAAGAGAAAGTTGATATTGAAACTGTTGATTCTAACGATGAAACAGCAACTACAGAAGATGAGCAAGAGCAAACACGTACACGCTCACGCCGTTCTCCTCGTCATCTTCGTGCATCTGGTCAACGTCGTCGACGTCCTGAAGGTGAAGCAGAAGTTAAATCTGATGAAGCTCCTGCATTTGTTCCAGTTGCTGATCAAGCCGCTGCAGAATATGAAGCAGAACTGAAAGCTAAATCTGAAGAAAAACCTGTATATGCAGCGCAACAAGTTGAACAAGCCGTTGCCGTTGAAGACTTAGCAAAAGTTGAAGCTGTAGAAGAGCCAACTAAAGTTGAAACGCCAGTAGCAACTGAAGAGCCTGCTAAAGTTGAAACGCCAGTAGTAACTGAAGAACCTGCTAAAGTTGAAACGCCAGTAGCAACTGAAGAGCCAGCTAAAGTTGAAGCGCCAGTAGTAACTGAAGAGCCAGCTAAAGTTGAAGCGCCAGTCGTAACTGAAGAACCAGCTAAAGTTGAAGCGCCAGTAGTAACTGAAGCACCAGCTAAAGTTGAAGCACCAGTAGTAACTGAAGCACCAGCTAAAGTTGAAGCGCCAGTAGTAACTGAAGAGCCAGCTAAAGTTGAAGCTCCAGCAAAAGCTGAAACTCCTGTTGTGACTAAAGCACCGCATGTGAAAACAGCGGTAACTCAAGGGTCTGCAAGTGCACCAATGGCACAGCCTACTCCTATAGCTGATAGCGAAGTAAAACATACATCTGTAGCAATGGCTCACGATAAGCGTGAACTAGTGCCAGACAGTGGTTTACGTGCAGGTTCTATCAAACCTGCTGGTCGTGCAAGCTCTGCAACGACTAAAACAATGAGTGTTGATTAATAACTAACACTCATTAAAAAAGCCCCGCTATTTAATTAATAGCGGGGCTTTTTTGTTTAAACGCCTAAAAGCCTGACTTATCAAAAGACTAAATACATAAAAGCGATGTTTTTCGCGCAAGCAAGCTTAGCGCCTACAGCCAAAATTTAAAACCGTGTATAAAATTAACGTGTAGACGCACAACTTGTTGGCGTGACGGGTAAAGCCCATAAGAATAGTTTGACTTACAAAGAGGTTAAACACATAAAAGCGTTACTTCTCGCGCGAGCATGCTTCACGCCTACAGCCAAAATTTAAAACCGTGTATAAAATTAACGTGTAGACGCACAACTTGTTGGCGTGACGGGCAAAGCCCGTAAAAAGTAATTTTTCACAAAAAGATTAATAGACGCAGCGCTTTTAGAAAGAATAAAAAAGCGCGATATAAATATCGCGCTCTTAAATTAGCTTTTTAACTTAACTTGTTAAATTTACTCGCTTTCACTTTCCATAAAACGTTGTAGCTGATCTTTTAAGTTTGGCGGAATACCTTTAATCACTAGTGTATCGGTTGCTTCGTTGTACGTTACGCGCTCACCTAAGTGTTTACGTTCAAAGCTTACACTTACACCACCACCAAGGCCTGAAAACTTAACCATACTGGTTACTGTTTTTTTATCAACGGGGAAAGTTTCTTCCAAGTCATAGCTTTGCTCTTTGCAAAAACTATCAAACGGGCTGTCATCGCCTTTTGTAAGCGTTGCTGAAATGTCACTCACACTTGCATCTTCGCCTGTAGTTACGCAGTCATTACAGTAATCAAATACTTGTTTACGTAAGTCGTCTTTCTCTGATTTATCAAACTGTTGCTCTGATAAATAATCCTCTACTGCGCTAAGCATTACTTGGCTTTGCTGTTTTGAATCAATACCTTCTTCGCAGCCTAAAAAGTCTAAGAAAAAGTCAGCAACTTTACGACCCGCACGTCCTTTAATAAACGAAATATAACGATTGTCTTCTGCTTGCGTATCCCACGCTGTTAAATCGATTCGAGCAGCGAGTTGCATGCGAGATATATCTAAATGACGAGAAGCAGCTAAATCTAGCTCTGAAGTCATAGAGTAATGCTCTTTAATGTTAATCATCGCAATTAACATGTAATCGGTAGCAACATACTGATAATGACAAAATACTAAATAGCCTGTTTCGCTAAATGCATATTTATCTAGCTCTTCTTTTAAAACCGTTGAGGCTTGTTCGGTCATATGCCAAAAACCTAGCTCATCGTTACGGTAGCTTTGCATTGCAGATGCTACAACACTGTTTTTATCACCACTGAAAGCACAGTAACCTTTACCTGGCTTACCATTGTATGCATGATGTAATTGTTCGATAAAAACGGCTACTTTATCGTTAATTACCATCTCATCATTTCGAAGGTGAATTTGCGTATCGTCGTCTTTTTTGTCTACATAATGAACGACTAATTTTTTAACGTCTGTTGTCATCTTTGTTTTTCACGCCTCTAGTGTTAAAATACGAGAATATAACTATTTTATTGAACCAACTGATGCCAATCTTATCAAAATACTCTAATGAAGAAGTAGAACAAATCGTCGATCAGCTTATTGATGTGCTAACTAAACACAATGCGCCGGTAGATTTAAGCCTTATGTGTTTAGGAAATTCTATCACGCATATCTTAAAAGAGCATGTACCAACAGGGAAAAGACAAGCCGTAACTGAGAACTTTGCAAAAGCTCTATCACAGTCGGTTAAATAAACTCTATGAATTTATCGCAGCACAATCAGTTTTCATCAAAAGCGAGTCAGTTGCTAAGCTGGGGGCACTGGTTTACCTTTGCCAACATTGGCTTAGCGCTATTTATTAGCTTAAGCTATTTATTTGCAGACTCGCCACCTACAAGCTTTTTAGGCATTACCTATATGCTAGTTACATGGCTGAGCCATACTAGTTTTATCGCCTTCTTAGCGTTTGTGCTGACGGTATTTCCGCTTAGTTTAATATTCCCCTACCCACGACACATACGTGGCATGGCCGCTGTTATAGCCACGCTAGGCGCATCTTTGCTTACTCTTGATGCTTATGTGTATGTTAATTTGGGTTATCATCTAAGTATATCTGCTTCACCTGAGATTATTTCTCTACTGTGGCATCGTTTAACAAGCTCACCTGCCTTAACCACAATTTTAGCCAGTGGTATTGTTTTACTTATTTTAGGCTTTCAGCTGCTTATGAGTAATTACACATGGCACCACCTTGAACGCTTGAAACAGTTCAAATTTGCTCGATACGCTATCTCATTTCTAATTATTTGTTTTGCTTTTAGTCATAGTATTCATATTTGGGCTGATGCTAATTTAAAATTTGATATTACCAAACAAGATAACGTATTACCGCTTTCGTATCCTACAACAGCTAAAAGCCTACTGGCTAAAAATGACTTACTTGATATAGAAAGCTATGAGCAAGCACATAACGTAAAAATTAATAATCAAAATATTAATTATCTAATGCCAAGCCCGCTCGAAAAGTGCGAAGACTACACACAAGCCAATGTTGATATTTTTGTATTTGAAACCCAGCAACAACTTGCTGAATTTGTGGACGGTAATAAAAACTTGCACAAAACAGAGCAGTTTTTACAGCCAACAAATCACGACGATACGCTATTTAGCCTAGTATATGGTTTGCCCGCCTTTTATAAGGCAGCAATTTTAGCTGAGCAAACACTTCCTGTATGGCAAAGTCAACGCCGTAGCATTGAAGTAACTGGCGTGGAAGAACTTAGTTTTATTAATGATCAAGCACATAGTGCTAGCGCAATTAGAGTTATTAAAGGTAATAACACCCCTACTGTACGAGATGATAAAACGCAGGTTTTTGCTTTTAGTCTTGTCAACAACAAGCAAGAAGTAGTAACAACATCAACTTTATATAGCTCTGACAAACGTATTTCTAAAGTAGATGGACTTATTCAACCTAGCGATTTAATTGCTACAAGTGTTGGCCAATATTTAAATTGTAAAGCCATTGCTAAGCAAACAATGCTGGGCGTTAACTTATACAAGAAAAAAGATGATATGGGCGTTAATTATTCACAAGGCGTAGTTATAGCCTATAAAAAAGATAGAATTACTTTGATTGACTCAGATGGTAACTTTAAAAACATATCTGCAGCCGAAGGGTTTTCTATTGAACAAAGACTCGACATCCCATTTTTAGTACAGAGCATTAAAAAGCTCAAAACCTTTACCCAATAACCTTGGGTGTGCTGTCTAATAACCTAGCTTGCTATATCGCCAAGCTAGGTTATAGTTTTATATTGTTTTGCTAGCCAAAATATAAAAATCAAGGATGACAGACATGTTTCAAACTCTTCGCTATATCCTCTATTCTAGCTTTTTACTTATCAGTTTTTTTAGCTTTAGCGATACCACTTACTATAAATGTGTAACAGAAAAAGGCACTACCTTTTCTCAACTTCCCTGTGACGACGAAGCAACAACTTATAAAGTTAACACGACGGGTAATCAGTATTCAGGCCCAAAAGTTGATTACACTAAACAACTAAATGAGCTTGAACGTGAAAGACTCCTATCAGGCTTACAGGCAGAGTTACGCAGTAATAACCACAAACTCACAATACTTGATCGTAATAAGCAGCGTGCTGAATATAAACAACAAGAACGGTTAAATCATATTCTAGCCGTTGATGATAAAAAACGTATTACTAAAGATATTACTAAAAAACTAAAAATGATTAATAAAGAGTATAAAAAAGACACACCGGCCATCGCTAAGCAGATTAAAACTCTCGAAAAAAAGATAGCTAAATACCAATAATTTCTCATTAAATAGCGTGTAATATTTATCTTGGTTTTAAACTTAAAATAACATACCCTTAACACTATAGAGTATAAGCTCTAGGGACTATTAAGGAGTGCAAATGCAGCCTCGCCATATTGCTGAATTAATTTTAACGGGTTTTAAAAAGCACTATCAATTATTTCAAAAAACAACAGCCAAAGCCCCCCTCGCCTTTGCAAAAAAAGATTGGCAAGCAATTAATGATATCAGCCGTTTGCGTATCAGCTATTATGATGATCGTGTTAACGAAACCACACAAGCCCTAAAAAAAGAAACCCCAACAGAACAGCTTGATGAAAGCCTATGGCTTGAAGTTAAAAAAATATATCAACATTTTTTATGCTTCCACCCTCAAGCAGAACTCGCCGAAACCTTTTATAACTCTGTATTTTGCCGGCTGTACCATAGGCGCTATTTTCATAATGACTTTATATTTGTAGAAGCAACTTTAAAAGATGCGCCTTCGGTGCCTGTAGAGGCTGAATATAGAACGTACTTCCCAGTAGTTGATGGCCTAAAGCCAACAATAAAACGCATTATTAATCATTTTGATTTTAAAGCCCCATTTGTAAATTTAGAGCGTGATATTCGCCTTCTTGTAAAAGCATTTTATAAACAAGCCCCCGATACACATCACCAACCTTGGCAAATGCGCTTTGATATTTTGCA
This sequence comes from Pseudoalteromonas sp. SWN166, assembly GCF_015864485.1. Taxonomy (NCBI): domain Bacteria; kingdom Pseudomonadati; phylum Pseudomonadota; class Gammaproteobacteria; order Alteromonadales; family Pseudoalteromonadaceae; genus Pseudoalteromonas; species Pseudoalteromonas sp. SWN166. The sequence continues at coordinate 90,493 of NZ_JADYXB010000009.1, forward strand.
CACACCTTTTTATCGTAATAAAGCAGCTTATATTGTTGGTCGTGTTGTTTCAAAAAGTGGCGTTCAGCCTTTTATAATCGCCGTATTGCACGATGAAGATAACGGGTTATATTTAGATGCTCTTTTGACTAAGTCATCTCAAATGCGTGTTATTTTTGGCTTTGCCCGCGCCTACTTTATGGTCGAGACTCACGCACCTTCAGCACTTGTCCGGTTTTTGAATCAGCTTATGCCAAACAAAACGCTTGCTGAGCTCTATAACGCAGTGGGTTTCCATAAACAGGGTAAAACTGAGTTTTATCGAGAGTTTTTAAATCACTTATCTCACTCTAGTGATGAGTTTACAATTGCACCGGGTACTCCCGGTATGGTGATGATGGTATTTACCCTTCCCTCATTTGGTTATGTTTTTAAAGTAATAAAAGACAAATTTGGTGAAAGTAAGCCCTTTGGTCGTGATACCGTGTTAAAGCGTTATCAACTAGTAAAAAACCATGATCGCGTTGGCAGAATGGCCGATACCATAGAGTATTCTAACGTCGTATTTCCTTTAGCGCGTTTTGATAGTAATTTACTTGCGCAATTACATAAAACAATTGGCTCATCAATGGTAATTGAAGGCGAATGGTTGATCATCAAACATTTATATATTGAACGGCGCATGACACCACTCAATTTATTTTTAGAAAATGCTGATGAAGAAAGTGCCGCAGACGCGATTGAAGAATACGGGCAGGCCCTAAAAGAAATGATTGCCGTTAATATATTTCCTGGCGATATGCTGTTAAAAAACTTTGGTGTAAGTAAGCACAAACGTATTATTTTTTACGATTACGATGAAGTTCAGTACCTAACAGATATGAACTTTAGAGCATTACCAAAAGCAAAGAGCTACGACGATTATTTAATGGATGAACAAAGCTACTCGGTTGCGCCGCAAGACGTATTTCCAGAGCAGTTATGTACATTTGTAATGCCAAACCCTATGTATAAAAAGTTTTTTCTCAGCACTCACCCGGAGCTTATAGATGTTAGCTTTTGGAAGCAGGCGCAACAAAATATAAAAAATGGGCAGGTAAGTCATATTTACCCTTACCCGACAGCACAGCGATTTATCCATCACTGGTAAACGCAAAGGACACACAATGAATATAAGTAAAATAGATTTAAATTTACTCGTTTACCTCGATACATTGCTTCGAGAATGCAACGTAACACGCGCTGCTAATCAATTGAGCATTACGCAGCCCGCAATGAGTAATGGCCTTAAACGACTTCGTAACTTATTTAACGACCCTATTTTAGTTCGTACCAGCGATGGTATGGTCCCGACAGAGCGCGCTTTGGAGTTACAGCCTGTAATACGTGGCATATTAATGACGCTTGAAGAAACTCTAGCACCTAATCGAGAATTTGAGGCAAGCCAAAGTAAACGTGTGTTTAGAATCATGGCCAGTGATTACGCGGCAAGTACATTAGCCCCAAAACTACTTAGTAAATTGCACGACGAAGCTCCAGACACTACTTTGGATATACTTACCCCAAGTGATGTAACCTTTCATGACGTAGAAAACGGTAAAGTAGATATGGCAATCAACCGTTTTGAAAACTTACCTCAGTCTTTTCATCATAAACGCATTTGGAAAGACAGTTTTTGCTGCTTAGTTAAGGCCGACAACCCTATTATTGAAAACTTTAGCCTCGACAGCTACTTAAAAGCACGCCATATATGGGTGAGTAAAACAGGTTTTGGCGTAGGTGTAGGTATGGACCCTAAAGATGTGCAAAAACTTGGTTGGGTTGACGAAGCACTTGCTCACTTTGGTAAGCATCGTAACATTGCCACTTTTACGCGTAACTACCATGTAGCGATTCATTTAGCTAAAGAGAAAAATTTGATTGCGACCCTTCCTTCAAAAGCCGCAAATATATATTTAGATGATCCGGGGCTTAAAATTTTAGAGCCGCCGTTCCCTATTCCTCCTTTTGAGCTTGATATGATTTGGAGCCCACTGTTACATCGCGATGCGAGTCACATTTGGTTACGTCAAAAAGTAGCTGAAGTAGCTGAAGAGCTAAAATAACTTTATTACACAATATGATGTAAAAATTGCTAGGTTAATACTTGATCTGTTAACCTAGCAACTCCAAAAATAAAAAATAAAACGTTAAAAAGCAAAGACTTAAAACAAGGCGTTAACTTGGAACACACCTTGCTTTAATTAAATTTAACTATACATTCATTTAATTAAAGAGGTCATTATGAACACCCATCAAGGATCAGAAGTAAATCATATTACTGACATCATTCAAGTTATGAACAGCGGCATCGATTTTTATCAAAAAGCACAGGAAAAAGTTGAAGACCCAGCTATTGGCGCCCTTTTTCAGCGTATGATAGATGCCCGAAAAGTGAGTGTTGAGCGCTTGCAGCCCTATGCAATTAACGAAAAAGGCGAACGCGAAGATGGTTCATCCTTCGCAGTTGAAGCACGACGTGCATATACAGCCTTACTTACTACATTCACCTCACATAACGACAGCACCTATGTAAAAGAGCTTGAAGAAGTAGAAGATAAAACGCTTGCAGAAATTAAAGCCGCTATGGATAAACCACAACCGGCTGATTGCGAAGCTGCACTCGCTAAAACATTATTAACAATGCAAAGCTGCCATGCAGAAATGAGCCGTATGCAAAAGCATTAAGCTTACATAACGCATAAATAGAACCCAGCCTAGCGCTGGGTTTTTTATTGCCTCTAATACCAACCTGCATAGATATTTAAGCAATTTAACGAATTAAATTACACTATAACGATGTTAAATAGACCCCATATATAAGCAAATTGGTATAAACACAACCTTATTTCGCCACATTTTAAATACATAATGAATACAAATATTTAATGTTATTAGAATATTTATTTAACTACGCTTTATTTTTGCTGTGCTAATTTTGTTAATAGGTACCTAAAACCTTGCTGTGGCGCCGCAGCATTTAATTAAAAATAAGGTCTAATATGAAAAGTAAACTAACTAAACTGCAAAATAATGCTGATGTAGATATGACCCCGATGTTAGACATAGTGTTCATATTACTAATTTTCTTTATTGTAACTACATCTTTTGTAAAACCTGTGGCTATTGAATTAAACCGGCCACTCGACAGCCCTCAAATAGATAAGCCTGTTAAAAATGCTTTATTTAGAATTGATGAAAGTAACGGAGTATATTTTTCAGGGAGGTTAATTGATTTAGAGCAAGTTGCGACTAATTTAGCGATGTTCGCGGCTAAATATGAAATAAGTACGGTACTTATAACCGCAGACGAAAACAGTACACATAATACTTTAATGAGTGTAATGAATAATATTAAGCAATACGATGATTATTCAATAAGTTTGATTTCTCAATAAATCAATCCAAGCTAAAACCAAAAAAAGGGCCTTACGGCCCTTTGAGTTAAATAACGAAAGGGAGTGTTATTAATTAAAAACGGTATTCTGCACCTACGTAGTAGTAAGCACCGTTAAAACCAAATGGAGCCGAGCGACGTGAGTAGTCAAACACACCTGAACTACTTATTACTGTGTTGCCACTAGCATCTACAATAGTACCTGAGCGAGAGTTACCTATTTCGTTTTTATCTGGATAAACGTCAAACAAGTTGTTTGCACCAATGTTTACCGACAAATCTTCAGTAACGAAGTAGTTAACTTTAACGTCAGTTAAAATCTCTGCCCCATACGTTTGACGACCACCATCTTCTACTGTGTACTCACCAAAACGATTAAGTGAAAGGTTAACTGTCCAATCGTCACGTTGATAAAGCGCACTTAAGTTAATACGATCCTCTGGTTGCCACTCTTCAATAATAGAGATGTCTTCAGCTGAAAATATATCGTCTACATTTACTGTCTCAAGGCTTGAGCCAGCAGGCGAAAATAACGATACAACATCTGTTTTAGTAAAGTTAGCTGCAAGTGTAAAATCAAGCGTGCCTCCTAAACCTTCAGTGTTCCACGTTGCTACAAAATCAACACCACGAGTTTCTGTATCAGCACCATTTAAGAAGAACTGACCTACGCCAGCACCCGCACTATTCAGTGCAGCATCAAGGCTTGTAGATAAACCTTTACCTAAGCGGTCACTAATTACAATACGGTCGTCAATATCAATTGAGTAGTAATCAACGGTTACATTAATATTATCTGTAACGTTATATACAATACCTAAACTACGGTTTTGTGATTTTTCTTCTTTAAGCTTTGGAATACCTAAGCTTTGCGCAAGTGTTGAATCATTTCTAAATGTACCAACCTCTTCTGCAACTAAATTACCATTAGTACCAACAACAAATTGCGTACTTACGTTATTAAAGTAAAGCTGCTGCATTGAAGGCGCTCTAAAACCTGAGCTTAATGCACCACGTAGTGAAATATCGTCGGTTACAGACCAGTTACCAGCAAGCTTAAAGTTTACTGTATCACCAAAGCCTTTGTAGTTATCGTAGCGAAGTGCACCCGATAAAATTACATCTTCAATCACATAAGCTTCTGCATCTACGTAAAATGAAATTACATCACGCGATTCATCAACTGATGATGCAGGAGCTGAACCACCAAACCCTTGTGAACCACCTGATGCATCTTCAGAGCCAACACCACCACTTAAGCCGTTGTAAATACTTACACCGTTGGTTGTATCGTAATCGCGGTATGCGTACTCATTGCCTTCTAAAATGCGATATTCGTCAGTACGGATTTCAGCACCCATTGCTAAAGAATAATCATCAAAGTTTTGCGTAAAATCAATATTGATTGTTTGCAGTGATAATTCCATGCCGTAAGCGTACGCTTCACGTGGGATAGTTGTACGAATATCAGCAGCACTTAAACCTTGGTCATAACGTAAAAAGTTAGCGTATGAGGCATTGATAGTGTCACTTGTCGTGTAATCAATGCTGTTTTCACCGTAGGTGTATGATAAATCAAGGCTTGCATCGTTATCAAACTCAGTTTTATAACCAAAGTTGTACGAGATATCGTCGATAGTTGTATTAATTTTTGGTAAGAAGCCTAGCGGTATAGTCGCATCGTTATCTTGCAGTACAGGGTTACCACCAGCATTTGCGTTATGACGGAAAAATGCAGCCGACTCGTTTTCGCGTGTTGAGTAAGTAATAAAGCCGTAAAGCTCGCCATCACCTAACTCGTAACCGGTATTAATTGTTAAACCAAACTGCTGCGAATCAGCATCACCAATTCTAAAAGTATCACGATCGGCTGTCAGCTCACGCGGATCGCCAGCAAGTAAAGTACCGTCACTTAGTTCTGTACAACCATAAAACTGACAAGAGCCATGTAAACCTGCACGGTTAGTCGGTGCACGGTCACGGTAATTGATAGTTGTATTTAAATAACCGTCATCACCTAGCGCAAAGCCTTTATTAAAATCAAGGTTAATGGTTTCGCCATCGCCTTCAGAATATTGACCGTAGTTAATAGCCGCTTTACCACCTTCGCTACCATCTTTAAGCACAATATTAATAACACCTGCAATTGCATCAGAACCATACTGAGCAGCAGCGCCATCACGTAATACTTCAATGCGTTTAATTGCAGAGGCTGGAATTGCATTCATGTCAGTACCTGCGGTACCACGCCCAACAGAACCATTAATATGAATAATACTTGCTTGGTGACGACGTTTGCCGTTAATTAAAACCAATGTTTGATCGGGGCCCAAACCGCGAAGTGTCGCAGGTCTTAAAGCATCAGTACCGTCACTAATTGCAGAGCTTGAAAAGTTAAATGAAGGGGCGATAGACTGTAGCATACGACCAACTTCTGTTTGGCCTGTATTTTCAAGCGCTTCTGCACTTAAGATATCTACTGGAACGGGTAAATCTTCAACTGAACGTCCTGCTACACGGCTACCGACAATAGCAATTTTTTCAATTTTTTCTTGAGCGACTTCTTCTGCTGCGTTTACACCTTGCGAATTTACTGCAAGTAAAGCTGGTAATACTGCTGCACTGACCGCTGAAAGCTTCATCATGTTGTTATCATTCCTGTTGATTTGTTTGAGTTTTATACTCAGTAAACCATTTTGATCAACAACCGCATCGAGCTCAGTCCCACCTAGTAATGCCTCTAGGGCATCTAGCTGAGTGTAAAATCCATAAACTGAATTTGCATCATACTGCTTTGCCAACTCATAAGAAAACACCACGGTTTGCTCTGTTTGTTTAGCATATTCAATTAAGGCTTTGTCTGCTCGCTGCGCTTTTATATCAAATTGCACCATTTGCCCAGTGGTTTGAGTTGCGGCTTGTACACTCAAGCTAAAAATAGCCGGTACAAGCACACTCAATCCACTCAATAAATGCGTTTGGTTACTGCGCAACTTATATAAACAGCTGACAAACAAAAATCCTCTATGCTTTTGTTTCTTTTTTTTAATGTTTTTTTTACGTTTAATCTTTATAGGTGCAACTTTAGCTAGCATTAGTCTGATTTTCATAACGTCTACTTATGATTCTGTATGGTGTTTTAGCGTTACTACATGCTCACCTAAACGCTCATGATCAATAGAAAAATTAGTCTGTAAACTCTCTAGTAAACCTTCAACGTCACCTGCTTTAAATACCCCAGCTACTTTAATACTGGCGAGCTCGTCTGATGAAAGCTCAAAACGTGTGGCGGTATAGCGACTTACTTCATTTAACGCATCACTTAGCTCTTCTCCATTAAAAATAAGCATGCCATTTTGCCATGCCAAATCGCGTTGTACGTCGTTCATTGAAAGCTGGGTAATTGGTTTTGTAACGCTTTGCTCTATAATTACTTTTTCGCCTGAGGTAACAATATTGGCATTAATTTGACGAATTTTTTGCGTGCTGTTATCTGCAAGTTGATAATCTTTAAAGTCATTTGCGTCAACCGCTACACTAGGGTCGGTGATCATCACTTTGCCTTCGGTAACAACAAGCTCTAAATCTGATGAGGTATTACGCTGTACATTAAACACGGTACCGAGTGCAGTAAAGCTTTTGTCGCCGGCCATAACACTAAACGGGCGCGTAGCATCTTTTGCTACATTAAAACGCCCTTCTCCGCGGCTTAGCAGTAACTGCCTACGACCTTTGCTGTACGCAACTTCTAGTAAGCTATTAGTATTAAGTTGCACTATGGTGCCGTCTGGCAATACATACGTTGCTTGCTCGCCTACTTTTGTTTTGTAAATTTTAGTGTAGTTAACTTTTGCAAGCTCTTGGTTATAGCCGTTTTCTAAATTAATTAATAAGTAGCTGCATACCATTAGTGCTGCAAATAAACTCGCTGCAATTGAGTAAGAAAACATCCACTTATTTTTTGATGCTTTAGTATTGTTACGCTGAGGAAATAAATGACTTAATTCATTTAATACCGAAAGCTCATCCCAAAGCTGAGCAAGCTCGTATATAGAGTCTTGATGGGCGATGCTTTGCATCATCCATAATTTAAATTGCTCTTTTTCATCATCAGTTAAACCACGATCAATCGCGCTTATCCAATCACATGACTTTTCTAAAATTAAATCTTTTGAATTAAATTGATGAACATTACTCATTCTGCGACCCTCTTAACTGATATAGGGTGTGCTTGAGCTTTAGGGTGCGTTTGAGAGCTTTGCTCATGTTCACGCATGTACAACATGGTTTGTAACAATCCTTTGGCAATGTGTTTTTCAACAGTGCTTTGGCTTAACTGCATTTGGTCTGCTATCTCTTTTTGGCTCATGCCGTACACTTTTTTTAATATAAAGCATTTACGAATCGATGAGCTTAGTTGCTCAGTAGCTCTACAAAAAAGTAAAAAGCGCTCTTTAGATGTATATTCATCTTCGAGCTTCATTGATTTGAGTAGTACGGGTAATTCGTTATCGTTTTCTAACGAATCATTAAATTTATTGTCCCACTTAGCTATATGGTTAAGTGCTAGGTGTTTTGCTGTTTTAAGCATGTAACTGCGGGTAAACTGTATGTCTTGCTTTAAATCAGCTTCGTAGCTTTTTACAAAAGTTTCTTGCACAATATCTTCTACATCGTCGGGTTGAACAATGCGCGATACAAAGCGTTTGAGCTGCTTAGAAATATCAACAAATGTTGACGTGAACTTTACTTTTTTCGTCATCCTTAACATACACCTGTTGTTATTTTTGTTGTTATTTTTATTACCAATAGATTACGAGTTTTTGATATAAAAACAAGCTCAAATGTTAACTTTGGGTTATTTAAATGGATAGGAAGATAAATGAGTAAATTTTTAGATTATATCCGCCTTAGTTTCTTTGCATTTGGTTTACTACTTGGGGTGCAAATCCCTGCATTTGTGAGCGATTTTGGCCAGGCCTTATCAGCCCAATTAATTGAAGCTAATAATGCAATTGCACCATTTAAAAACGATGCTGCTAAGTATTTTAATAATGATTTATACAAGCTAATAAAACACTATAAAAATATTGATGATGGGATTGTGAATAAGGGGGCAAGTAATATCAGTACACTTTACAATCGACAACAAGACTTACAAGTCGCTGTGAATCGGTTTGCTCAATCTCCGTATATATTTACTATGATCAGTGGCATGAAGGATATAAAGCAACAAGTATGGCAACGCTTTGAAGGTCAAATTATTTTAAAAAAAGACTCTATTATAGCCGCTATTGTTGCAGCTATTTTTATTGCCGTACTAGCAGAACTTACTGGTTATTTATTTTTAACTGGAGCAAAGCGCTCATTTAAACGCTTATTCGCAGCTCAAAAATAACGATTTCATAAAGTCATAAAAAACATCGGTTTTGCGGGTAGTTAAACTATTTTGCGGACGTAAAAACCACACTGGTGCATCATCTTGTGCCATTACCCCTGGCATAACCTCAACCAAAATACCGTTTTTAAGATCTTCATTAATCGCTATTTTAGATTTAATAGCTATACCATGGCCTGCAATAGCAGCTTGGGTCATATTATCGGAGTTTGAGATAGTAAAACGGGTTTTAGCATTAAAAGTATGAATTTTTTTATGTTCGTCAAAAAGCTTTAACTGTCGTTGCCACGGTAAACATACCCAATAATGCTCGCTCAATTGCGTTAAATTTTCAGGCATGCCATATTTTTTTATGTAGCTAGGAGCTGCGCAAAGTATGCGGCTATTGTTTACTATTTTACGAGAAAGCAGCCCTGAGTCATTTAATTGCCCTACTCTAATAGCAACGTCCTGTGCATCATCAACCACGTTTACAAAATGATCCGTTATTAAAAAATCAAGTTTTAGCTCTGGATAAGCGTGCTCCAGCTCATTAAGTCTAGGCATTACATATTTTGAAAAAATCCAAGGCGGCATGGTTACGCGCAATAAACCACTCACTGATGAGCTTCGTGCACCAATACTATGCTCAGCATCGTGCAGTGCTTCAATTATAGCGCCAACTCGTGCGTAAAATATTTCTCCGGCTGGAGATAACCGTACTCGTCTGCTGTCTCTAAAAACAAGTACTGTAGCCAGCTCTCGCTCTAATTTACTTAAGCGATGGCTTACGGTTGCTGGCGATAAACGCTGCTCACGCGCAGCTGCAAGCACGCCTTTATTTTCAACTACGGCTATAAATGTTTCTAAGTCGCTTAAATTATACATAAAGATGCCATTGTGCACTTTTCAATGTTTAATATTTTCGAATGAAGCTTTCAGTTTTGCAATGTTTATTTAAAAATGTAAAACACTATAATTGCAAATAGTCTAATTATTGAGGTTCAATCATGAGTTTAAAAGCGCAAATAGATGCCTACAACGTACAAAAAGATGCCAAATTACCGGCTGACGTTTTGGCATTAATGAACACTACAAACGAAGAACTTATTGCACAGCATATTAAAGACAATGCGTTGCAAGTTGGTCAAAAAGTAGAAAACTTCAGCTTAGCCAATCATCAAGGCGAAAACATTGAGCTTGCAGATTTATTAAAAAAAGGCCCGGTAATTATTAGCTTTTATCGTGGTGGATGGTGCCCATATTGTAATTTAGAGCTAAAAGCACTGAACGATTACTTACCGCAATTTAAAACTCAAAGTGCTCAATTAATAGCAATATCACCGCAGTTACCTGATGAAACACTCTCAACAGCACAAAAAAACGACCTCGAATTTGACGTGCTTTCAGATGTTAGCAATAAAGTAGCTGAGCAATTTGGCTTATTGTTTACACTAGATGAGCGTATTCAAGCGTTATATACCAAGTTTGGTATTGATTTTGAACACTACTACGGCGATAAAAGCTTTAAATTGCCGCTACCGGCTACTTATGTGATAAACCAAGAAGGTGCTATTACATACGCATTTTTAAACGAAGACTACACCCTACGCGCAGAACCTATTGATATTATGGCAGCACTTGAATCGGAGAATAACTAATGTCTATTTTAAAATCGTTAAAAACACTGACTCTTTCACTACTTGTAGGCACAAGCCTTGTATCAGGTTATGCAGTCGCTGATGAAGCAAAAGAACAAACAAAGCCTAAAGTGCTTATTTTTGATGTAAACGAAACCCTACTTGATTTAACGTCAATGCGTACCTCTATTGGTAAAGCACTAGGCGGACGTGAAGATTTATTACCACTGTGGTTTTCAACTATGTTGCACCATTCACTAGTAGATACTGTAAGCGGTAGTTATCACGACTTCGGACAAATCGGCGTGGCATCACTCCTTATGGTTGCGCAAAACAATAATATTGATATTACAAGTGAACAAGCCAAAACAGCGATTGTTACACCACTTCTAACTTTGCCACCACATTCTGATGTTAAAGAAGGACTGGCAAAACTTAGAGCACAGGGCTATAAATTAGTAAGCCTGACTAATTCTTCAAACAAGGGTGTAAAGGCGCAGTTTGAAAGCGCAGGTTTAACATCTTACTTTGATGCGCGTTACAGCATTGAAGATATTAAAATTTATAAACCTGATTTACGTGCTTATGAGTGGGTACTTAAAAAGTTAAACGTAGCACCAAATGAAGCAATGATGGTTGCAGCCCATGGTTGGGATGTTGCAGGCGCAAAAGAGGCAGGCTTACAAACTACGTTTATTGCTCGCCCAGGTAAAGCACTTTACCCATTAGCTAAAAAGCCAGATCACGTTGTGAAAGATTTACATGAATTAGCCGCTCTACTTAAATAAGTATGCGCTGATGAATCAATACCCAAGCGGCCAATGTTAGGATGACATTGGCCGCTTTTTTATGACCGTTAAAATTATTTAGAATTTTAGTGTGTTTATTTTCATAATTAGTATCTGGCAGATTCAAGTCTTAAAAAATTGAATTTAAACAATGTATTTAGCCTGTTATGAGTTATTTTATCTGCTAGCAATTTAGTACTCACAACGCTACTATTAAATAAATACGTGGTGGAGAATATAATGAATAGTGAAAGATTAGGTGAGTTTGAGCAGTACTTTCAAATTAATGAAAGTATAAGAGTGAATTTATTCGCCGTATCGAACGAACAAGTCCCTAAATCGCAGCTTGAGCTTGAAGACGACATCCCCCCATTATTTAGATTAGCTAATGAAGTAAGTGAACTTGAGCAAAGCTCGTTACGCCCATTGCGTAACTTAGGCGATATAGCACAAGAGCTAGCTGCATTTTTACAAGCGCAGTCACGTAAAATAGATTTAATAATGAGCCATATTTTGGCCTCAGAACAAGCCCAAGATAACGCAATTCAATGTGATAGTTATGGTGGCGGCGGTATTCGCTTTACATCACCCGAAGTACACTCAATTGGCCAATCATTCAGAACTAAGCTATTTTTGCACCATGAAGCCTCTGCTGTGTACTGTTACACTGAAGTTGTGGCAGTAGAAAAGCAAGATAGCGAACATTATCAATACACCCTGCTTTTCACCGCTATTAGAACCACTGACCAAGAACTAATTGTTAGAGCGAGTTTACATGCTCAAACCCGCCAACTTAAAAAACGTCAAGAATTAGAACTAGCCCAAGATGATTCAAACAACGATAATTAGCTGACATCTTTTTGTAAAATGCTAAACTAGTGTCATCTTAATTAGTATATAAAATTCATGAACTTTAGACTTTTACCAGAATGGGCCCAGCAAGACGCTGTTATGCTTACGTGGCCTCATAAAGACACCGATTGGGCTGATAATTTAGCACGTGTAGAACCTGTGTATGTTGAGCTTGCTAAACATATAACAACGCAGCAACAGCTTGTTATTGTGGCGCATAACAGTGCCTTAAAAATGCATATTACAGCATTGCTAAATAGCGCTAGCATCTCTCTTAATCGTGTTCATTTTGTAGTAACGCCTACTAACGATACGTGGGCACGCGATCATGGTCCGCTTACTTGCGCCGCCATTGACTCACCAGAGCAATTAAAAATTTATGATTTTACTTTTAATGGTTGGGGCAACAAGTTTGAAAGTGCATTAGACAATCAAATTAATCGTACATTGGTAAAAGAGCTAAGTAGCAAAAAAAATCAATATCAAGCGCTCGATATGGTGCTTGAAGGTGGCGGTATTGAAATAAACGAGCATGGTGTGTTGCTAACAACCAGCGAATGTTTACTCAATAAAAATCGTAACCCAGATTTAAACCCTGCTGACATAGAAGTACTTTTAAAAGAGCACTTAGGCGCAACGAGCTTTTTATGGGTTGATCATGGCTATTTAGCGGGCGATGACACCGACAGCCACATTGATACCTTAGTGCGCTTTGCACCAAATAATACCCTTGTATATGTAAAGTGCGACGATGAAACTGATGAGCACTACAGCGCACTTGATGCGATGGAAAAACAACTAAAAACCTTTAAAACAGCCGATAACACCCCATATAACTTAATTAAGTTACCGTGGCCAAAAGCCGCTTATGACGATGAGCAAACACGCTTACCGGCTACCTACGCTAACTACTTAATTATTAATAATGCGGTGCTTGTGCCAACGTATAATGATGCCAATGATGAACGTGCTCTAGCGCAAGTTCAAATAGCATACCCACAACACATTATTATTGGCGTTAATTGCCAGCCAATAATTGAACAATTTGGCAGCCTGCACTGTATTACAATGCAATTACCTCGTGGATTTTTAGCTGGAGCAGCACAATGACAAGCCCTGCAAAATTAACCGTTGCATTAGTGCAACAAAGCAACAGCGATAGTGCTGAACAAAATATGGCAAAATCAATGACTGCCATTCGTGAAGCCGCTCAAAAAGGTGCTAAACTGGTTGTACTTCAAGAGTTACATCGAAGCCTCTATTTTTGCCAAACCGAAAATGTTGACGTATTTGATTTAGCTGAAACCATTCCGGGCCCTAGCAGTAATGCCTTAGGTGAGCTTGCTAAAGAGCTAAGCATTGTAATTGTGGCCTCTTTATTTGAAAAACGCGCAACGGGTCTTTATCACAACACCGCAGTTGTATTAGAGCAAGACGGTAGCATTGCCGGTAAATACCGCAAAATGCACATTCCTGATGATCCTGGCTTTTACGAAAAATTTTACTTTACCCCTGGTGATATCGGGTTTGAGCCGATTCAAACCTCGGTAGGTAAATTAGGCGTGCTAGTATGTTGGGATCAATGGTTTCCTGAAGCGGCGCGTTTAATGGCGATGGCAGGCGCTGAGGTATTAATTTACCCTACTGCTATCGGTTGGGATATAAATGACGACGTTGCTGAGCAAACTCGTCAAAAAGATGCCTGGGTTATTAGCCAGCGTGCTCATGCTGTTGCCAATGGCGTACCAGTAATTAGTTGTAACCGCGTAGGCCATGAAAGTGACCCAAGCGGACAAAGCGATGGTATTGCGTTTTGGGGTAATTCGTTCATTGCAGGCCCACAAGGCGAGTTACTAGCCGAGGCTAATAATACTGATGAGCAAATTTTAGTGGTAGAAATTGATCAAAAACGCTCAGAAAACGTAAGACGTATTTGGCCGTTCCTACGTGATCGACGAATTGATCACTACAAAGACCTAACAAAAATATACCGAGACTAAGTAACCTGCGCTCTGGTTAAATAATATAATGGCTCTTACTTGCTAAGAGCCAACTATAAATGGAGTAATAAATGGCGTTTGAGCAATGGGCAGCCTTGCCTTGGGTAAAATCTCAAAAAGATAAAATTCAATGGGGCCAGCTAAGCGGAAGTGGTTTAAGTATTGCCATTGCTGAAGGCGTTAAACAACAAGACAACTTAGTCTTGATTGTTACGCCTGATACACCAAGCGCACTACGCCTTGAAACAGAATTAGAATATTTATTACCCGATAACCCAGTAATGGTATTTCCTGATTGGGAAACTCTGCCATACGATCACTTTTCTCCCCATCAAGATATTATTTCAGCCCGTTTAGCCACTTTAAACACCTTAAAAAAAGAACAACAAAGTGTGTTAATTGTACCTGTATCTACCTTAATGTTGCGCACAGCCCCAGCCTCATTTATTTATGGTTCAACAATCAACTTTAAAGTAGGTGACAAGCTAGACACACATAACTTTCGTGATAATTTAGAGCAAGCCGGTTATTTAAATGTTCAACAAGTAATGGAGCACGGCGAATACGCTATACGCGGCTCTATCGTTGACTTATACCCGATGGGTAGCCCGCATCCATTCAGACTCGACTTTTTTGATGACGAACTCGACACTATTCGTTTATTTGATGTAGAAACGCAGCGTTCTGATGAAAAAGTAGATAAAATTGAGCTACTTCCAGCACACGAATTTCCTACAAATGAAGCCGATATTGAGCGCTTTAGAATAAGCTACCGTGAAAAGTTTGGTGCAAGCTCACAGCAAGACTCGGTATACATGCAAGTAAGTAAAGGTAACTGGCCTGCAGGTATTGAATACTACATGCCGCTGTTTTTTAAAAAGCTAGCCACTATTTTTGACTACCTGCCAGATACAACAACCGTTATGCAACTAGGTGATTTAGAGCATGCGGCAGATAACTTTTGGCATGATGTAAATGTACGCTATGAAAACCGCAGAGTTGACCCACTTCGCCCATTACTTGAGCCCAATACGCTTTATCAGCCTATTGAAGAGCTGTTTTCTAATTTAGGTAACTTTGCACGTATTCGTTTATCCCTTGCAAAACTCGGAACTAAAGCAGGTAATAAAAACTTAAGCGTTAACGAACTGCCGGCTATTCGAATCGATCATAAACAGCATGAACCTTATGGCGCGTTTATAAATTATGTAGCAGAGCAAAAAAAGAAAAAAGGCCGCATATTACTCAGTGTTGAATCGGATGGTCGTCGCGAATCATTACTGAGCATTTTAAAACCAAGCGGTTTAAAATTTAAAGAATTTGAAACACTCGAACAATTTACAAAAAGCGCGAGTGATGTGGGTTTAATAGTAAGCCCGCTTGAGCAAAGTGTGGTACTGGGTACTAAGCCCAGCCTTTCTATTATTACCGAGCAAGAACTGCTTGGCATTAAAGTATCTCAGCGTAGACGCCGCAAGCACAAGTACGAAGCCAGCCAAGATGCACTAATCCGTAACTTAGCCGAGCTTAAGGAAGGTCAACCTGTTGTGCATCTCGATCATGGTGTTGGGCGTTACCAAGGTTTGCAAACAATTGATGCTGCAGGTGTAGTTACTGAGTTTGTTACGATTACTTACGCAAGTGAAGCTAAATTGTACGTGCCAGTATCTGCATTGCATATGCTGAGTCGTTACTCTGGTGGTGAAGAAGCCAGCGCCCCGCTGCATAAGCTTGGTTCAGATGCATGGGAAAAAGCTAAAAAACGAGCGGCTGAAAAAGTCCGCGATGTCGCCGCCGAATTACTCGACATTTATGCACAACGCCAAGCAAAACCTGGTAATAAATTTACCCTAGATGCCCCTGCATATCGTCAATTTAGCGATAGCTTCCCGTTTGAGGAAACTGATGATCAGCGAAGCGCCATAGAAGCCGTATTAGGTGATATGCAATCAAAGCAAGCGATGGATCGCTTAGTGTGTGGTGACGTAGGCTTTGGTAAAACAGAAGTAGCCATGCGTGCTGCTTTTGTAGCGGTGAACGATGATAAACAAGTGGCAATTTTAGTGCCTACCACTTTGCTGGCTCAACAACACTTTGAAAACTTTAAAGACCGTTTTGCTGATTTTCCTATTGAAGTTGGTGTACTTTCGCGTTTCAACTCAACTAAAGAACAAAAAGACACGCTTGAGAAAATGGCCAACGGTAAGCTCGATATAGTTATCGGCACGCACAAACTTATTCAGCAAGACATTAAGTTTAACGACTTAGGTTTACTCATTGTTGATGAAGAACATCGCTTTGGTGTACGCCAAAAAGAAAAGATTAAAGCACTACGTGCCGATGTAGACATACTTACACTCACTGCAACGCCAATACCGCGTACACTTAATATGGCTATGAGTGGCATGCGTGATTTATCAATTATCGCGACCCCGCCAGCTAAACGTTTAGCGGTTAAAACCTTTGTACGCCAACGCGATGTAGAACTAATACGCGAAGCGGTACTGCGTGAAATTAAACGCGGTGGCCAAGTTTACTTTTTACATAACAATGTAGAAACTATTGAGCGTGTTGCACAAGAGATCAGTGAATGGGTGCCTGAAGCAAGCGTAACCTCAGCTCACGGTCAAATGCGCGAGCAAGAACTTGAGCAAATAATGACTGACTTCTATCATCAAAAATACAACGTGTTGGTATGTACCACGATTATAGAAACCGGTATCGATGTACCTACAGCCAACACCATTATTATGGATAGAGCAGATAAACTCGGCCTTGCACAGTTACACCAATTACGTGGGCGAGTTGGCCGAAGCCATCATCAAGCCTATGCTTATTTACTGACTGGTGACCCAAAAGCCCTTTCTAAAGATGCGAGTAAACGCTTACAAGCAATCGAATCGTTAGAAGATTTAGGCGCAGGTTTTGCCCTAGCAACACACGATTTAGAAATTCGTGGTGCGGGTGAGTTACTTGGCGACGATCAATCAGGTCAAATGCAAACTATCGGTTTTAGCTTGTACATGGAAATGCTCGAGCAAGCTGTAAATGCGCTACGTGAAGGTAAAGAACCAACACTTGAAAACCTACTTAAAAAGCAAACCGAAGTGGATTTAAAACTTGCTGCACTATTACCTGATGATTACATACACGATGTAAATGCACGTTTAGGTATGTACAAGCGCGTTGCAAGTTGTGCTAACCTTGATGACATGGATGAACTGCAAGTTGAGTTGATAGACCGTTTTGGTTTACTGCCAGATGCTGCTAAAAACTTGTTTAGCCTGCAGCAACTTAAAATGCAAGCCAGTAATTTAGGCATTACAAAAATTGAGGCTAATCCTAAAGGCGGTTACTTTGAGTTTAGCCAAGATACCAAGGTTAACCCTAGCTTCATTATAGGTTTGATACAAAGTGCGCCTAAGGTGTACAAAATGGATGGCGCGAATAAACTGCGCTTTGCTATTAGTGAGGCTAATGCCCGCGAACGCTTAAAAATGGTCACTGCAATGATTGCAGATTTCGAAAAAAAGGTTAGCCATTAATGTTGCTAAAAAAATCGCTTGTTATTTTATGCTGCTTATTTAGTAGCACTGCATTTGCAGAGCGTTGGTTTGAGGTTGAGGTGCTGGTATTTAAACAGCGCCCTGCTCCATATTTACAAGAAGACTTTACCCTTAAGCACAAAGCTATTGAGGATAAAAATTCTCTAGATTTAATGACGCCACTTTACACAGAGCAAGCAATGCAAGCCTGTATAGATGGCGATGAGCGTTTTCAAAAACGCTCTTTTACCGATTCCTTAGTTAATTCAAACCCGCAATCGGGTGTATGCAGTGACAGTACAGACTACATACAAAGCTATGATGAGCTACCTGTCACACCTCTAGCCCCCGCTAAAGATGATATGCAGCAAACTTATTTATTAGCGCCAGAACAACTGCAATTTAAAGCGCAGTACCAACAGCTAGATCGCAAAGGATTATCACCTATTCTACATACTGGTTGGCGCTTTGAAGGCGCAAGTAAATCGCGTGCACCAAGTATGCATTTAATAGCAGGTAAACACCTTAAAAGTGATTCCAACGTAACCCCTAGCTATTCAAATCCTGATTTTGTAAGTTTATTAAATTCACAACCTGAACTATTTAACGACCCAGACCAATCAAAAGCAGAGTGGGAACTAGACGGTTTATTTAAAATACACTTGCGACATTATTTATACATTACAGCTAATTTTGATATTAGCCAAAAGCTAGAAAATGGCGATATAGAGTCAGCCCGCTTTTCTCAGTTTAGACGTGTAATAAGTGGTGAAGTACATTACTTTGACCACCCACGAATGGGCATGATCGTCCAAATCAGAAAATTCAAACATTAATACTAAGTAGGATATAACAATGAAAAAACTCCTTATCATCGCAGCTACATTAAGCCTTGCGGCTTGTTCTAAAGTAAGCCTTGAAAGCTACGAAAAAATTAAAGTAGGTATGGATAAGACTGAAGTTGAAACCATTTTAGGCAGTGCTGATAACTGTGTTGAAAAAACACTGCATACTAATTGTGTGTGGGGCGATGAAGCGAAAAATATCGAGATCACGCTAGTGTCAGACAAAGTAACTTTATATAGTAAACATGGTTTAGCTAATAAATAAATTTAAAAAAAAGGACTGATTTTATCAGTCCCTTTTTTATTCATAAGCTTACTTTTTCGAGTAAATAAGCTCAATATTGACGATTTTACTGCGATTTAACGTTATTTTATAGCGTTGGTAAAGTGTTCTATCTTCCTCAGTCAGCACAAGCACCATGTTAAGTTGGTAGCGCCGCTCAACCGCCTGTTTAGATATTTTATTACTGTCTAAATGATATAACTTCCCTTCACCACGTTTTAAATAACGCGCAAATGGCGCAAGACTAAATTGCAGAGTTTGTTGCAAGGTATCGTAACCGGGTAAAAATTCTTTTGCACTTACACGCGTTTCACTTGCAAAATGTAACCACTGCGCAGCTTGTTTATTTTGCTGTCGACGTTTTGAAAATATAGACTTTACTTCTTTAGGGATTTTTTTAAAGCGTGTGTATTCAAGCCAAATTAGCTGACTCGCTATTTTGTCTTTGGTAATACTATTTTTAAAACTAAATCGCCACTTAGGTCGCCCTTGTACAATAGCTCGCCAAATCATACGCGTAATATCTTCTTTAAATATTTCACGTAGCCCGTAAATAACCCCTAAAATTAAAATAAGCGTCGCGGTGACTTCAGTAAATGTTGAGCGAGCATTAAGTATTACTACCATCACAAAGGCCATGATAACAGCTGTTACAGTGCCCTTAACTAATCGCTTAAGGTAGCTATTAAGAAACCGCGTTTGACGCTGTAATATTACGCCGTGCTCAATTAAGCGTTGTAACAAGCGCATTTTATTTGTTATTCGATTAGCGTCTTGCATTGTGGTTTCAGAATTATAGTTTTTGTCGGCCCGGTACGCATTTTCGTTTTTACAAAACTGCATTAAATCGTTACGTTCTTTTGCATAATCGCTACTACGGGGCCCTTCATCTAAAAGCTTTAAAAAAGATTGCTCAACATGCCAACTTAAATAGTTATCAGCATTGGTAAAAAATGGCAGTAGCTTTTCGTCATCTGGTGTATAGCGGCGCAGCTTTTTTAAAAGCCCCTCACTTTGTTCATATACTTCGTTAGCACGTTTATAAAAGTCTTCGGCTTCGTCAATTTTTAACGCGTCTTTTATATCGGCATCAAGGGCTAAACGTACTTGATAACAAAATAAGTTAAGATTTTGACGATAATCTTGTTGCTCACCTTTATTTTTACTCACAAAGCGGCTTCGAACCAAAGGCAAGTGTATATTATTCGCGTTATACGCTAAATGAGATTTGAAGTGGTTATTAAAATATGATTCTTCGGTAAGCGTTTGCGGATTAATCCCCATTTCATTAGGGATAGAAAAATACAGATCTATGCGCTGTTCAGAACGAGGAGTTAGTTCTGGCTCAATGACAAAAGATAAGTTTTCATCTTGTTTTAACAATCAGTTCTCCTTCTAAAATATCGTTTTAGTGTACTTGTCTCCTTTGTTTTGTTCAATAAAAAAGGCCCAGTAAATACTGAGCCTTAATACGGTTAATGTGCTAGATATTATAGTTTAATATTGATACCAGCAAATAAACGACGACCTAATGTGTCGTAAGTGTACGGGTCAGTGTTTGAATCATTATTACCTGAGTAGTACGGTGGCTCTTTATCAAACATGTTATTAACGCCTGCAGAAACAGTTAACACATCATTGATCATGTAAGAAGCACTAATATCGTGATATACAATTGAAGGTGTTTCAGGAGCTAAACAGGTATCATCGCCGATACATGCAAAGCTGTCCATTCCAGCAATATAACGCGCTTCATATGTAGCATCCCAGTTGTCACCTTTAACGTTTAAGTTAAAGTTAGATTTAATATCTGCGTAACCGCCAGCACCACCAGTGATAAAGCCTGAGTAATCTACTACTGCGCCTGTATCAACAACATACTCATCTAAATAAGTTGTATCTAAGCCTGTTTTCCAGCTTAAACCTAATGCATCAAACGCATAAGTAAGGTTTAAATCGATGCCAGACGTTTTCTCAGAACCAATATTACGTAATTGGTTATTGAAAACAATACGGCCATCAGCTTGGAACACAGCAGAAGTACTTGTACAAATTGCATTAGTACTGCTGTTTGCATTACCGATACATTGGTCAACAACATATTGGTTATTGTAAGTAGAAATAGCGTTTTCGATTTCAATGTCGTAGTAATCTACAGTCATTGAGAAGCCATCCAACCATTCTGGCTCGTAAACAACACCAACAGTAAGCGTATCTGCTTCTTCTGGAGTTAAGTTGATGTTGCCACCGACTGTTACTTCAGCTTGGCTATCTGCGCCTGGGTAGCTAACTTGCTCGTAAGATGGAGCGTTACCAGAGTAAAGCTCATCAACTGTAGGAGCACGGAATGCTGTTGAACGAACACCACGTAGCATTAGTTCGTCATTTACACGCCATGTTAAACCTAGCTTCCAAGTTTCGTCTGAACCAAACGTGCTGTAATCAAATGCACGAATAGCTGCACTAAGCTCAACTGCGTCAGCAAAAGGTGCATCAGCAAGTAGTGGAATTGCAAATTCAACGTAGGCTTCGTTTACATCAAATCCACCGCTAGTTGCATCAACACGAGGATCATTACCTAAGCCTTGTGCAGAAATTGAGTCAGGTGTATAAAACGCTTTTTCTTGACGGCGCTCAACGCCTGCAGCAAACGCTGCATAACCTGCTGGCATTTCAAACATTTCACCTGAAAGTGATGCTGCCAAAATGAATAACTGACTCCCACCTGAGTTTTGCTCTGTGTAAATGTAGTCTTGTACATTAGATAAAGCCCAATCAGCTTCATTTAATGGATTAAATGTACCTGCTGAAATTGCAGTATTAATAGCAGAAACATTATGTAGGTTACTTAATTTATCTACTGAATCATTACGACCAAAGTTAGCAGAGAAATCCCAAGAGTAATCACTGATCACACCTTCAGCACCAACAACAATACGTACTGTATCTACTGTTTGAGATAAACCACGTGCACCACTTTCAGTCATACGGCGACGGTAGCTAATATTGTCATTGTAAGCGTAGTTAGTTGGTGTTGTTACAAAATTACCATTAGCATCTTCTACAAATGCACCATTAGCAACTTGACGTTTATCATACGTTTGGCCTAATAAACTATTACCCATACTTTCGTTATAATTAAAACCAAAATTAATAGGCTGTGGAGCTAATTGCTGTTCTGACCAACGTTTAGTGTAAGTAAACTCACTGAAAAAGCTAGTATCGTCGCTTAACTCATAAGTACCCATACCAGTAAGGTTTAAACGTTCCATTGGCGTGTATAAGTAGCTTTGCTCTGCGTAGTTGTAAGCATCTGCTGCATCAGTAAAACGATGTAAACTACCACCACGGTTGCTTAAACCGCTGTCGTTTGCTAAACCTTTTTGCTCTACTTCGCCTTCACTATTAGTAATACCTGTAGTGTTTACGTTATAGATATGGCCGCCTTCACTAAATGATGAACCACCACAGAAAAGACCGTTTTCACCTTCAAATAAAGGACAGTTAGCAAAACCACGATCGCCTTGGCTAGCTTCTCCACGATTCGTGTACTGAGCGCCAAATACAATATTACCTTTATCGAATGAAGTACCAACTGTAAAGTCGATAGATGTTTCAGATGCATCGTGCTTTGATGTCATTGCTGAGTTAACGTTTAAATCTAAGCCTTCAAAATCATTTTTTAGAATGATATTCACAACACCAGCAACAGCATCAGTACCATAAACAGCAGATGCGCCATCTTTAAGTACTTCTATCTGCTTGATCATAGAAACTGGGATAGTGTTTAAATCAACTGTAGAAGCTGCGCCAGTACCTGAGTTGATCATACGACGGCCGTTTACAAGTACTAATGTACGTTGTGAACCTAAACCACGTAGATCTATTGATGCACCACCGCCAGAACCATTGTTAACGCCTGGATTAGTCATTGCGCCGCCAGTAGCGGTCATTTGCTGAAGAACACTATCAACCGATGTAGCGCCAGAAGCTCTGATCTCATCTGCACCAATTAGTGTAACTGGGCTAGCGGTTTCCATGTCAGAACGCTTAATACGAGAACCCGTCACTTGAATTTTTTCGATTGATTTTACTGCTTCGTCAGCCGCTAAAACTTGCACACTTGAAAACATTGGTATCGCTGTAATTACAGCTAAGCCAAGAGTTGATTTTTTCATGAAAGAACCCTACTTGTTGAAAATTTACCTTTATTGGTAATGCTCACTTGTTATAAGAATAGTGAGTTAGGCGGGCAACTTAGGCGCTTTTAACTGAACGAAAACTTAACGACTGTTTATTTTATATATAACAACAAAATAGAACAACTTTATTAGGAACATACGTTACAACTTGTTTCATTGTTAACAAATAAATACATAACCATATCAAGGCATTGAGTTCAAATAAAAATTTAAGCAATACAGATGAAATCAAACCGCACCACTTTGTAATTAAATGTAATTAATCGAATGATGTACCAAATTTAGATAAATTAACAAGTTAATCACAGTGCATTATTAAAACCGCAAAACTAAATGTTAATTACTAACCATATTTATGCATGCTTAGCGATTAAATAGTCTGATTTAGCTACTTTAGGACGTTTTTTGATTAGATTTTTTATTCAGTCGCAATTAAAGTTGAACTTTTTTAGAGCACTCATTCACCATTGAAGCTTTATCAGTATCAAAACCTAAAAAGGCAATTTTATTGATCTTGTCACTCAAATAATCGGTATAAGAAACGAACTCACACCAAAAATGTAAGCTGTATGCAAGAGTTTGCAGCCGCAACTTTAATAAGTTACGTAAAAAGAATAATTGAGAGTTTGTATTACTGAGGTGGCATTATCTTTAACGGTTAACTCTAAATTCCAGAGCATATTTTGCTCGGAACAAATGCCAACCATTGCATTACTTTGCCAAAGATCATTATGTTTTTTAAATTGTTGAGGAATGTAGCCCATATACATAGTAATGCCTTTAAGCTTAGCATCTTCAATTGTAACGTTTGCAGGTAAGTCACTAAAGATAGTAAATGGGGTTTCGGGGGAAAGGCTTTTCTCGCTTAACCATACTTTAACATCATTTGAAAAAGTACACGGCTCATTGGCTTCGCATTGGGCGTTTTTAAGAAATTTTTCATCTGTATTTTTAGAAAAATCACACGCTGTTAATAAAAAAAATACCACAGTGAATAAACTTAACCTATATATAAGCATAACAATTTCGCACTAAATAAAAGCAAATACTAATAATCGTGACTGTAAATAACAAGTGCGAGTGTTACTATTAGGCCAAATTAGGCACAAACTGTATCAAAAAATAAACAACAAGCTCACAAAGTTTGATTGATGTCATAATTTTATGTAATTGATCTATCTTTTTTAGGCCAAAAAATTTATCATTTCACCCGCAAAAAATAAGGGTTTCTCAAGTTTTTTTTCTGAAGCTTTCATGTACTGAAAGTTTTAGATAACACGCTTGGGGAAAATAGTAGGCCCCACTTTTAAAGGTGGGTAATTCATTTCTAAACGCATTTATTGCAGCGGAAGCCAGAAAATGAGCCAAACAGTAGCATCACAAACTGAGTATAACTATAAGGTTGTACGCCAATTCGCTATTATGACAGTGATTTGGGGCATCGTTGGCATGAGTATTGGGGTTCTGATTGCTGCCCAATTAGCTTGGCCAGCACTTAACTTTGATACACCATGGTTAACTTACTCTCGACTACGTCCGTTACACACGAACGCAGTAATTTTCGCATTTGGTACTAGTGCACTTTTTGCGACGTCTTATTACGTCGTACAACGTACTTGTCAAACGCGTCTTTTCTCAGACAAACTTGCCGCCTTTTCTTTTTGGGGTTGGCAGCTAGTTATTGTATTAGCTGTAATAACGCTACCTTTAGGTATTACTAGCTCAAAAGAATATGCAGAACTTGAATGGCCAATCGATATTTTAATCGCTGTGGTTTGGATTGTTTACGCAGTTGTATTTTTTGGTACTTTAATTAAGCGTAAAGTGTCGCACATTTATGTTGCTAACTGGTTCTACGCTGGCTTTATTATTACTGTTGCAGTGCTTCATATTGTAAACAGCATGGCAGTGCCTGTGTCGTTAACTAAATCATACTCAATCTATGCAGGTGCCGTAGATGCGATGGTTCAGTGGTGGTACGGACATAATGCTGTAGGCTTCCTACTAACTGCTGGTTTCTTGGGTATGATGTATTACTTTGTACCAAAACAAGCAGGTCGTCCGGTGTATTCATACCGTTTATCGGTAGTTCACTTTTGGGCTTTAATCTCATTATATATCTGGGCTGGTCCTCATCACCTTCACTACACAGCGCTTCCTGATTGGACGCAAAGTTTAGGTATGGTTATGTCTATTATCCTATTCGTACCGTCTTGGGGTGGTATGATTAACGGTATTATGACACTGTCTGGCGCATGGCATAAACTACGTACCGACCCAATACTGCGTTTCTTAGTTGTTTCATTGTCTTTCTACGGTATGTCTACGTTTGAAGGTCCTATGATGGCAATTAAATCTGTAAATGCGTTATCTCACTACACAGATTGGACAATCGGCCACGTACACTCAGGTGCGCTAGGTTGGGTTGCTATGATTTCAATTGGTGCTATTTACCACTTAATTCCTGCGTTATTCGCGCAAGGTCGTATGTATAGCGTTAAATTGGTTAATACCCACTTCTGGTTACACACTGTAGGTGTTGTTTTATACATCGTTGCAATGTGGATTTCAGGTGTAATGCAAGGTCTAATGTGGCGTGCAGTAAATGCTGACGGTACATTGATGTACAGCTTTGTGCAGTCTTTAGAAGCGTCGCATCCTTTCTATATCATGCGCTTTGTAGGCGGTGTATTCATCGTAGTAGGTATGTTAGTTATGGCTTATAACG
The DNA here is from genome assembly GCF_015864485.1 of Pseudoalteromonas sp. SWN166. NCBI lineage: Bacteria > Pseudomonadati > Pseudomonadota > Gammaproteobacteria > Alteromonadales > Pseudoalteromonadaceae > Pseudoalteromonas > Pseudoalteromonas sp. SWN166. The sequence continues at coordinate 116,168 of NZ_JADYXB010000009.1, forward strand.
TTTATCGCACTATTTCAGCTGAGAAAGAATCTCTGAAACTAGACGCGCAAGCACAATTAGCATAACGGAGTGAGATGATGAGCAATAAAAAGTCACAAAACAAACATGAAATAATAGAAAAGAACATTGGCCTTATGGCTATTCTGACTGTTTTTGCTATTAGCTTTGGTGCGTTAGTTGAAATTACTCCGCTAATGTTCCAAGACGATACAACTAAGCCTGTGGATGGTCTACGCCCACTTAGCGCACTTGAAATGGAAGGCCGGGATATATTTGTTAAAGAAGGTTGTCATACTTGTCATACGCAAATGATTCGTCCTTTTCGTGATGAAGTTGAGCGTTATGGTCACTACTCTGTAGCCGGTGAATCTGTTTGGGATCATCCGTTTTTATGGGGTTCTAAACGTACTGGTCCTGACTTGGCTCGTGTTGGTAAGCGCTACTCGGACGACTGGCACTATGCTCACTTAGTTGATCCACGTGCAGTGGTTCCTGAGTCGAACATGCCAGGATTTCCTTGGTTAGCAGAGAATACGCTTGATACCAGCCTCACTCTGAAAAAACTACAAATTTTCCGTGATAATTTTGGAATTGATAGCCGCACAGACCGTTACGGCGGTCTAGGTTATGGCAGCGACGAAGAGCTTCAAGCTGATGTTGATAAAGTTAATGCTATGAATGACGGCAAAGGCGCAACAGAAATACAAGCTCTAATCGCGTATTTACAGCAACTTGGTACCCACTTGAAGTAAAAATTATGGATTACGGAACATACAGAGGCATTTTGACTCTGGTAATTTTAGTATTGTTTATTGTGATTGTTGCATGGGCATATAGCAAGCGAAGCAAAACTCGTTTTGACAGCGCCGCTAATGCCATTTTCGAAGATGAAAAAAAACATGACAACACACTCTCTAACGAGGAAAAGGAGTCTGAAAAATGACTAGCTTTTGGAGTATTTGGGTTATTGTATTAACCCTATCATGTTTGTGCATTTTGTTTGGTTTACTCGTGTGGAATTTAAAAAACTACGCTGGTGTACCTGAAGGTGAAAGCTGCGGACATGAATATGATGGAATTGAAGAACTAAATAATCCACTGCCAAAGTGGTGGACTTACATGTTTTTCGCAACTTTTATTTGGTCTGTATATTACCTTGCGGCTTACCCAGGTTTAGGTAACTGGGAAGGTTTAGGTAAATGGACGAGCTCTAACCAAGGTATTACCTCTTTAGCTGAATCTAAAGAAGCGATTGCTAAAGCGAAAGAAGAAGGTCGTTTTGTAAAACTTGATAAAGAGTACGAAGCTGCAGAAGAACGCTTTGGTCCTATTTTTAATAGACTGGCGCAGGTACCTGTTTTAGATTTAGTTAATTCTAAGTTTGAAGGTGACGCTGCGCAGCAAGCTGCTCTTGGAAATGGCGACAAACATGAGCAAACAGATGGCCAAGTAGCCATTGAAATTGGTCAGCGTTTATTCTCACAAAACTGCGCGCAATGCCATGGCTCTGATGGACGTGGTGGTACTGGCTTCCCTAACCTAACTGATAAAGATTGGTTATATGGCGGAACACCTGACAAAATTAAAGAAACACTTCTTTATGGTCGTATTGCAGCAATGCCAGCTTGGGGTCCTGCTCTTGGCGAACAAGGCGTTAAAGAAATGACAGCACATGTGCTGAGCCTTTCTGGTCGTACTGTTAACCAAAAAGACGCAGACGCAGGTGCCGCTAAGTTTGCAATGTGTGCCGCATGTCATGGTGCTGACGGTAAAGGGTCGGTTGCACATAACCTACCATTTGGCGCGCCTAACCTGACTGATAACATTTGGTTATATGGTGGTTCTCAACGTGCTGTTGAAGAAACTCTTAACCACGGCCGTGCCGGTGTAATGCCTGCATGGAAAGACATTTTAGGTGAAGATAAGATTCACTTATTAACTGCCTATGTTTACAGTTTATCGCAAGATAAATAAGCACGCGGTTAATAAAATGTTTATAAATTAATTTATTTAATTCAATAGATTAATCCAGATCAAAAAAGCCTCCACTGTGAGGCTTTTTTTTAGTCTTTTACGTATAATTCCTATAAAATAACGCTTCCTAAACTTACTTTAGAGACACTATGCAACCTACTCCGTGGTATAAAAATTTTTGGCCTTGGTTTTTAATCTTTTTTCCGTTAGTTGCCATTATTGGCTGTATTAGCTTATTTATTACAGCAATAGGTAACGGCCCAGACATGGTTGTTGACGACTACTATAAAAAAGGTAAAGCAATAAACTTAGAACTGACTAAGTTTGAAAAAGCAAAGGCACTTTATTTACATGGCGAGTTAAATGTAACTAACGAACGTGTAAGCTTTAAATTTACAAAAGGCGACAGCAGCAATGTGCATGTGTTAAAACTCTCGTTTTACCATCGCACCATAAAAGCACACGACTTTGAAGCAACACTGACTCCTAATGCCAATCAAGAATTTACTGCATTACTTAATGAGTATACACCGGGTGCATATTCTGTATTTATTGAGCCAATAGATGGCAGTTGGAAAATGAAAGAAAATATAACGTTACCAACTGAACAAACCGTTTTAGTTACTCCTAATTATAAGTAGTCATAACTATGTCTAACTCTTGTTTTCATTGCCTTGAGAGTGTGCCAAATGGATTTAGTGCCAGCGTTATAATTGACGACAAAGCCCAGCCAATGTGTTGCATTGGCTGCCAAGCTGTTGCACAAAACATTGTTGACCAAGGTATGACCGATTACTACAAATACCGCACCGTACGTGCCGGTAAAGTAGAACAGCTAGTACCTGAGCAACTCGCATTTATAAAAAGTTATGACAACGAAGACATCCAAGACGAATTTATAGCGACTAACGATACTATCTCAGAGGTATTGTTAAGCGTTGAGGGTATAACCTGCGCAGCGTGTGCGTGGCTTATCGAAAAACAACTTTTAAATTTAAACACAGTTAAACGTGTTGATGTAAATACCTCAACCAACCGCGCTATGATTCAGTGGGATAAAACCAGAACCCCATTGAGTGAAGTAATTACCGCGCTTGCTAAGATTGGTTACAAAGCCTATCCATTTCAAGCCGATACTGAAGCACAACAAAAACAGCAAACTGCAAAAGCCTATATTCGCCGTTTAGGTGTAGCAGGCTTAATGACCATGCAAGTAATGATGTTTGCATTTGCCATGTACTTTGGCATGTTTTCAGGTATGGACAGTAATTTTGAGCAGTATTTTAGGTGGATCAGCTTAGTACTTGCCTCTCCCGTTGTTCTATATAGCGCACTGCCCTTTTTAACCAATGCTATAAATGGCTTAAAAGCTAAACAACTCAATATGGATTTACCTGTCTCGCTGGCTATTTTTGGTGCATTTGGTGCAAGCTGTTACGCTACATTTATGGAAGTGGGCGAGGTATATTTTGAATCTGTATGTATGTTTACCTTTTTGCTGTTATTGGGAAAATACCTTGAATTTAGAGCACGTTTAAAAGCGAGCGAGTTTACTGCCAACTTACAAAAACTACTGCCATTAACAGCGCGCACTATTAACGAAAGTGGTGACGAGCTTATAATTGCAGCAAAAAAACTAAAACTTAATGACATCGTACTTATTAAAGCGGGTGAGACAATTCCTGCCGATGGCGAACTCATTAAAGGTAAAACCACGGTTGATGAGTCTATGATGACCGGTGAACATCAACCCGTAACTAAATTTATTGGTCACAATGTTTATGCCGGTTGCGTTAACCACGATGGTGTTATTGAAATAAAAATCAATAAAATTGGCCAAAATACACTTTTAAATCAAATTATACGCCTACAACACAACGCACTCACTAAGCGGCCTAAGCTAGTTGAAATTACTGATAAAGTAGCTCAGTGGTTTATTGCGTGTTTACTCATATTTGCTTCGCTTACCGCTATTGGTTGGTACCAAATTGATCCAGAACACGCATTTTGGATTACTATTTCGGTTTTGGTTGCTACCTGTCCATGTGCGTTGAGTTTAGCCATACCTACCGCGCTTACCTGCGCCGTAGCAACACTTACTCGCAAAGGCGTGTTAATAAAACAAGCGCATGTGCTCGAAACACTCTCACAAATTACTTTATTTGCATTTGATAAAACAGGCACTCTTACACAAGGTAAATTTAGCCTTGATGAAGTCGATATAATCGATAAGCAATACACAAAAACACAAATCCTCGATATTGCAGCTAGGTTGGAGCGCTATTCTGAACACCCTATCGCTAGCGCATTTGATGAAATCACACCTGCTCAGCATAACCTTGATAACGTTGAAGTACACCCAGGGCTGGGCATTAGCGCACAAGATGCAACTCATCATTACGCAATTGGTAAAAGTGGTTGGTTTGATAGCAAAAAATCAAATGCACAAGCAAGCTTATATATAAATAAACAAGTTGTTGCACGTTTTTACTTTGTTGATAAAGTTAAAAATGATGCTAAAAAACTTATAGAGTCTCTTCAATCGCAAAACTTAACGTGTCATATGTTAACCGGTGACGCCTCAGATGCAGGCCAAAAAGTAGCAAAACAACTTAAACTCAAAAGCGTGCAATCTGGATGCTCCCCACAAGATAAACAAACAGCCGTTGAACAGTGGGCGTCACAAAACGAAGTGGTTGCTATGGTCGGCGATGGTGTAAACGACAGCCCAGTATTTGCCAGCGCACACTTATCAATTGCCATGGAAACAGGTGCAGATATATCTAAAAATAGCGCCGATGTGGTGCTTCTTAATAGCGATTTAGCCTCAATCGATCACTTACTTAATGTAGCTAAACAAACCAGGCGCATTATTAAGCAAAACCTTGCGCTGTCTTTATTGTATAATGCATCCATATTACCACTGGCAGCATTGGGCTTAGTTGCTCCGTGGATGGCTGTGATTGGCATGTCTGCCAGCTCAATTATTGTGATAAGCAACTCACTAAGGCTATTAAAGTTATGAGCATAATTTACATTTTGATCCCCATTGCTATTTTGTTTGTCATTATTGCTATAGGCGTTTTCTTTTGGGCTGTAAAAAGCGAGCAATTTTCTGACTTAAACAAGCAAGGTCACAGCATTTTGTTTGAAGACGACAAAGAGCAACATAACAAAAGTAATGATTGACCCTCTTTATACCAGCGCATTCTTAATGGGGCTAATAGGTAGCGGACATTGCATTGCCATGTGCGGTGGTATAGCAAGCTCATTACAACTGGCAAGTGATAAACGTAAAACGTTTACCTATTCATTTGCTTATAATATTGGACGTGCACTGAGCTACATGGCAGCAGGCGCGCTTGTTGCTGGAATTAGTAGCCAATTTGCACGGCAAAATACGTCTTTTTCTTTAGCCCTTTCATTCATTGCTGCTATTTTTATGCTCCTAGTCGGCGTGTATATAATGCGCTTAGGGCCCACTTTGCAATGGCTTGAAAAGGTTGGTAAAACCTTGGTGTGGCAGCACATTGTTAAGCTCAACAAATATTTAATGCCTATTAACACCCCTTTTAAAGCCCTAGGTTACGGTGCTCTGTGGGGATGGCTGCCTTGTGGTTTGGTATATTCAGCGCTTACATGGGCAATGACTAGCCCAAGTGCTTTAGATGGTGCTTTAGTGATGCTTTTTTTTGCTTTAGGTACTTTTCCGGCAATGATCACTTTAGGCGTTACTGCACAAAAACTAAATACTATTATTAACCACCCATGGACTCGCATTGTATTAGGCAGTGTTATAATTTGGTATGGTATCTACTTATTGATTATTGCAACCGACAAGCTGGTACACTAATCTAGACAACGTCGTGAATAAAAATTAAAAACGGATTAAATTATGGATTTTTCTCAAAGTCGCGCTAAGGGTAATTGTGCTATTAGCTGTAATAATTGCAGTATTAGTCAATTGTGTTTGCCATTTTCACTTAATGGCCAAGAAATGGATAAGCTTGACGAAATTATTGAGCGAAGAAAACCACTGCATAAAGGCGACTATCTATTTGAATCAGGCGCACCGCTGCAAGCTATATATGCGGTACGTTCTGGCTCATTTAAATCATACACATTATCAGAGCAAGGCGATGAGCAAATTACTGGTTTTCATTTAGCAGGCGACTTAGTGGGTTTTGACGCGATAAGTAAAATGGCGCATCAAAGCTTTTCGCAAGCGCTAGAAACGTCAATGGTATGCGAAATTCCATTTGATACGCTTGATGAGCTTGCTGGTAAATTACCAAAACTTCGCCAACAAATAATGCGTTTAATGAGCAGCGAAATTACATACGATCAAGAAATGCTGTTATTACTTAATAAAAAATCAGCAGAAGAGCGCCTAGCTAGTTTTATTTATAACTTATCTGAGCGTTTTGGCGAGCGTGGTTTTTCACGTAAAGAATTTAGATTTACGATGACTCGCGGTGAAATAGGCAACTACCTAGGCCTAACTGTAGAAACGATTAGTCGTTTATTAAGTCGTTTTCAAAAAGCGGACTTAATAAAAGTAGAGGGTAAATTTATTACTATTTTAGATAACGATGCCTTGGCTAAAACTGCAGCAATAGTAAAATCTCGTCAAATTAAATAGTTTGATTTAGAACAACAATTTATATGCTACCCCTTTAACTGTTTTATATTTACGTTACACTAAATGTACACCCGTTATGTAAATGGAGTAGCATATGAACACTATTAAACGCATTATTGCGGTTATTGACCCTACCAAAGATGATCAACACGGTTTAGCACGTTCAATAGATTTAGCTAAAAAGTCTGGCGCAAGTATTACCGCTTTTATGACGGTGTACGACTTCTCTTATGAAATGACAACCATGCTCTCTGGCGATGAACGTGAAGCAATGCGTGACGCCGTATTAAAAGATCGTGAGCTATGGCTAAACGATTTAGTCTCTCCTTATAAAGATATAAATATTGAAACCCAAGTGGTTTGGCATAATCGCCCTTACGAGGCCATAATCGATACCGTCATCGAGCAAAAATACGACTTAGTTATTAAAGGCACACATCAACACGGTGCACTTAAGTCAGTTATTTTTACCCCTACCGATTGGCACTTAGTACGTAAATGTCCCGCTCCTGTATTGTTTGTAAAAGAAATGGCATGGCCTGCTAACGGTAATATTTTAGCTGCTGTAAATGCGGTTAGCGAAAATGAAGAGCATGTAGCACTTAATAAACGCGTTATTAAAGATGCACAATTTTTATGTGAACTTGCCAACGCAAAGCTTAATTTAGTTAATGCCTACCCCGCTACACCGATTAATATAGCAATCGAAATCCCTGAGTTTAATCCTGGGCTCTATAACGAATCAGTTAAAAAGCATCACCATGAATCAACTAATGCATTGGCAGCTGAGTTTAATTTAAGCCAAGAGCAATGTTTTATTGAAGAAGGCCTACCTGAAGATGTAATTCCTGATGTGGCTAAGCGGTTAAATAGCGAATTAGTTGTTATTGGTACTGTTGGACGCACTGGCTTAAGCGCGGCGCTTGTGGGTAATACAGCAGAGCATGTAATTGATAGTCTAGACTGTGATGTACTGGCACTTAAACCTGACGGTTACGTAAGCCCGCTGGCAAAAAAACTAGATTAACCAAAAGATCTTTTAGCAAGTAGCTGCCCGCACATTACTTGCTGAAAATACCATGTTTAAATCGCTTTTAATTACATCCTAAACTCGCATATTCAGGTGGTTTGGGTATAATACGCCCCTTTATTTTTAGCAAATAACTTTGCTGTATTGTTTTACTAGGGGGCGTAATTGTCACACTCAGATCAAGCTAAAGCTCAATTTAACTTAAATAAGCTGCAAAAGCGTTTACGTCGCCAAACTGGTCAAGCCGTTATGGACTTCAATATGATTGAAGAAGGCGACCGCATAATGGTATGCCTTTCTGGCGGCAAAGACAGCTACACTATGCTCGAAATGCTCCAGCATTTAAAACGTGTTGCACCTATAAAGTTTGACCTTATTGTTGTAAACCTAGATCAAAAACAACCCGGTTTTCCTGAGCATGTATTGCCTGAGTACCTTGATAAACTAAATGTTGAATACAAAATAGTAGAAGAAGATACCTACAGTATTGTTACTGATATTATTCCTGAAGGTAAAACAACGTGTTCACTTTGCTCACGCTTACGTCGTGGTATTTTATACCGCACAGCAAAAGAGCTAGGCGCGACTAAAATAGCCCTTGGGCATCACCGCGATGACATGATTGAAACCTTATTTTTAAACATGTTTTATGGCGGTAAATTAAAAAGTATGCCGGCTAAATTAATGAGTGATAACGGTGAGCACATGGTTATTCGCCCTCTTGCATACTGCAAAGAAACCGATATAGCTCAATACGCATTTACACAAGGCTACCCTATAATCCCGTGTAACCTTTGTGGCTCACAAGAGAACTTGCAGCGTAAACATACAAAAGTAATGCTCGCTAAATGGGATGCAGAGCACCCTGGCCGTATTGAGAGTATTTTTACAGCCATGCAAAACGTCGTGCCTTCACATTTAGCTGATGCTGATTTGTTTGATTTTAAAAACTTACAAACAGGTGAAATCATTGATGGTGGCGATATTGCCCTTGATAAGCCTGACATACCTAAGGTGCCTGTAAGTAGCGAACTTGATGAACAAGAAGTGCCAAGTGTAGTTACTATAAATCTTAGCTAACTTTTAGTTATAGTTAGCTAAGATTTAAAGATTAAGGGTTTGTATTTATATACAAACCCTTAAATTTACCAATTCAGCATTGCGTTCTATTTTTAGCTCTCAGCTAAGCCTTGTAAAAACTCTAAACTTAACTTTTCTTGTGAATTGGCCTGGTACGGCAACTGTTGCAAACTATCGTATGCAAAATCAGTAATATCAAAATGACTTATTTCACTATTCCCAAAGCTGTTACGCTCACCGGGGCTTGGCGACATTCTCTCAATTACAAAATCACTTAAGCGCATATCTGTAATACCGTGAGGTAATACTGACCAATGGGCTTTTAAGTTTAGTGTTTGGCTTCTCTGTGTTAACCGCTCTTTAGATACTAAATGAGCAAGTGGTGTATCACCACTGTATAAATTAGCCCTAACACGATACAAACCACTTTTTATCACTGTTAAATTAGCTGGCACGACCATGTTTTCACCTTGTGCATATGCAGTTTCAAAACCTGTTAAAGTCGCACTTGGCGCCATATATTGAATTTGCGCAACTACGGGGACTTTTTTACCAGCAACATTACCCTCTACAAACACTTGCAAACTACGAGGGTAATCATCTTCGCCTTTAAAAGTGATAGTTGCCTCACCTTCACGTGCATTACCTGTATGGGTATTTAACACTTCTTTCGTGTCTGTATTTGCAAGTTCAACGACTACTTTACCAAGCCCTTGAGCGCTTACTTTTATTGTTATTTCTTCTGGGTATACAAAGCGATACTGCTTAAGGCTTAAAGTTAAAGCATCACCACTTTCACCAATCGGGCTCGATACAGGATAGAATTGATTTGGCTTTAATCGATCTTCATCTAAAGCGCTTAATGGCTGAGAATAAGGAGGAAACTTAAGTGCACTTTCATATTGCATAACCACTTGCTCCGCTGCTTTTGTTAGGTCTTCATTAAACACAATTTGTTTTTTTGATTGTGGTTTATTTACTTTAGGTACATCTATAGGAATTACTTTTACAGGTGATAAATCAGCTATACTAGTTGCCTGCTTTACCTTCGGCGCTATTGGCTCTACAACTCGATGAGTATTATTTTTACTTGTAAACCATAGCGAAAATAAAATAACGCTAATAATTAAAGCAACGACATAAAATTTTTTCATTAGTTAAATTTAATCCTTTATAAGGCGTATAGTTTTTAATACCAATCTGCTTATATATGGGGTCTATTTAACGTTAAGGAAATTACGCTAGAACTAGGCAAAAATTTTTGTATCTAGTTGTTCTAAATAAAAAATTTTTAACGACGTTATAGTGGAATTTAATTCGTTAAATTGATCAAAGATTTATGCAGATTGGTATAACTACACGCCTTGCATGTTATGGGATCACATTATAAATAAGTGCTGATGCGCTTAAATTATTTGAATCCTTAATATAACGATATTGTTTTTTCCAAAACCAACTACCTGTAGTTTTATCAAACGTATTAAAACCTACAGTGTCACCTTCCACATTTACGTTATTCATGGCTATTGTTACATTACCTTTTCGCTGCGCGTTGTGTATTTCGTTATGGCTATAACTGTCACTCATCATCATTGGATAATGGTTTGGCATAAAGCTACTTACTGCATCACCTTGCGATTTTAAATGGCCATTTGTATCAATACTTTGGCTACAACTTCCAAATGAGCGAGCTGAACTTGCACCACATGAAGAGTGCGATGCAACAACCGAATCATCATTCCCTTTTAAAAATCCACCTGTTAAACCTAAATACGCATTACCATCGGCAACAAAGCGTAAACGAGGTGTACGTGCATCAGGAAATGGCGATATTTTGCGGGCATTATTCACTTTTAAATCGTGTAATACACCAACGGCCTCGGTTACATCACTCCCTAGCCACCATTTGAGTGCGGCATCGACCGCAAAGTTCCATGATGCGCCAGTTAAAGCACTCACTGCAACATCAGCCAACTCACTTCCACCGCCCGCACCTGCTAAATCAAAGGTAGCCACAATATTAAGCGGCTGTAAGCCTGCGTTTTCTAACCAGTTTTCTTGATTATCAATAATATGGCGTGCAACTAAGTCTCCTGTTGAATGTGTTACAAATACACAGCCATCACTGCATAAATTAGAGCGTGAAATTTGCTTTAATTTTGGCCACACCCAATCAGTAGCAATTTTTCCTTCAATACGTTCATACGCAGGCCAATCAATTCGCTCATCTGCGCGATTATTCCAGTACGATTGCCAATATGTCTCACCATCATTGATTACATCACTACCCGACTTATTTGTTATTTGCGAAGTTTGTAAGCCGTGAATTAATATAATTTTGTAGTCTTTACTCGCTGCAGAAAAGCTCATTAACATAGCTAAACCCGCACCGAGTATGTGGCTTGGCTTAATTAATGTGTGTGTGCGTTTTTTGTTGTTCATACAATTCCTTAATGTTGTGTACTTGATATTTTATTATCATTTAAGGTATTCATGTTGGTTTGCGTAAACTTGTCAGCCTAAGCGCTCACTAGTATTAGGAACAACGGACAAAAATGCAACAATTTATTATCATTTAGGAAGGTATTGAAATTTATTTCATACTAATTAATGACTTAATAAAGCTATACTTGTTAAATTTGAAATTATTAGATGGTTTTCAAGGGGGATATTGAGGTAGTAAGACTAAAACGAGCACCATTAAAAGTGCCCGTTTTAGAATAAGGACGAAGCTAATCTAACCGTTGGCTTTAAGCTCACTGGTAAATTGCCCAATCGCATTCACAACTTCTTGTGCACCTTCTTGAATTTCCTGCATCACTTCACCAGATTCTTTAGATAGCGCTAAGCCTTGCTCTGCTTTTTCTTTACCTTTTTCTATTACCGCAACCGTATTTTGTGTTTGTGATTGATTGCGCTGTACCACTTCTACAATTTCTTCTGTCGCTTTTGAGGTACGCGATGCAAGCAGCCTAACTTCATCTGCAACCACAGCAAAGCCTCGCCCTTGCTCGCCAGCTCTAGCCGCTTCAATTGCCGCATTTAGTGCTAATAAATTTGTTTGCTCAGCAATACTACTAATGCTTTGTACAATACTCGATATTTGTTGCGACTGCTGATCAAGCGCTGAAATTTCATTTGCAGCTTGCTCCATGTTAATAGCCAACTCCGTCATTACAGCAACCGTATCTTGTATAACGCTCGCGCCTTGTTCAGCTTTTTTGTCTGTTTGAGTTGAGGTGCTATAGGCAATTTCGGCAGCTTGTGATATCGCAATTTCTTGATTTACTTGATCAGTGATAACAGTCGCAAACTTCATCACTTTATAAAGCTCATTAGCATCATTAGATATCGGGTTATATGACGCTTCTAGCCAAACAATATTGCCATGCTTATCAACTCGCTTAAAACGCTCTGCAATAAATTGTCCTTCTCTCAATTTAGTCCAAAATTGCAAGTACTCTTGGGAGTTTGATTCTGACGGTTCACAAAATGTACGGTGATGTTTACCTAATATTTCGCTTTCTTGATAACCCATTGCCGATAAAAACTGATCGTTTGCTTTTAAAACATGACCCTCTAAATCAAACTCAATCACTGCCATAGAACGGTAAATAGCTTTAATGGTATCGCTTTGCTCGCGAGAAGCCGTAATTGTTTTTGTAAGCACACTGCCAAATACAGAAAAATAGAGCAACTGATCTTGCTCCCCTTTTACAGGATGTACTATTAAACGTAACCATTCAGCTTTGCCGTCGCTGCGCATAACTTGTAATGCACCGCCCCAATGCCCTTCTTTTTTAATGGCTTGCTGTAGACTTTTAAATTCTGCAGATTGACGAGAAGACTCAGTAATAAAATCACTAAAAGAATTATTACTTAAGTCATCTTCGGTGTAGCCTAAATTACTTAAAAATTTATCATTAGCGTGCGAAATTCGCCCATCATAGAGGATATTAAGTACTAGCATCTCTCGATAAAGCCCTTCCCATACTTGCTGTAATGGGTAAAGTTCAGCTTTTAAAGACGCTATTTCATTTTGTTTATTTTTAGAAAAAAATATTAATATGCCCACTAATACAATCAATATAAAATTAATTTTAGTATAGGAGACATTTACCATAACGCGATAAATAATAAGAGTTTTAACCGCAACTACATATGAACACTTATATAAGTGAAAATGTACTTATCCAATAGCTTCGACGCAACGTAATCCTCAAGTTTAAAACTTTAATCTCTCATACAAACCTGATGCCCTAGATACGCTTTTATTCATTGCTAGTTGCAGTACTTTTTTGTCAGCCACCAGCTCAAAGGTGTTTTTAGCACGGGTTATTCCCGTATACACTAATTGCCTGTTAATACCCATGCGCGCTTGTTTTAGCGGTGGCAGTACCATAGCGGTGTAGCTAAATTCTGAGCCTTGTGATTTATGAATGGTCATTACATATACTTTATCGTGTGCAGGGAGTCGTGCAGGCGAAAATGCTCGTTGGTTACCTTGCTCATCAATAAATATAGCTTTGAGCTGCCCACTTTCATCGGGCATTAAAATACCAATATCGCCGTTAAATAACTTAAGCTGATAATCGTTTTGGCTCACCATAATAGGCATACCTGTATAATGATGAGTATTAGGACTTACACTAATTAAACCTTGCTGTTGTAATACGCGCTCTATTCGCTGATTTAAGCTATTAACGCCGTAATCGCCTTCTCGTACCGCAGCTAAAAGCTGATAACTTGCAAAAGCAGCATGCACCTGTGCAACACTTGCACCTTGGGCAATTAAGTTTAGGTATTTTGTATAATGACTTGCTGCACTTTTAACGAGTTTTTCTATTGGTTTTGCTACAAAGTCGTAATCTAAAATTACATCGTTAAAACGCCCTTCAGTACTTTCTTGCTCTACGTAATTTAAAATACCGGTGTTATTGGTGTTTACCGCAAGTGCGAGTTGACCAATGCCGCTTTGTGCATCAAACCGATAACTGTGCTGTAAAAAGGCAATGCAATCCGCGAGTTTAAATTCACTCACGCTTTGCGCTACGAGCTTAGGCTCATTATTAAAACATAAGCTATTTAGCTCATCACAACGTGCTTGCGAATAGCTTGGCGTTTGCCCAAGTGTTAAACCTTGGCATAAATCGCTCATTACACTGCCGGTATCTACCGAGGCAAGTTGATCTTTATCACCTAAGAGTATTAATCGCGCGTGCGCAGGCAACGCTTCTATTAATTTAGCCATTAGCGATAAATCGACCATACTGGCTTCATCAATAATTAGTACATCTAAATGCAGCGGATTACTTTTGTTATGCCTAAATTTGTTCGTGAACGGTTTTACGCCGAGTAAGCGGTGAATAGTTTGAGCGCTTTGCGGGATTAGCGTTTTTATATCATCAGGAATCGTTGTGAGCTTATCTTTAGCGCCCAAAATAGACTCACTTAAACGCGCGGCTGCTTTACCAGTAGGAGCCACCAGCTTAATGCTTAGCGGCGCCATTTTATAAAAAGACTGTAAAATAGCCAGTAACTTAGTTACCGTGGTAGTTTTACCTGTGCCAGGACCACCCGTGATCACACTAAAGCCTTTAGTTGCAGCAATCGCACACGCCACTTTTTGCCAATCTGTTTCAATTGTTGAGTCAGCAGGAAAATAGGTATTTAAAAGCCCTGCCAATACTTCATTATTTATATTGAGCTTACGCTCACTCATATTTAATAATCTATCAGCGAGTGTTTGCTCATAACCGGCAAGGCGCGCAAAATAAAGCCGGTCGTTGAACAGTTGCAGTGGTTTACTCTCGCCTACACTTTCATGGCTTTGTAAATAACTAAGCGCTGTGTGCACGTTAAAATCATCATTAAACGGGCTTAGCGTACTGGGTACATTACCATCGAGTTTATTAAAGTCGCCTTTGCGCAAGTTAAAAGGATTGCTCCAATCAACCTCATTTAAGGTTAAACAACTGTGTTGGCTTTGCTGCGATAAGCACAGCAGTAAAATAATATAAAACAATTCATTATGAACGTTTGATGCGTTATTAGCGCACAATAGCTCAGCGAGTTTTACATCAACGACACGTAGCCGATTTTCAGCTAATAGATACTCAAGTAACGGCACTTCGGTAATTGTATTCTTTATTGCAATGTCTTCTTGTACAGCATCTGGCGCTGTACTGTGTGCTACAACGGATGTTTCATCATTAAGCGTTTGGTCAATATCGTCAAACAAGCCAGGTTGCTCATTTAAATCGCTCATAGCATGGCTCCTTGGCTAAATAAGCCATCTAAAATAATCACTTGTTCTACAGTTAGCTTTTTAAAGTACACGCCTTGCCCTGCCGGCATTCCTCTTAAAAAGGTGTAATACACACCACCTAAATGGGTCTCTATTGAGTAATCGGCTATGCGTTGCTTTAATAAACGATGCAGCGCTACGGTGTAAATTAAATACTGCAAATGATACTGATGGCTGCTCATCGCTTGCTCAAGCATATCGCCTTCGTAATCAGCTGGCGAACTGCCTAAATAATTAGACTTATAATCTAAAATATAATATTTGCTTTGGTAGCAAAATATTAAATCGACAAAACCTTTTAATAAGCCTTTTACCTGCGAAAACTCAAGCTTACTTTGCGTAAAGCCAAAATGTTTAACCAGCATTTCGTTTAGCTTAGGTGCACTTAAGCTCTCAAGTGGTAAATTAAACTCCATTTCGACTAGGCAATCATTGGGTGTAAGCACACCTAATGAAAGAAGGCTGTCCTCCTGAGAGCTTTTATCTAGGGGGCACGCAAGAACATCAAGCACCCATTTTTCAGCCACTTCTCGCCATTGCTCACCTATATGATACTTTTCAAGGCTGCGTTTTACCACCTCAGCCAAATTCTGCTCGGTATTAGTTGGGTGAACGACTGGGCTGGTAAAATCTATTTGTTCAAATATTTCGTGCAAACAGCTACCAGATTTTGGCCCTTTAGGAAAACTATAAGGTGATGGCTGCTCGTCCTCTTGCACGGCAAATTCGTCTTTTTCGTGATCTTCATCACTTCGCCCTGGGGCTAATTGGTCGCTGTGCTTTTTAAAGCTCAATGCACTAAAGCTGGTTGCTCGCCAGTTACGCTCAATATTTGCCGTTACTTTATTAACACTTAGCGTTTGCTGCGCACTTTTACTGTTATTAAAGCAAAGTGTTCCCTGCTCTATTAACGTTTGCGAGGTAAATTGCTGATAGCTCATCGCGCTGTTAGCGTCGCAAAACTCACTTAAATGCGTGCGCCATGTTTGGCTACTCGCAAGCTCAAGCCCTGCAAATAACACGTGTCCTAGTGAACTACTTTGAATCGCTAAGCGGCTACTTTGCCCTTGCCCAATGTTATAAACCCCAAGTGCACAAAAATGTACGGCGCGAGTAAGTGCCACATACAGCAGGCGTAAATCTTCAGCTAGGCGCTCTTGCTCTGCTTTTTGCAGGGCATTTTCGTCTTTACTTAAATCGTAAACTAGCTTGCCATTATTATGATAAAGCGCTTCTTTTGTTTCGCGATAGCCACTGGCAAACGGCATAAATACCAGTGGGTATTCAAGCCCTTTTGAGGCGTGCATAGTGACTATTTTAACTAAGTTGGCGTCGCTTTCTAGGCGTACTTGCACGGTTTCGCCATCTTGTTGGCTTACCTTTTGAGCAAACCAGCGCAGTAAACGCAGCGTACCTTCAAGCTCTATTTGTTTTTGCTGAAGTATTTCACCCAAATGCCTAAAATCGGTTAACCAACGCTCAACGTTATACCCTAACCCTTGCCATTTAGCGCTAAGCTGATTGTGGCTCATTAAGCGCTCAAGCATTGCCATAGCACCTTGCTTGTTCCAAATGTGGCTAAGCTGTGCAAAAAAGTTTAAGTAGTCTTGCCATTTATTTTCATCATCAGCGAGTGCGTGTATTTCGTTATAACTTAAACAAAATAGTGGGCCAGCTAAAACACCGCGCAGCAATGACTCGTCATATTGACCATGCAGCGCTGTTAAAAAGTTAAGTAGGTGATGGCTAAGCTCTTGGCTAAAAACGCTTTCTCGCGATAAATACACGCTGGCTATTTTGGCATCATCTAGCGCTTTTTTCATTATTTGCGCTTCAACACGGTCGCGCACTAATATACAAATATCGGCAGCGCTTACTGGGTTACTGCCAATACACGCATCCCCTTGTTTTGCTTTTTCAAGCAGGGTCACTATTTTATTAGCAAAGTGAGTGGCTAAATGCGCTTGCCCTACACCTTTGTTAGTTGGTTTGTTTTTTTCATCGGCGGCTTCATCTACAAATACATTAAATTCGAATGCGGTAGCGGGTTTGCCATCAATTAAAAAAGAGTCATCCGCTTTTTTGCCTTTAGCAGCCACTGCGTTAAACGGTATGGCGTCGTTATAAATAAAGCTATTAGCGTGTTTGCCAAATAAGCTATTAACGCTATTGACTATATCGGTGCTTGAGCGAAAGTTAGTGCCCAGTGTAAATTGCTGATCAGTCTGTACAGCTTCTTTTGCGCCAATGTACGTAAAAATATCTGCGCCCCTAAAGCCATAAATAGCCTGTTTAGGGTCGCCTATCATGGCAAGCGTGGTATTTTGTTGCCCATAAATTTTACTAAAAATACCGTACTGAATCGGATCGGTATCTTGGAATTCATCAATCATGGCAACCGGAAACAACTGTGCAATTTTTTGTGCTAGTACGTCGCCTTGCTCGTTGTTAAGCGCGCTGTGTAAATTGGTCAGTAAGTCATCGGGGGTGATCACACTTTGCTCTTGCTTGCGCTTAACTATGGCAGCTTTTACCCAGCGTGCGGCGTGTTGTATAACTGCTATTTTGAGCCCTTGGTTTATGGTGTTGTTAAGGGCGGCAAGCTCATCAAATTGACTCAGTAATGGATGCACAAATAATGGTTGATTTTTTTTATAATTACCTGCATCGCTTAAGTTTTCTGTGCTCCATACTTCAAACGAATACTTGCTAGTGCCAAATTCAAAAAACAAATCGCCGCCTAAACAAAATGCCTCAAGCGCACCAAGGCTGCCTTTTCGTGCTGGCGTTTTAGACCCGCTTAAACCCGAGCCTTTTATAGCACCTATAAACTCTTGCTCTAACACCGCTTTTTTAAATGCGGGTACACGCATTATGTATTCATCGCGGGCTTTCCATACATCATCTAAATTTATTTGTGGTGTAATGTGCGCATTAGCTTTATTTAAAATACTCGCCACTTGAGAAAACAAAGCCTCTGGTGCGGCAAATACATCTAAAATAGCATCGGTGCGTTCTTTATTAAGTGGGTATACAAACGCACGCCAAAAATCTTTAATGGTTTCGAGCAGTATGTCGCGCTCATCTAAAATAAATTCGAGATTAAACGCCACACCCGACTCAAACGCATGTTGTTTTAGCATTCGCTGACAAAAGCCATGAATGGTAAAAATAGCGGCTTCGTCCATCGATTTAGCAGCCGCATCGAGTAAATCAAATGCGCGGTGTTTATCGTCAATTTTGGCAATTACGCCTTCGATCAGTTCGTCGTTTGGGTCTTGCCCAAGCAATGCGTCGCGCGCAGCAATAATTCGGCTGCGAACGCGGTCTTTAATTTCTTGGGTGGCGGCGTCGGTAAAGGTCACTACCAAAATTTGCTCAACACTGAGCGGCGTATTTAACTCACCGTCTATTTGCATGCCTAGTAAGTAACGCAAATAAAGACCTGTTATGGTGTAGGTTTTACCGGTACCCGCACTGGCTTCTATTAAACTTTGACCAATGAGCGGCATAGTTAGGGGGTTAAGCGCTTGCATGGTCACTCTCCTTTGCGTGCTCAAATAATGGTATGAGCAATTTATCGCTCCATTTTATAAATTCTTCTTGGCAGTCGTTTAGCGATTGCACTGTTAAGCGAATATACGGGTTTTCGCCCTCGCCTCGCCCTATGTATTGCGGGCTAAATTTACTCATTGCTTTTATTATATCGCCGCCACTTTTAACGTATTCATAACCACTTACCGGAAAAAACGGCACGGGCTCTTTGCGTAGCGCTTTGTATAACTCAAACCAATCAAGTAACAATGCATCGGCATCAGCTTTATTAATTGGCGCAAAGGTAATTTGCTTATCGAGCCCAAGTAGCAACGTTTCTACTTGTTGATCCATACTTTGCGCTGCAAGGTGATAAATAAAGCCTTTAATTAAATCTTTCGCTTTAATACTCGCGCTGCGGTAAAACACTTGTTTTTGCAAATACACATGATTGAGCCAGCCCTCTATTTTAGTGCCTTCAATGGTAAGCAAAACTTCTATCGGCTCACTTTTCCCGCCTTTAATATGCTCTTTTACTTGCCCTGCAAGCGCATCAACTCGGTGCTCCATACTTTCAAATATGAGGCTGCCTACATTGGCTTGAGGTAACTCACCTCGCTGCAGTATTTGCTCGGTACTTAGGGGTTGCTCGTTTATATTGGCTTTAAGTATTTCATCAAGATAAAAATAACGGCGCAGTGCATCTAAACTAAATGGCTCTTCGTCTTTTGCTACTTCGTTAAATTGTGGTAGGCGTAAACCCAATGTTTGTTGATAAAAGCTCTCTTGTGCACTGCACACACTTCTAATAAACACATCGAGATCTAACTGATCAGGCACAGCAACATCAAGCGCGGTAACTGGCTCTGGTTTAATTGACTCACTTGGCAGCCAAATAGGGTTGTAGCTGTGGTTGCTCAGCACAGTATTGGCTTGCTCATCGGCTAAATAGTAATGGCTATTAAAGGGCTGTAAATGCTGCTGATTAATTAGACATGCGGGCAGCGTTTTTTCGCTTTTATCGCTTAATACAAAACTACGCCCAATATATTCTAACAGCTCGCTTACAAGGGTTGATGGCATGCGCGGTTGGTTATCAAAACACGAGCGACCAATGTAACTCATGTATAAGTTGTCGCGGGCACTCAATAGCGCCTCTAAAAATAAATAACGGTCATCTAATTTACGTGATCGGTCACCTTTTTGCTTTTTAGAATACGGCACCAAGTCAAAACCAATGGGCTGTACGTTACGCGGATAATCGGCATCGTTTAAACCAAGCATACATACCACTTTAAATGGTACGGCGCGCATTGGCATCAATGTACAAAAGTTTACTTGGCCTACTAAAAACCGCTGCCCTACGCCTTTTTCTTGAATGCCTTGCTTAATTAAATAACTAACAATACGCTGCGAAACCGCCTTGCTGTAATCGCCGTTGTCGTGGTGCTTTTGTAACTCTTCGAGCACGTTTTGCAGCACTAATAAATCCCAGCTGTCGTCGCTTTCACTTTCGTATATCGCGTTTAATAGCTCGCTTAAAATATGCGCTTTATTAGTGAGCGTGTCATCAGGCATTAGCTGCTCTTTAAAGCTTTGCAGTACATCAATAAAGTGCACGAGCTTATTTAGCGTATCAAGCGCCATGCCTTCTACTTCGTCAGCGCTGTAAATACCGTTAAACGGGCATTGTTCGTCGCGCATAGCAATACCAAGCAGTAAACGGTTAAGCCCATGTTGCCAGGTATTTAAATCGATAGCGGGTAAATCAAAGCTTCTTTTATGCGCTGCGTTTATACCCCATTTAACCCCAACACGTTCAAGCCAGTATTGAATTTGCTCGTATTCGTGTGCTTCAAGCCCAAATTTTTCGGCTATTTGCGTCACTTGTAATAAATCGAGAATATCCGACACACCAAAGCGCGAAAACGGTAAGTTAGCTAAACTCGCAAATGAACTAAGGACAGGCTTTTCTTGCTCTATGGCTAAATCGGCCAATGCGTAAGGAATAAAGCGGCTGCCTTGTGCTCCGCCAAATACGGCTTCAATATAAGGGCTGTAAGTGCCTACATCGGGCATCATGACAATTATGTCTTTGGGGGTAAGCGTTGGGTTTTGATTAAACAAGTTAAGTAAGTAGTCGTGCAAGCGCTCAACTTCTCTGAGCGGTGTATGGCAATCGCTGAGCGTAATACTGGTGTCGGTTGCGCTGATTGGTAATTTACCTTCGTCGTTTATAAACCACTCTTTGTTATCGGTCAGTGATTCGCCTTTAAACGCAAGCTGATAAATCTCGCTTTGTACTTGCCCTAGTAAGGTGTCGTCAAACACATCAATAAAACCATCAATCCAACGGGCATCTAACTGTACAAGTTGTTCAAAATAGTCGCGACCTAATTTACCCCACGACGATAACAACGGATTACCTATAAAGTAGTATTCTTCATCTGGGTTGGTTTGTTTTTTTTGTTGCGCTTCCACCAGCGGCATTTTGGCGTATTTAGCGCTTATTTTAGCCGCTGTTTTTTCATCTATAATATCGCCCCAGTAGTGCTCACTCGGATTAAAAAAGAATAATATAACCTCTGTTTTTTTACTCAGTGCTTCAAATACGTCAAGCTGGGAGCTGGCAATTGCCGATATGCCAAATAAGCTAATGCGTTGTGGCAGTAAGCTATTATCCATAGTCTCAAGTGCTGCTAGTAACTGCCCTTGCATATTAGCGCGATGAAATTGGCTTTGCCCGAGGTCTTGGCTTAGTTTTACAATGCGTCGCCATAAATCAGGTTGCCATGGGGATATTGTTACATCTACATCATCAAGCTCATCTTTACCGCTATCCCATGTGGCTATCCAGTGCGGTCGGTACATTAAATATTGGTCATACACATCGGCTATTTTTTCGCACAATGCAAAGGTTTTTTGTCCGTCGATATCGCCTTCTAAATAGGTTTTTAGCGGTAAATATAGCGGCTCATCAATACAGTTTGGTAAAATTGCAAACAGTTTCCAAGCAAGGTTAGGTTTATTAAACGCCGACTCTTTAGGGACATTTGGCAATAATTGCTGATACAACTGCCAAATAAAGCTCGACGGCAGCGGAAAATCGACCTGCGCTGCAACCCCTAAGTTTTCGCTCAAACCTATTTTTAACCACTGCGACATACCCGGCGATTGCACTAGCACCACTTCTTTGTCGAACGGACTTTGCAATGGGTTTACTTTTAACAGCTGGTGGAACTGCGCTTGCAGAGCTTCCATCCGGTTTGATTGAATAATATTTAGCATATAACACGGTCCTTGCTTGAGATAAAACCAGTGTAAGATATTTTTAATATTAGGGGTAGCGCAAACGGGTAATTGACTTTAATAAATCAGAGAGTTAGTTGATTTTTGAGCAGGTGAGATCACTTGATTTTTTTTAGTAAAAAGCCCATCACTTCAACTGATGGGCTTTTTTAAATTCAATTACTTAAACCTAATTAAAAGTCAGCGGTCAATGTTACTGCTGCTGTGCGCGGCGCACCAATAAAGTAAGTAGAGCCATTGCCTGTACCACCTGCTAAGTAGCTTTTATCAGTAACGTTATAAACAACAAACGATACGTCAATGGCTTTGAACGGGCCTGCATTTACATCAGTTGAGTAGCCTGCATTAAAATCAAGTACGGTGTAGCCGTCTACTGTATTACGCGAGCGAGTGTCTTCGTCTTGCCATGAACCTAAACGCTCGCCGGTGTATTTAGCCGATAAACCAACACGAAATCCATCGCTAAAGTAGTCGGTAGATACCACAAATAAATCTTCTGATGAATCTATTATGCTATCGCCTTTTCTAAAGCTCGGCGCTACATCATTACCGTTTTCATCTTTTAATATTACGCCTTGTGAATCGTATGCATTTGGATCATCTGATGAATACTCAGAACTGCTATTAGTATACGACGAGTACACGCTCCAACTTGGTGTTAACATATAGCTAGCTGCAAGCTCAAGCCCACTTGAATCAATACCTCCTACATTTACGTAAGAGCCATTTGTGCCAATGGTGTAATCAATGCCGTCTGTACCGCTTCCTGGTGCAATAAAAGTAATACGGTTATCAAACTTAACACTGTAAGCCGTTGCGGTAAGCGTTAACTTATCGGCTTGATAACGTACACCAAAGTCAATATTGTCGGCAGTTTCTGGTTCAATATTTGTAAGCGTTGAGCTGTCTCGTTCAAGTACACCGTCTTTAATTGCTGCAAAATTTTCGCTGTAGCTGGCAAACAATTCAGTGTCGTTATTTAGCTGATACAACACACCACCACTAAATAATACGTCTGAGTCGCTATCTACTTTATCTGAGCTCTCATTGGCAAAATGGTCGTACTTTTGTAACTCAACTAAATACTGTTTTGCACCAATATTTAATGTTAAGTCACCAAAATTAATCGAGTCTTGTAGGTACCATTTGAATGTATCGGTATCAAAAGTATTTTTGTACTGAGTCCAATAAGGCGTGCTATCAAAGTGATAATAAATACGTGCATCAATTACTTTGTGCCAATCACGCGATTCTTCACGTTCGCTTTGCTCATACCAAAAGCCCGCTTCTATATCGTGATCGCCAAATGTAGCTTGGTAGTTTGCGGTTACACCCAAACGGTCTTTGTTGTAATGCGTATGGCGGTATGACATAACCGGCGTTGCTGTTGCATCGTAACACGCAGGATTCAAACCAGGACCCGACTCCCATGGCCAGCTTAAACTTGCAGTACACCCTTCATTTGGTGCAAGCGGGTTGCCTTCACTATCAGTAAAACCATAAGAGCCTGCATTAGTACCGCCCTCTAGAGTTGGGTCGCCATTTTCATCAACGGGCGTTGTTAAGTAAGGTGGGATCCAATCGCCGCGACCTGAATTTTTATGGTAATAAGGGCTAACGGTTAATAATGACGTTGGCGAAATCGCGTATTCAAATTTTAAATAGCCTAGGGTATTTTCACGCAGTGTTCCCCAACCTTCTGCAAACATTTGGTCAAAGTGCGGAACTCCCGTCCAATTCCATGTTAGCTGATCCCACTCTGGTGTTTGTTCAAACTGCTCAAGGCTTACGCTGTTATAGTTTGTCTCGCTTACGTCATCGTAAGATAAACGCCCAGTGAGTGTTAAGTCGTTAAAGTTAGATACAAATTTAACTTCAGCATGTTGGTTGTCTTTACCCCCATTACTGCCTGAACCAATCCAGCGGCTTGTGTCGGTTTGCGAGTAACTTACGTACGCTTGTGTGTTATTAAAAACAGTGCCTGTTTCGTGTTTAAAGTAATAACGCGTGGCATCGTGGCTGCCTGATGTATAAGCAAAGGTAGTGCCTTTTTCAAGGCTTGGGTCTTTACTTACAAAGTTAAATGTCCCGCCTAGTGCTTCAAGTGAAGCCGACTTAATATCAGACGTACCTTGACCAACTTCCACCGTTGCTAAATTTTCGCTATCTAGGTAGCGGTTAGCTTTTGCACCACCACCGTAATTAGAGCCACCATTGGGAATGCCATCAACGGTCATCCCTAATTGCTGTTGGTTCCCGTCAATACTAAAACCACGCATAGTGATTGTAGTCGACCAATCATCGCCACCAAATGCATCACCTTCGTTTATGCTAATACCCGGTAAATTGTCAATAACCGATAATATGCTCGATACCGAACTTTGTTGCTCAAGCATTGCAGGCTCAATAACATTATTAGCGTAGCTCGTTGGTTTAGCAACCACGGTTACTTCTTCTATGGTGTTGTCGTTAGCATAACTAGATGTTGATACAGCCATGGCAATTGCCATGCTCAAAAGCGATTTGTTTTTTAAAGCGTACATTGTTGTCCCGTTTGATTTTAATTATGAAATATGAAAACGCGGACAGTATGAATTTTAAATATGACAACGAGGATGAACTTTATTTACATAAAAATTAAACAAATATGGAAGATTTATGGCGGGAATATGTACAAAAAAAGACACCCAAAGGTTTAACTTTGGGTGTCTTAATTATTTTCTAGAACTTATTACAAATAGTAATTTATTTCAATTGTACAAGCATTTCATCGCTGTATGGTACTAACTCTTCACCGTTTGCAATTTTGCTAATGTAATCTGGGTTTGCAATAAGTGGGCGACCAATAGCGATTAAGTCAAACTTAGCATCGTTAATAGCTTCTTTTGCTGACTCAAAACTATAACTACCTACGCCTACTAATGTACCTTTGTAGCCTGCTCGTAAAAATTCAGAGATGCTTTTGCCTTCAAGCGAGTCAAAGCGCATGCTGTCGTCAAAAATACCGCCGTGTAAGTACGCTAATTCTCTGCTTTCAAGTTCTGTTAATAAGTAATCAAATACCGCTTTATCGCGGCTATCTTCGCTCATATTAAAGTAAGCACCCGGTGTTAATCTAAGTGCAGTACGATCACTGCCTACAGCAGCAATAACCGCATCGGTTACTTCTAGTGCAAAACGCGACATGTTTTCAGGCGTTTGACCATATTCGTCGCTGCGTGTATTTGCAGCGTAATGTAAAAATTGGTCCACTAAATAACCGTTAGCACCGTGAATCTCTACCCCATCAAAACCCGCTTCAATAGCGTTTTCAGCGGCTTTTGCAAAATCAGCAACTAGACTTTTAATATCATCAGTTGTGGCTGCTTTTGGTGTGATGTAGGTAAGCTCGCGCATACGTGGTACAGAGCCTTCAACACCAATTGCCGATGGCGCAAGTACATCACCATCAAAAAAGTGAGGATGTGCAACACGACCAACATGCCAAAGTTGTGCAAACATTTTGCCGCCATTAGCGTGCACTGCGTCTGTTACTTTTTTCCAACCTTGAACTTGCTCGCTGGTAAATAAACCCGGAGTATTTGGGTAACCTTGTCCATCTGGACGAATAATAGTTGCTTCGCTAATAATTAAACCGGTTTCGGCACGGCGAGCATAATATTCAACCATATCTTGTGTTGGCACTAAATTATCGTCAGCCATACAACGCGTTAATGGTGCCATAAGTACGCGGTTTTTAAGCTCTATCGTATTATTTAGTTTAAACGGAGCAAGTAGATCAGTTGTCATTTTTCAATCCTTCATTAAGTATATGCTTACTACAATGTGGCCTTTTTACAAACATTCAAGCTTATTTTGAATGATCGCTCAAATTAGTGAGAATTTATACTGATCAACATACAAATTAGATCTACATTGATGAAATTAAATAGCAACTTTTCAACACTCTGTCATATAACTCGATATACTTGTGTGCATATAATTTAGATATAGTAATTAAAAGTGAGCTAATTATGACAACGCAAAATTTAAGCGAAGAACAAGCAGTAATTTTAGGGCTTGGAGCAAAAAAACGTCTCGCCTATATGTTCGAAACTGTGCAGCAATTTAAGCAAGTATGGATTTTAAACGACGATGATGGCTGCGTTATGCTTGCCAACGAAGATGACGACTGCGTACCAGTTTGGCCAACTCGCGAATTTGCAGAAGCATGGGCAACTGGCGAATGGGCTGGCTGTAGCGCTAAAGCAATCCCACTTGCAGACTGGTTTAGCCGGTGGACACCGGGGCTTGAGGAAGATGACTTACTTATTGCTGCATTTCCTACTGAGGAAGACGACGGCACAATATTGTTTTCAGACGAGTTTGAAAAGCAATTAAAAGCACCAAAGCAAAAATATTAAGGTTCAAAGCCTAAATACTCAGAGTTCTAAAATTTATAAACGCGGCACTTAATTTAGTAGCCGCGTTTTTATTACCTGTTTCTAAAACTCAAATACGCCTGCGTTATAGCATTTGCATCTTCTACTTGTGGATAATGGCCAAGCTCTACAAACTCTTGTACGCGCGCATTTGGGATCAGCTTTTTGTAATGCTCAATCATGTGCTTACCAGAGATGGGATCTTCTGCGCCTGCTATAAATGTAAGTGGTATATGGCTATTTACAATGGCACCAACCCAGCGTTCTCGGTTTTGCTGCCTCTGTTTTATATAACTAATGAGTTTAGGCATAACGGCTAAGCCATCTTTGTAAATCAGCAGTTCCCAAAGTGTGTCTATTATCTGTGTTGTAGGCGGTGTATTTTTGCCAAAAATAGTCACTAGGTTATTGGCAAATTTTTGTTTATTCATTAATTTCGGCACTATCCAACCAAGCCTTGAGAGCAAAAGCTTTTGTATAAATAATGGTTTATGCGCCTCAGGAAATAACCCACCATTTAAAAAACACACGCTGTTAATTTGTATTTCACTTTGCAAAGCTACTTGCCTTGCTAATAACTCTTGAGCCACAGTATCACCATAATCATGAGCTAGTATGTGCACGTCACTAATATTTAAATGCTTTAAAAGTTTCGTGTATAAGTCGGCTTGCTCGGTAATTTTATAAATCGCGTTTATTGGTTTATCTGACAAACCAAAACCTAGCATATCGAGCGTAATTACAAAATAATGTTCACTAAGCGTTTGCCACATACCTTCCCAATCCCAACTGGCGCTAGGAAAGCCATGTATTAAAAGCAGCGCAGGCTTACTTATATCGCCAGCTGTTTTAGTAAAAATTTGATGGCCACTAATTTGAGTAAATTGACCCTGTGATTGCCACTGTTGAAGAGAAAACATATATTAGCTTAATTTTTATTATTAATTTGTTAGTTTTATCATAAAGGTAATTAAAAAAGGACACAAAACCAATGCATAAAATTTGCATTGGCTTATTAAACGTCATTTTAAAATTTAATAGTATAATCTACATAAACTCGGTGGTCGGCTCTGTCGCCTTTAACACCATCAACACTGCCTGACTTTTCGGTTGTATAATCTACATATAACCAGCGCAAACTTAAGCCTTTAATTTTCTCTACTTTATAACGAGTATCTACAGCCCAGTACTTTTCATCGGCTGTACCGCCTAACTTACCCAACGCAGAGTTTTCAGCATCGCTGCCGTCTGTGTAGTAAAATTTAGTTGTTAAGCTAGGCGATACTGCTTTCAAATCAATTCCTAAACGAGCTTGCCATGATGTTTCATTTTGGTTTGTTAAATCGGCACCAATTAATGAGCGAGTTGGAAATGGGTTTGTACCATGATCGCCACTAAAGTTATCTTCAATCCAAGCATCGCTTACTTTAGTAAAGGCCGCACCTACACTCCAAATATCTTTTTTCCAATCAGCATCTAAGTAATAGGCAAATCCATCATTTTCACTTTTAGTTAAGCCTGTTAATTCACCAGGTGCATCTTCATCATCCAAGTCACCGCTCTCTGCGCCTGTTACAAATAAATCACCATCATCTTGTGAGGTAAATATACCACTTGAAAGCGTTAACTTACTTTGCTCAAGTTTTATGTCGTAACTGATTTTTAATCCCATTTTATTTAGGTAATTGTGGGACTTTAAATATTCAGCTTCTAATGTTATGTCGTCTTTTTTATGCGTAGCACCTACGCCCCAAATTACACTAATAGCGCCAGTTGCAGATTGATCGGTAGAAAAATCTTCCCATCTATCATCGTGTCGACGGCTCCACTTATCGTAAACGTAACCGTATAATTTAGTGTTACCAATTTTGTAATCGCCAAAAACACCTCTAAAAGTATTAGGAATAGCCCGACTTCCAGAGCTTTTAAGCAACATACTTTTGGTTTTTTGCCCGCCCACTTTAACGTGACCATTGTTGCCCAATTTAAAATCTAAAAAATATTGACCAAATTTAGAAAAGCTATCGTCTACTCCACCACTCTCATTACCTGCTGGTAAAATATTACCTGCGGCTGAACCTGTAGAGTTAATATTCATTGCGGTGTAAGTCGATACACCCACACTCAATAAATCGTTTATATAACCCGATGTGTAATTGAACTCTATACCTTGAGCAAAGGTAGAATCGTCACTTGCGTCGTTATCGTAGTCACGGTCAAAATAAATTGATCTAAGTTTTATATTAAATTCATCTTGTTCTGTCAGCCCATTAACAGCGGCATACGAAGGTATAGAAATACACGTTAATACTGCGGCTGTTACCGCAAATAATTTATAGAGCCGTAGAGTCATAGTTATCTCCGTTACCTTGTTTTGTGTTAATTTAATGCAGCAGTGCATAACAACGTGTACGTTTAGCAAAAATGGCAAACGTCGTATAAGGTAATTATATTTCACGCAATGACGTTTTTTCATGCTATTAAATATAGAACAATATAAGTTTTTTAATGTTTTAATTTTCATGCTATGAATATTAAGTATTTGTTTTGTGCTCGATACATCACAACATTGAGGCAGCTATTTACTCGTATCTATACTGCTAGGTCACTTTAAAAACACTATAATTATGGCTGAGTTTTACTTGGGGTAAACTTACCAAATTTAAATCAGGAGCAAAGACTAAGAGTTATTCGTTGTTTTTATGGGCATCTAATCCACACTAAAAACCAGTAAATATAAAAACGAACACTTTTAGCTAATACTTTTGTTGGTAGTTATAAAGCCACCGAAAACATATAAATTATTATATTTATATGTTTGTTCATTTTACCTTGATGCTTAAAATCAAATTTTTACATTCCCTCCACTCTAAACCACTATAAAATATATATATTCTAATTTAAAACAAAGTTGTATCCTGAATAATAAGTGCTATATTTATCTCGATGATAAAACAGATATACAATTAGTATATTCATAATAAAGGATGGGTTAATGTTTTCAGGACGACCGGTTAGTAAAGGGCTATTAACCTCTGTACTTATTCATACCATTTTACTCACCATCGGTGTTGGGTTAACTTATATTGCTCATATTAAGCATCAAGATGCACTTAACAACAAAATAAATGAAGCCCTTACTAGTCGACTTTCTACGCTTTCATCAGGCGTAGAAAGCAGGCTCGATTTATATAAGTATGGTCTACTTGGTTTAAAAGGCTTTGTTCACGGCATAGGTGTTAACAACCTAAACTACAAAGCAATTTCTAATTACTCTAACAGCCGTAACTATGCCCAAGAATTCCCCGGCGCAAACGGTATTGGTTTTATAAGAAAAGTAAACTCTGAAAACTTAAATCAATTTCTACAAACTGCAAAAAACGATCGTCCTGATCATATATTTAATATAAAAAAACTCACGAACAAGAGTAATGAACTTTTTATTATTCAATACATATTTCCTGAAAAAAGCAATTTACAAGCCATTGGGTTAAATATTAGTTCAGAGGAAATGCGTCAACAAACGGCTTTAAATGCAGCCATTAATAATAGCACTCAACTAACAGCTCCCATTACGTTGGTGCAAGCTGATAAAAAAGCACAACAAGGCTTTTTAATCTTACTGCCAGTTTATAAAAAAACGATTATTCCTAGAAACAAAAATCAACGTTTAGAGCAGTTACTAGGATGGGCTTACTCCCCTTTATTAATTAATAATATTTTGGACTCTTTATCACAGGTAGATGAAAATCACCTCATTATTAGCGACCTTAATAGTAGCACCGACTTTTTTAGTTATGGCGCTAAAAGTACTTCTACAAATTTCTATCACAGTAAAGTAATAGAGGTTATGGGAAGAAAGTGGAAAATAACAATTAATGCCTCAGATGAATTTATTGAAACACTTCACTTACCAAGTAAGTATAAAGCATTAGTAAGTGGTATATTTTACACGCTAGGCTGTATGCTTATGGCTTTTTTAATACAGTTATTTATTTTTAGACGAAACCAAAGAATTAAAAGAAAAGCACTACAAGCAAAAAAAAATAAGCTCGTATTACAACAAGCAAATTTAAGACTAGAAAATGAAGTAAAACAACGCACCAAAGAAATTGCAGATATAAGTATGCTTCAGCGTAGTATTTTAAATAGTGCTAGCTATTCGATTATTGCTACCGACATAAATGGCTTAATTACATTATTTAATCCCGCCTCTGAAAAGTTATTAGGCTATAAAGCGCAAGATGTTATTGGAATTGAAAACCCTGGCATTTTTCATTTAGAAGAAGAAATTATAAAAAAAGCTCAGCAACTAAGTACTGAATTAAATAAACCTGTCTCCCCTAGTTTTGAAGTTTTGATATTAAAAGCAACAGCAACTAAGCCTGATATTAATCAATGGACATACATCTCCTCTTCGGGTAAAAAAATACAAGTTAATATAAGCGTTACCTCTTTATTGAACAATGAAAATGAAGTTGTTGGTTATTTGGGGGTAGCATATGATTTAACCGAACAAATTAATCACGAACAAGCTCTTGGAGATGCTAAAGAGTTAGCTGAGCAAGCATCCCAAGCTAAATCTGAGTTTTTAGCTAATATGAGCCATGAAATACGCACTCCTATGAATGGCATACTCGGCACTTTACAGTTACTGCAAGAACAACCATTAAATGAAAAGTCAAAAGAGTATTTAAAAAAATCACTCTATTCAACTCGCTCACTCACCACTATTATTAATGATATTCTCGATTTTTCTAAAATTGAGGCTGGTAAGCTTTCATTAGAGCATAAGCCTTTTGATCTTTTTGAACTGATTCATCACTTAGAGTCAGATCTTGGTCTACAAGCTAGCGATAAAAATATATACCTTAAATTTGTTATCAATATTAATCATAAGCATTGGGTGGGCGACCCTGTTAGGCTCAGACAGGTGTTTTTAAACCTAATATCTAATGCGATTAAGTTTACGTCGCAAGGTGGCGTTACAGTAACCTTTAGGCTAACCGACGAAAACAAAATATGTTGTTGTATATCAGACACCGGAATTGGAATTTCTGAGCAGGCTATAGAGCGATTGTTTGAGCGCTTTGAACAAGCAGAGCAATCCACTACGCGTGAATATGGTGGTACAGGTCTTGGTTTACCTATTACTAAATCATTAATAGGTTTAATGAATGGCGAAATTAAAGTAACAAGCCAATTAGATTCAGGTAGTCAGTTTTATGTGTACTTACCATTAAAACAAGCACAGATTGATGAAAGCACATTAATAACAAAAAATGTTGATCTCCCTGACCTATCCGGAAAAACCATTTTATTAGCTGAAGATAATAAAATAAATCAGCTTGTTGCATCTGCGATGCTTGAACCTACAAAAGCCACCATTATTATTGCAAATAATGGGTTAGAAGCAATCTCATTATACGAGTCACACAAGCCAGACATTATCTTTATGGACATTCAAATGCCTAAAATGGATGGTCTTCAGGCATGTAAAAAAATTAAGGCGCTTAATAGCGAGCAAATCGTTATTGCATTAACCGCTAATGTTTTTACAGAGCAAAAAGAGATATACAGGCAGTTATTTGATGGTTACGTTTCAAAGCCAATTGAAAAACATGAGCTTGTAAGCATGTTATCAACACTATCTTTAGTTAATAGTTAGTCATTGCGAAGGCATTAAAAAACCCAGTTACTAATACCTTTCGATATTAGTAACTGGGTTCTAAGAATAATGGTGGAGGAAGAGGGATTCGAACCCTCGTTAGGGATAAACCTAAACACACTTTCCAGGCGTGCGCCTTCAGCCACTCAGCCATTCCTCCACAGTGCTGCAATTGTATAATGCAACAGCGCGCTATAGTATGAAATAGACTCTTAAGGTGCAAGGCATTTTTAAATATGAGTATTTAAATGCTTATTAATCAAACAACAACTTAAGTGTAGGCACAAAAAACGGCTAAATCTAAGACTTAACCGTTTTTAATTTATACTTTTAAAATTACTTAGCCATGCTCGCAGTAAACTCAAGCATGCGATTTAGAGACTTGAGTGCGCCTTCGCGTAAATCCATATCAACGAATACTTCTTTACCTTTAGGGCTTATAAGGGCTTCCTCAATCGCTTTTAAGCCATTCATAGCCATCCAAGGACAATGAGCACAACTTTTACATGAAGCGCCCTCACCTGCCGTTGGAGCCGCAAAAAACTCTTTGTCTGGGCACAGTTGCTGCATTTTATAAAAAATACCGCGATCGGTTGCTACAATAAACTTTTTGTTTGGCATTGTTTGCGCAGCTTTAATTAATTGACTCGTAGATCCAACAGAATCTGCAAGTGCAACAATTTCTGCTGGTGACTCAGGGTGAACCAATACGCCTGCATCTGGGTGCAATGCTTTGAAGTCTTTTAATGCCTTAGTTTTAAACTCGTCATGCACGATACATGCGCCATTCCACATTAGCATATCAGCACCGGTATTTTTTTGAATGTAGCTACCAAGGTGCTTATCTGGGCCCCAGATGATTTTTTCGCCTTGCTCATCTAGGTGCTCGACTATTTCAAGCGCACATGATGAGGTTACAATCCAATCTGCACGCGCTTTAACTGCGGTAGAGGTGTTTGCATACACAACCACTTTACGGTCAGGGTGCTCGTCACAAAACGCTGAAAACTCATCTACAGGGCAACCAATATCAAGCGAACATGTCGCTTCAAGCGTTGGCATAACGACTGTTTTATTAGGCGTTAAAATTTTGGCTGTTTCGCCCATAAATTTTACGCCCACAACAATAATCATATCTGCATCGTGACGTGCGCCAAAACGTGCCATTTCTAGCGAATCGGCAACGCAACCGCCAGTTTCTTCAGCAAGTGCTTGAATTTCAGGATCGGTATAATAATGTGCAACAAGTACTGCGTTTTTATCTTTCAGCAATTTTTTTATACGTGTTTTGTATTCGCCTTGCTCGTCTTGTGTTAACGGTGCTGGCTTAGGAGGGAAAATATAACCTTCAGGCATAATTGTTTGAGCTAGACTCATGTTCTCGACCACTTATCTACAGTGCATTAATTACGGCGAATTATACGAGAATATAAACACAAATAACAGCAAACTAGCGAAGCTGTTTATAAAAAATAGAATGGGAATTTAAAAAAGAATATAAAGGAAAGTATTAGAGAGTGGTGGGTCATGATGGATTTGAACCATCGACCAATTGATTAAAAGTCAACTGCTCTACCAACTGAGCTAATGACCCGCTCTAATATAAATCTGCTTTGTAAAAAGCGTGCGTAAATCCGCCGATTAAAACTTTCATAGAATGGTGGGTTATGATGGATTTGAACCATCGACCAATTGATTAAAAGTCAACTGCTCTACCAACTGAGCTAATAACCCGCTCTATGCACTTATTCAAATATGAATGAAGCTTA
>NZ_JADYXB010000090.1:0-927 GCF_015864485.1 Pseudoalteromonas sp. SWN166
AATGCCAATCCATAACTGGAATCTGACATTGTCGCAATTGGCCATCCACTTCGAAGGTAGGTTAGATGGTGTGCTAGATATTTAGCAATTTAGGCTGACACAGAATTCTGAACGCCCTCTTGTTAAGTGATCTATTTTAGGGCAGGTAAACTTTGTCGATAATTCGTTGCTCTCTTCAATTGCTTCTAAGTCGCTCAACCTTCTGTATCTATGCTATCGCAAATCAGAAATCTTTAATGCTATTAGCGTCAGGTTTAATCCATCCAGTTAATTAAGTCTTATGCGGATTAGTATAATTATTATGTAAGTATATTCACTTATACCAATCTGCTTATGTATGGGGTCTATTTAACGTTAAGGAAATTACACTAGAACTAGGCAAAAATTTTTGTATCTAGTTGTTCTAAATAAAAATTTTTTAACAACGTTATAGTGCAATTTAATTCGGTAAATTGATCAAAGATTTATGCAGGTTGGTATTAGTACACACTAAAAAGGCAGTTAATTACAGATGTAATACGGTAAGTCACATTAATGATCTTAGCACCAAATAGTACATCATTATTAATTGCTTACTGATGTCTGTAAATGAGGCTATATAATTAGTGGGAACGCCTAATAAGACTACTGAATAGTTAAAGCAAGGGTTTCTTCAATGTGAGGCAGGTACATTTGTGGTAACACCTAAAGGACTAAATAGTCACAGTGCAAATGCTACACTTTTATGCGCGGAGATATTTTATGATTTTAGAGTCGGGAGTCGCTACGCTCGCCCGGCCTACGTGATGGGAGTAGATGAGTGTAGATTATACCAATCTGCCAAATTATGTGATCTAATTAGCACACTGATACTTATCTACTTTTACTAAATTGAACTTAGAAAAATCCAAGCAACTTTTAGCTTTATCACGTAAAGAGCCTAATGCA
>NZ_JADYXB010000091.1:0-914 GCF_015864485.1 Pseudoalteromonas sp. SWN166
CTCTGCGGTAGGCGCTGCAGCAGCGGCTTCAGGGGCGCCGGCCACGGCGGTGATGGTGCCTGCGCTCTGCAGGATGGTGACAAGGGTCTTCAGCGATGTGTCGATGGATTCCAGGCGGTCTTCGATGTTCATGAGTGCTCCAGTTTGAAAATTTAAGTTGCTCGGTGAGCGGACTGAAGTGTATGCGAAATTTCGCGTTTGCGTAATACCCGACAAAAGTTTGTGACCTTTTGCGAAAAAACTTGTCGTTGTTCACACTTGTCGGTAAAGTTCAGTTGTCAGTAACGACAAACCAACGAAAGCACCAGATGACCCGCAAACTCACCGTCAGCACCAAGTGGCTCGAAATGGCCGCCATCAAGCTGGAGATCGACGCGCAGGACTCCCTGCACACCTGGATCGTCCTCGGCCAAACCCACCGCTACTGCGAAGACTTGGGCAAAGCAGCGATGCTCCGCAAGGCCGCCGGCATCAAGAGCATCGCCGAGCGCCGCGAGTTTCTTCGGATCAACGGTGTGACGGCCTGATCGTGAAGATCATCGCCACCACCCACCGCGTGCGCCGGTGGACGCGCAGCGACTGCACCGGTTTTCAGGTGCTTGAGCGCGTCACCCGCGTGCTCGGTATGCCTATCTGGTGCCGCGAAATCGACCGCGAGGACGTGCCGAGCTGGGCCTTCATCCAGCGCGCATGCCTTGGCGAAACCGACTGGGAATCGCGCCTGTTCAAAGACTATGCACACCTGCTCGCCTGATCGTGCCGCCAAAGACAAACCTCTCCGTTCCAACTGAAAGCACCCCATGAAATTCCTAAACCCTTTCCGCAAACCCTCCCCCAAGGAACTGGCCCAGCGCGAGCTGGAAGAAGCCCAGCGCCAACTCCTGGCGGCTCAGTCCAGCGCGGACTACGCCCGC
>NZ_JADYXB010000092.1:0-885 GCF_015864485.1 Pseudoalteromonas sp. SWN166
TGCATTAGGCTCTTTACGTGATAAAGCTAAAAGTTGCTTGGATTTTTCTAAGTTCAATTTAGTAAAAGTAGATAAGTATCAGTGTGCTAATTAGATCACATAATTTGGCAGATTGGTATAAGATAGTGTAGTATTTGCTCATAGGTTAGACATTAAGAGATAATTGGATTCAGGCCGCATTTTAATCGTCCTTTTTCTTTATCTCTTTTTGGATTCGCTCTTCGTGCATATTTTGACTAAAAACTGATAGTTTTTTGCCATGCTTTATTCAGTGTCGATATCACGCCTTGTGTTATCGACTCCATTAATTGATAAAACCAACCTTGGGTGTTTTTTGCTACCATAAATGTTGATAGCTCAATGCCGGCAAGTTGTTGAACACTCATGCCTATTCGCCTCTTTACTAACAACGTCA
This sequence comes from Pseudoalteromonas sp. SWN166, assembly GCF_015864485.1. Classification (NCBI taxonomy): domain Bacteria; kingdom Pseudomonadati; phylum Pseudomonadota; class Gammaproteobacteria; order Alteromonadales; family Pseudoalteromonadaceae; genus Pseudoalteromonas; species Pseudoalteromonas sp. SWN166. Next base: position 416 of record NZ_JADYXB010000092.1, read on the forward strand.
ATAAACTTGCCCACACCAAGCCTTCCATCATGCTCGCTTTTCTGGTGTTAAATTTCTGCAGGTTGCAATAAGACTTCCATTCTTTAAACAGTAACTCTATTTGCCACCTGAGACTGTAGAGCTTTATTACCGCTTCAGCGCTAAATTTTTCTCGATTTAAGTTCGTTGCCCAATAAGTAGGCTCACTTTTTCCTTTAGGCCAGCTCGCAATCAATCGATAATTCGTTTTACCTTCCACATCCATATCGACAATAACACTACGACGAATATGCTTTTTAACGTCCTTTTGCTTCTTCTGTGAAAACCGTTTTAACGCGTTACCGTGACGATTAAAAGCAGCTACTACGGTTTAACACCATTCAGTTAAGCATGTTTTGACTTAATGGTGTACCGAGTTTTTGAAATTCGAACGGTCCTACTTTTGGGCCGTTTTCTTTTTTCTGGAAGAATATAACGTTTCACTCGTTCTC
>NZ_JADYXB010000093.1:0-867 GCF_015864485.1 Pseudoalteromonas sp. SWN166
CATCGTTTAGCTCAGCGCCCGAATTACCTAAATAGGCAATTGCACTGGCGCGGTCTATTTCATTTAACGAAAAGTCATTAATTAAGCTCATATGTGCATTTTGCGATATCGCTTTTAATGAGCGCAGTTCAAGCATACTGTGCTCGCTTGCACTTAATGCCGGTGCTTTACCATGCCATTTTTCAAGCGTGCTTGCTGCCCATTCGTTTGTTTGACCGTCGTGGCATTGCACACACGCATTGGGTGTATCGTATTTTATTGATATGTCAGGGCGCGGAATTTTAAAGCTGTGGTCGCGCCTGTCATCAACGCCCATGTATCTGTTGGTTGGCATGTGGCAGCTAACACATTGTGCGCCGGTTGATTGTTCTTTATGGCGATGATGCTCGGGTTTGTTATATTCGCTGGCACTGTGGCACTGTAAGCACAGCCCATTTGTTTTTGTTTTAACTTTCATGGTGTGTTTATCGTGGCAGTCAACACAGTTAACTCCGGCTTTGTACATTTTACTTTGTGCAAAAGAGCCAAACACATACACTTCTTCTTTAATTTGGCCATCGGCGTGATACAAATTTGGTTCTAAAAATGAAGGACTAAATTGGTCTAAAAACGCTTGGCTGTTATCAAAGCCATCGGTTAATGGGCTTCGAAGCGAATGACACGCATAACAGCCTTGCATAAAGCTGTTATCGCGCGGCTCACCTTGCCAAGTAGCAATTTTATTATCGCCAATTATTTTCCACTGCGACATATTGGTAGGGCTTGTTTGAGCTGTCTTTATTATTTTTTTAGTTTTATGTTCATCCGTTATATCGCTGTGGCACGATTTACAGCCCACATTTATATTCGAGAAGTGCGTATCAAAGC
>NZ_JADYXB010000094.1:0-833 GCF_015864485.1 Pseudoalteromonas sp. SWN166
CACCAGCGCATCGCATGCGGCTTTATGGTTACCGTAAATATTAAGCGCGTGGTCATAGGACACATAAATGCGTCCGGCTTCGCATTGCGCGCTGATACGCGAACCTTTAGTATCGGTAGGGCCGTGATATTTGGTGCGGATAGCTTGCATGGTTTTCTCCTAAATGTTCAGCATTGGTTAATGTGACCGGTATTCACGTTAATAGTGAATTCCCCGCCGTTGGACGTTTCGACAAAAACGCAATCTTCGCCGTGAAAATTAATCTCTACAATCGTAGCGCCCATTGGAATCAAACCGGCCTTACGCAATTCCGCTTGAATGCACAATTCAGCATTCGAGCGAATTTCATACGCGCCGTGTTTCACCCAGCGTTGCGCGTTAGATTGGATTGCATTCATGGTGTTTTCTCCTATTTGCGGTTGACGGTTTACAAACCCAGCAAGCGGGCGATCAGGCTTTTACGCACTGCGCGACGCTGGCCGATGGCTTTTGCGGCAGGCGCCAGGGCGGCCGCCCAGCGGGCCCGCTCTGCGGCTTGTGCTGCAAGGGCTTCGTTGACGGTGAATTCGTTGCGGGTCATGGTGCGGGTTCCTTTGCGTTGCGTTATCTGACTCAGTGGCTCTATTGTAGCTAACTTTTTAGCAGACGCGCAAGAACTATCGCAATTTATTTTCTAAGTAGTAACCCCTAGAGAAGGGGTGTGTAGGTGGCACATGCACCCATGCACCCATGCACCCATGCACCCATGCACCCATGCACCCATGCACCCATGCACCCATGCACCCATGCACCCATGCACCCATGCACCCATGCACCCATGCACCCATGCACCC
>NZ_JADYXB010000095.1:0-805 GCF_015864485.1 Pseudoalteromonas sp. SWN166
CATAAAACGCGTTTGGCGTTGTATGGTTAAGCCTCACGGGTAATTAGTACAAGTTAGCTTAATGGCTCACACCACTTCCACATCTTGCCTATCAACGTTGTAGTCTTCAACGGCCCTTCAGAGACTTTAAAAGTCTAGTGAGAACTCATCTCGAGGCCTGCTTCGCGCTTAGATGCTTTCAGCGCTTATCAGTTCCGAACGTAGCTACCGGGCAATGCCATTGGCATGACAACCCGAACACCAGCGGTTCGTTCACTCCGGTCCTCTCGTACTAGGAGCAACCCCTCTCAATTCTCAAACGCCCACGGCAGATAGGGACCGAACTGTCTCACGACGTTCTAAACCCAGCTCGCGTACCACTTTAAATGGCGAACAGCCATACCCTTGGGACCGACTTCAGCCCCAGGATGTGATGAGCCGACATCGAGGTGCCAAACACCGCCGTCGATATGAACTCTTGGGCGGTATCAGCCTGTTATCCCCGGAGTACCTTTTATCCGTTGAGCGATGGCCCTTCCATTCAGAACCACCGGATCACTATGACCTACTTTCGTACCTGCTCGACGTGTCTGTCTCGCAGTTAAGCTGGCTTCTACCATTACACTAACCGTACGATGTCCGACCGTACTTAGCCAACCTTCGTGCTCCTCCGTTACTCTTTAGGAGGAGACCGCCCCAGTCAAACTACCCACCAGGCACTGTCCGTAACCCCGATTCAGGGGCCAACGTTAGAACATCAAAACTACAAGGGTGGTATTTCAAGGTTGACTCCACAACAACTAGCGTCGCTGCTTCAAAGTCTCCC
>NZ_JADYXB010000096.1:0-728 GCF_015864485.1 Pseudoalteromonas sp. SWN166
ACCCAACCTTGTATCTCTTCTTGATGAGTGTTTAGCTAGCACTTGTCACATCGGGAAGACAGTGAGCTCGTACCCAACCAGAGTGTGAAAATGCTGTGACGTAGATTGAGCCCTGACTTCCTAACCTCAATTAAACTGAATGGTATCCTAGCGCCCCAACTAAGGGTGACGCTGCATGTACAAGGGGAGTAGATAGAGATGAAAGCTTTTATTGGCATTGATGTGGGTAAAGAAAAGTTAGATATTTCCTGGCTACGCGATGTAGTCAAAAGTAAAAAGAAAACGAAGATTTTTAAAAATAACCCGCAGGGCTATCAAGAGTTAGTTGCCTGGTTGATAAAGAATACAAATTTAAAAGCACAAGACATTGTTATTACAACAGAGCCCACAGGTGTTTATAGCGAGCCGCTGATGTATTTCCTATACGAGCAAGGATTTATTTTATTACATGTAAATCCTGGTAAAGCAAAACAGTACGCAAGTTCATTAGGGCTTGTCCATAAGACAGACAAGTCAGACGCCACAATGCTTGCTCGTTATGGTCATGACCAACAGCACTCACTTTTAAGTTGGCAGCCTGAGCCTGTTGAAGCGAGAGAGTTAAAAGTAATGACGCGTAGACTTGAAGCACTTGAGCAAGACTTACGTCGCGAAGAAAATCGTTATGAAGCTGTTGGTTTCTCAGGTGCATCTACTCGAGTTACTCAGTCAATTGAAGATATGATAGC
>NZ_JADYXB010000097.1:0-705 GCF_015864485.1 Pseudoalteromonas sp. SWN166
CAGGGATAGACTCAAGTAGTTTCCTGTTTCTTTTTAAATCAGGTTCATTATCTATGTGGTTATCAATGTCAGATTTAAGCTGTTTAATTTCATCGTCTAAAAACGCGATAGTCACTTTTATAGATTGGCAAACACGTGCTGAAACGTTACTGAATTCACTTGCTTCTAATCGGTTCGCTTCTCGTTGTCGGTTACTCTCAAGCGCATCTAAACGACGGATAAGGGCTTTAAGCTCTCTAACTTCTAATGCATCAGGTTGCCAATAATTAACGACTGCATGCTTAGCACAGCCGTAATGTGCAAGCATCGTTGCATCAGATTTGTCTGTTTTATGAATTATGTTTAAAGCGTCTGCATACTTTTTAGCTTTACCTGGATTCGCTAAAATAATATTAAAGCCTTGCTCGTGTAAAAAATACATCAGCGCCTCATGATAAACACCCGTTGGTTCGAGGGTGATAACGAGCTCATTCGCAGCGCTTTTAGTTGTATTTAAAAGCCATTTTTCTATTGCTAAAAAGTCTTGATGCTTGTTTTTAAATACTTTTGTTTTAATCTTGTTTGTAAGCTGGTCTCTCAACCAGGATAAATCAATCTTCTCTTTACTAATATCAATGCCGATAAACATCATCTCTACTTACTCCCCTTGTACATACAGCATCTACTTAAATAAAAGTGTGCTTGGATACCATTCAGTTTCTGAGA
>NZ_JADYXB010000098.1:0-671 GCF_015864485.1 Pseudoalteromonas sp. SWN166
GCCAATGACGCCCGAACAAATTGAAATCCGCGAACTTAAAAAGCAAATCCAACGCATCGAATTAGAAAAGGATATATTAAAAAAGGCTACCGCTCTCTTGATGTCCGACTCCCTGAACAATTCTCGTTAATCGAGAAACTAAATCAACGAGAGCGTTACCCAATTAGCGTGCTGTGTAACGTATTCAATGTGCATCGTAGCAGCTATAAATATTGGGCTATGCGGGATACAACGCCGACGTCAGAGCAAGTAAGGCTAGAGGCTGAAGTTAAAGCAATACATGCAATGAGCGGTGGCTCAGCTGGGGCGCGGACAATCGCGGCAATAGCAACGAACAATGATTTTGAATTGAGTCGTTATCGTGCTGCTAAGCTAATGGTTAAATTAAAGCTTGAAAGCTGCCAAGTACCTCAACATTCATATAAACGCGGCGGTAATGAACACCTTGAAATTCCAAACCTGCTTGATAGACAATTTGATGTTGTTGAGCCTGATACCGTGTGGTGTGGTGATGTGACATATATTTGGGTAGGTAATCGTTGGGCTTATTTAGCCGTTGTTATTGATTTATTTGCACGTAAAGTCGTTGGCTGGGCCATGTCGTTGTCGCCAGATACTAATTTAACGCTAAAAGCGCTTGAACTCGCGTATGAAAGCAGAGGAAAACCAAC
>NZ_JADYXB010000099.1:0-604 GCF_015864485.1 Pseudoalteromonas sp. SWN166
GATTGACTCCATCCACAGTCTGACTACGCAAAAGAATACTATCCTCAAGCATCTGGTGTTTTATTTCTCCATAGCTATTTTCAATTTCCCAGCGTTCGAAATAGACATCAAGAATGGCCTGCGCACCAAAAGCCTGTTCATCATCCAAAGAGCACAGCAGACCTTTTATTTTTCCAGGCCCCATTGGCTCAGGATAAAGAACCAGTCTGGCCTGCCAGCACTCAGGAAGCGAAGGGTCTTGTTTTCTGGCATGCGCAGATACGCTCATCTCTACTTTGAAGTCATGCTCAGAGTAAGATTCAATGTCGGTGTATTGCGTGTTGCTTTTAATCGGGACCATCCAGTGCGACTGTGGGTGTTGCTTACGCCAATTAATCAGTAGCTCAGCGCTGAGATAACATCGGTCAAAAATAGTTAGACTGTTATCACTCGCATGACTAAATAACTGCTTTGCGTAGTTCACCTCACCTTGATAACTGGGCCCGAAGGCAACGTGGTGTATCAACCGGCTACGCAAGGAACTTAAGGCGCATAGGCGTACAATAGGGTATTCTGTATGACGGTTTTTACTGTGCTTAATATAGTGAAAGTGATCAGCTAGAGC